>NZ_AP017655.1:303750-607500 GCF_002355855.1 Sphingobium cloacae
GACCGCCGTCGAAGATTGGCAGGCTGATCGCGGGTCCGACCGTGCCAAACTCCGATCCGCTCTTAAAGACATTGTCGAGTCCCAGCGCCTGGAGACCGATCAGCCCGGCAAGGTTGACATTGGGATAGAAGGACGCGCGTGCTTCCTTGATCCGGCTTGCGGCCGCCTCGCTGCGCATCCGCGCGGCGATGATGTCGGGCCGGCGTCCGATAAGCTCGGCCGGCAGGTTGGCGGGAAGCCCGAAGCTGTCACGCGCAATGGGAGCCGGACGGGCAATGGCAAGGCCGCGATCGGGCCCCGCGCCGAGCAGCGCGGCGATGCGATGCCGGGTGAGCACGAGCGATTCGTCGAGCGCGGCAAGGTCGCCCTGCGCCGTCGCCAGCGCGGAGCGCGCGCGTTGCACCGCGCCGTCATTCTCCAACCCTTGCGCCTTGCGCCCATCCATCAGGTCCAGCGTCCGGGCGCGGACCTCTACAGCCTTGCGGGCGGCGTCCTGCTCCGCATGGAGCGCGGCCAGATCGGCATAAGTGCTGGCGATGCCGGCAGAGACGGCCAAACGCGCGGCGGCCGCTTCGGCCTCTGCCGCAGCCGCTTCGGACCGGGCAGCGGCCAATGCGGAGCTGTTGCGGCCCCAGAAATCGAGCTCCCAGTCGAGACGCGCCGTCACAAGGCCATAGTCGGGCCAGCCTTGGGGTGCGAACTCGCGCGGGAAGAGATAGTTGTAGCTCTGCTTGGTCGCGCCGCCTTCCGCGCCAACGTTCAATGTCGGCAGCAGACGGCTTTGCGTCTCGCGGATCATGGCTTCGGCGCGGGCGAAACGTGCCTGTGCCACACGCAGATCGGTCGCTCCGGCAAGACCTTCCTCGATCAGCGCGATCAACTGGGGATCACCAAAGCCATCCCACCAGCGATCGGACGGCCAGTCAGCAACCGGGGTCGTGAGGCTGCTGGTGCTTTCAAAGCGATCGGGAGACGAGATTGCGGCAAGCTCTGCCCGCTCAGGGAGCGTGGCGCAGCCGGACAATGCGATCGCGGAGGCCAACGCGACAATCCGCCAACCAAACCGCTTCGAGAATGTTGAATGAGGCGAATCCATAGCACACCTAAAACCATACAGTATCGTCATTTATGAGCCCGCGCTTGTGTTCGTCAATCGAAAACCGTACAGGTATGTACGAGAAAGGATTTTGCGCATGAGGGTGAGGACCGATGATCGCCGTCAGGCGATCCTCGACGTGGCGACCGAGATGTTTCGTGAGGTGGGCTATGCGCGCGCCAGCATGGCGGCCATCTCCGCCAGGATCGGCGGGTCGAAGGGAACGCTTTACCGCTACTTCAAGTCCAAGGAAGAGTTGTTCGCAGGCGCGATGATGGCGGTCATGGAAGAGCAGGCCGAAGATGCGATCGGCCTGCTTGATACTTCCAATCCGGATGTGTGTTCCGCGTTGCGCGGCTTCGGCCTTGCCTATCTCGCGCTGCTGACATCATCGGATGCCATCGCGATCATGCGCGCGGCGATCGCCGAAGGAGCTAACTCGGCGCTGGGCAGCACGCTCTACACTTGCGGCGCGGAGCGGGCCTGGCGTGAGATGGCGGCCTACATCGCGCATTTGCACGAGACGGGCGCGCTACGGGCAGGCGATGCAAAGCTTGCCGCGGCCCATCTCAAGGGTCTCCTCGAGGCAGGGATGATCGAGCCGCTCCTGTTCGGTGCGAAGGCCTGGTTTGCGCAGGATGAAGCGGTGGACGCAGCCGTGGACAGGTTTCTGCGGGCCTATGACTACGATGGCGACGCTGGAGATGCCCGGTGAAGACAGATAGTCCTGCGATTGCCTGGTCCGCCGTCGGTCGAGGCGCTATCCGTGATGTTTGAGCTTTTCCGCAAGGTGGCGCTGGTCGAAGGCATTACGACGCTGGCATTGTTCCTCGTCGCCATGCC
This sequence comes from Sphingobium cloacae, assembly GCF_002355855.1. Classification (NCBI taxonomy): domain Bacteria; kingdom Pseudomonadati; phylum Pseudomonadota; class Alphaproteobacteria; order Sphingomonadales; family Sphingobiaceae; genus Sphingobium; species Sphingobium cloacae. Next base: position 305,690 of record NZ_AP017655.1, read on the forward strand.
GCTCAAATATCTTGCAGGCTGGCCCGCACTGGTGCCGCCGTTTGGCTGGATTCATGGCATTGCGTTCATCGCCTATGTCGTTGCCATGCCGCTCGCATTGCCGACGCGGCGCGGAGTTGGCCTGCTTGGCTGGCTTCGGACGCTGATCGCGGCGTTCCTGCCCTTTGGCACTTTCATCAGTGAGTCATGGCTTAGACGCCTGAGGCCACGGGGCTCGCGCGGCGCGATCTCGCGTCCCGGTCGGGGAGGACGATGAAGGATAGCGCATCATGATCGGATTGTGGGCTGCGATCTCCGCTGCTCTTGCTGTCGCTGCCGGGGCATTCGGAGCGCATGGCGCTGCGGGACAGCAGGAGGCCGAATGGCTGCGCACCGGCGGCCTCTATCAGCTGATCCATGCTGTTGCCGCGCTGGGTCTTATGGGGATGGCGCGGGGCCCCGCGATCACGCTGCTTGTCGGTGCCGCAATCTTCGCCGTTACGCTCTATGCAATGGCGCTGGGAGGCCCAAGATGGCTGGGTGCCGTGACGCCCTTGGGCGGCACATTGCTGATAGGCGGGTGGCTCTGGGCCGCCTGGTGTTACTGGCGCGATGCGGCAAACTGAGGCTCATCTTCGATGGCTTCGCCGCCATCCCGTAACCGTGCTCGTGCCTCGCTGATTTCTCCGTGGTGTCGGTCAGCCCAGTCAACCAGCGCCGCGAGCGGTGTCAGCAGGGACGTGCCTAAAGGTGTCAGCCTATACTCCACACTCGGCGGGCTGGTCGCGAAGACGTGACGGCTGATGAGCCCGTCGCTTTCGAGATCGCGTAGCGTCTGCGTCAGCATCCGCTTGGAGATGTCGGGAATGGAGCGGTGAAGCTCGCCGAAGCGATGCGGCCGCAAGGCAAGCGCGATGATCATCAGCATGCTCCACTTGTCCCCGATCCGGTCGAGCACATCACGCACAGGGCACTGCGCGCTTCTGCCCTCGGCGGACTGCAACTGTTCGAATGCCCGCACCGTGCGGGAGATTGGATCGTCCAAAGGTTCCATATCCGTCACCTGGTTACTTCAACCTGCCTACTTTTCCAGACAGCAATAGTCTCTATGTGAGACCTAGTCTCGATATGATTTGAAATCAAGGAACGTCCCATGAGCGATACCCAGCGCCGTCTTCTTGTCACAGGCGCCAGTGGCCATCTGGGCCACAGGATTGTCGAACGTCTGCTGGAAAGCGGCCAGACGAATGTGGTTGCGGCAACCCGTTCGCCTGAAAAGCTTGCCGATCTCGCCGAACGTGGCGTTCTGACGGTGGCGTCCGATTTCGATCGCCCCGAAACGCTCGATGCAGCCTTTGCGAATGTCGATGGCCTCCTCATCGTTTCGACCGATGCGCTGGGCGTTCCGGGGCAGCGCCAACGCCAGCATCTCAATGCCGTGGAAGCGGCGGTGCGCGCAGGGGTGCGCCACATCGTCTATACCTCGATGCCCAATCCCGAGCCGGGCTCGTTGATCCCCTTCGCGCCCGATCACCATGCAACCGAGCAGGCGATTGAGCAGAGCGGCATTCCGTTCACGATCCTGCGGGTCAACTGGTATGCCGAGGCGGTCCATCTGTGGTTGCCGCAAGCGCTGAAGACCGGCACATGGTTTTCCTCAGCAGGCGAAGGCTGCGTCCCTTATATCGCACGAGAAGACGTGGCCCGCGCCGCAGCGGCTGCTCTCTCTCGGGGCGTTGCGGAAGGACGCCTTAATGTCACTGGCCCAGCGGCGCTTACGACAGCGCAGATCGCCGATATCGTCAACACGGTGTTCGATGCTTCGATTGCCGTCGTGTCGGTCAGCGACGAGGAACTGGAAAGAGGTCTGCTGGACGTGGGATTGCCCGGACCGCTGGTTGAACTGCTTGTCGCCATGGACGCCAACACACGCGCAGGCGGCGTCGATGTCGTCAGCGATGCGGTCGAGCGCCTCACCGGGACGCCCGCGCGAGGCTTGCGCGAGTTTCTGGCCGAACAGCGCACCGCGCTTGCACAGGGAGCCTGAAGACGATGGCAAAATCCCTCAAGGTCGAACTTTATACTGACATTGTCTGTCCCTGGTGTCTGATCGGCGAGCGTCGTCTCGATAACATCCTGACGACGGATCTGGCCGATGCGGATGTCGATATCGAGCATCATCCGGTTCTGCTGATGCCCGACCTTCCCGATGAAGGCATCGAAACGCTTGCCTATTTCCGTGCCCGCTTCGGCAATATCGACCCGAAAACCATGTGGGATCGCCCACAGGCCGAGGCACGCAAGACCGGTCTCGCGCTCGATCTCAGCCGCCAGACCATGCTCTACCCGACGATTCGCGCGCATACCCTGATCCGTCACGCCCGCGCGCGTGGCACTCAGCATGCGCTCGCCAGCGCGCTGACCCAGAGCTATTTCCAGAAGCAATTTCGGATCAACGATCCCGAAGCCTTGGCAAGCATCGCCGTGCAGCATGGCTTCGACCAAGATGAAGCGCTTGTTCTGGTCGCGTCCGGTGAGGAACGCCAGGCGACGGTCGAAGCAGCGGTGGTATCAGCGCGGCGCGGCGTGCGGTCGGTGCCCACTTTCGTGATCAACGGGCAGCCCGTGCAGCCCGACAGCGAAGACGCGCTTGCGGCTCGGCTCATTCGCGAGATCACCTGAACCCAAAAGCGGCGGTGATACTGACCGGATTAAACCAATCCGCTTTCGGTCGCGGGTATCCGCGACCCCTGACTCTCTCAAGCATTCGGAGATAGCAAAATGCCCAGCAAGCTTAAGATCGCTGTTATACCTAGCACGACGCGGCCGACACGGTTTGCGGATCGTCCGGCGAAATGGCTGCTCGATATTGCCGCTACCCGGAACGACGCGACATTCGAGTTCGTGGATCTGCGCGACTATCCGATGCCCTTCTTCGAGGACGAGACGTCACCGATGTGGGCGCCGCCCGCGGATGAGACCGCCGTGCGCTGGGGGCAGAAGATCGCGGAATATGATGGGTTCATCTTCCTTACGGCCGAGTATAATCATGGCATTCCCGCCGTGCTGAAGAACGCGCTCGACTATGCCTATAACGAGTTTGTGCGCAAGCCGGCGACCTTTGTAGGCTATGGCGGCGTAGGCGCGGCGCGGGCTGTTGAGCAGCTTCGTCTGGTGCTGGCCGAGATGCAGGTCGCGAGCCTCAAGCACACAGTCCACATCAACGCGGGCGAGTTCATCGCGATGCTGCGGGACGGCAAGGATTTCGCGGATTTCCCCTATCTGGACGACACCGTGGGACCGATGCTTGACAATCTCGTCTGGTGGGCTTCGGCGCTGAAGGCTGGGCGTGATAGCAGGAACCAGGAATAACGCGAACTGAGCAACTGCGGCACTCCGTATGCGACCCTAACCACGTCATAGTGTTCAGAGGTATCCAACGGCAGTTATCGGCGGAGCGATGCAGAGAGGTGCGGCCCTAGCGTAGTAGAAGCGGCGACTCATATTCATCGCTTTCGTCCTGCTTGGGGCGCCATTTGTTCAAATGGCTTTTACGGGTCTAAGAAGTACCCATTCAAATTCCGGATGGCCTTCTGCTAGCTCTTGGAACAGGTTACTTTGGCGGCTTCCACCTAAGTGTTTGATCCCACGGTTTGATGGTGCGATCCTTTCGTTGGAATGGAAGGAAGCCTTATGGGACAGGTACGTCACGGGAGCGCCACGACCACGCACGCCGTCCGAGCAGCAATACAGCGATCGCAAGCTTCGCTCGCGACGCTGAGCCGGGATTTGGGGATCAACCCGAAGACGGTGGCGAAGTGGCGCAAGCGGGCGACGGTCGAGGATTTGAAGACCGGGCCGAAGGCCCCTCATTCCACCACCCTGTCCGAGGCCGAGGAGGCAATGGTTGTGGCGTTCCGTCGACACACGTTGCTGCCGCTCGATGACTGTCTTTATGCCCTGCAACCATCGATCCCGCACCTGACACGATCGGCGCTGCATCGGTGCCTGCAGCGACACGGCATCTCTCGCCTGCCCGACATCGAAGGTGACAAGCCAAAGCGACAACGCTTCAAACGCTATCCGATCGGCTTCTTCCACATCGATATTGCCGAAGTGCAAACTGCAGAAGGCAAGCTGTACCTGTTCGTCGGCATCGACCGCACCAGCAAGTTCGCCGTCACGCAACTCGTCGACAAGGCGGATCGCCGAACGGCGTGGGAGTTCCTCGAACACCTGCTGAAAGCGGTGCCCTACCGCATCCACACGATCCTGACGGACAATGGCATCCAGTTCGCCGAGCAGCCGCGCAACCGTAACACCGCATGGTCACGCCAGATGCGCTTCGACATGATCTGCGAGGCAAACGACATCGAGCATCGTCTCACCAAACCGAACCACCCGTGGACCAACGGCCAGGTCGAGCGGATGAACCGGACCATCAAGGAGGCGACCGTCAAACGCTTCCACTACGACAGCCATCAGCAACTCCGGACGCACCTCGCTGACTTCATGGCCGCCTACAACTTCGCCCGAAGGCTCAAAACGCTCAGCGGGCTCACACCCTACGAATACATCGCCAAGATCTGGACGTCAGAGCCAGAACGGTTCATCGTCAACCCAATCCACCAGATGCCGGGACTGAACAACTAGGCGCTGTAACGCATATGACTTCGCCCATGACGTAGGCACGCGACGAAACCATCGTCAGTTCCACGATGTCCTGGGTATTCGCGAGGTAATATGCTGCCCATATTGAAGCTGTGACCACGCTGCCTGGCAACAACTTTATACGAGAACGCTTGGGGTTGTGAAGGCCCAACCAGATGGGCGGGAACCGCCAGAAGCCGGAACTATGGTTAAACCCACGCCACAGGTCGATATTCTCCCTGCGTGACGCGCGTCACGCGCAAACATCCTTGTGCTCCCTTAACTTGCCGGTTGCGACCCGAGGGAATCAGATCTTTTTGATTCCCCCCCTTGAGGCCCGGCAGCATTCTTGTTGCCGGGCCCCCTTTTATCCCGGCGAACGCTACGGAAAATGTTGACAGCGCCACGCCAGCGATAGTTCTTAGGTCCCGATGTCCTTGGCTTTTGGGGAATAGCTTGTTTGAGGCGGAACGGCTGGCCGTTATCAGGAGCCTTTTTTCCTGCGGGCAGGAGAGCGCTGCTGCCCTCGATGCCGCCGTTCGCGAAGCATTGTTCGCCCATAAGGCGGTGATCGCGCATCAGGGGGATATGGCTACCCTTTGCTGGCTGGTCGTGGAAGGGAATGTCCATGCGCGGATCATTTCGACGGATGGACAACTGACGTTGTTGGCCTCCTACGGCCCCGGCGAGATATTCGGCTGTTACCCCGAACCGACGGCTTTGCGAGCCGATATGGTCGCCCATGGGGCGCTTCGGTTGCTGTGTGTCGATACTGGCACGCTGGTCGAACTGGCGCGGCGATTTGCCGATGTCGCTTATGGTCTCACGACGCTTTTCGCCCGGCAACTGGATGTCACGCTGGATCGGATGGCGGCCAGAACGACATTGACCGCGACCGGACGCGTTTATGCCGAACTGCTGCGTCTCGCCGGCTCGGCCAACCGGATTGAGCCGCCGCCCGTGCTCTCGGCGCTTGCGCTGACCGTACACACCACGCGGGAAACCACCTCGCGAGCACTGGCGCATATCGTCCGGCGCGGGATCGTCCGCCGCTCCGACGAAGCGCTCGAAATCCTGGCGCCCCGCTTGTTAGCCGACCTGATCGCCTGAGCCGGGGAAAAGCCCGTAAAGCGTCCGGTCTCCCGCGATCCCGCGCATGGCCCCCATGGATTGCACATTCGCCTCCGGCCAGTGGAGCGCGAGCGCCAGCGCGGCGGACTCGCTGAGCGCGACCGCTCCCGTCAGATCGGCGCGGGCCAGCATGACGGCCCGTTCCAGCCCCTGATCCCCGGTCCCATCATCGGCAACGGCGCAATAGTCGATGCCCAATCGCGCTTCGGGGTGACGCACCCGTATTGCGCACGCCCATGCCGCCGCGTCCGCCAGTCGAGGCATGCCAAGAACGACATGCCCTGCCGTCCGGCCCAGCAACACTGCTCCGTCTCCCTCATCCGGTTCAAGCGGCCAGGCTTCCGGCACGGAGAGCAATGCCATCGCCTTCCCCTGACCGGGCAGAACGGCCTGGCTGCGGTCGCTTCTTTCCATCCGGACGCGGGACAGGGGAAGATCGAGCCGATGCCATGGTTCCGCTGCCCTCGACCGCTCTTCCTCCCCCTTGGCGGAGATATGCAGGGCCTGCGGAGAGGATTGCAGCCGCTTCGCCTGGCGGATCGCCAGTCCCATGGCCGCCTGGCGCGATATGTCGATGGAGGCGTCGCTGAGGGCGTGCCAGTCGTCCAGCATCAGGACGGAGACGGCTTCGTCCATCAAGACATCGAAGCGTCCGGCCCAGCCGGGCCCGAACGGCTCGACCGAGGTTGTCCGGAAAAGCCCGGCGGGGCAGGGCAGGACGATATGCAATTCACTGCCGAGCCGGATGGCTGCCTCCGCCACCAATATGTCAGCCCCGGCGGCGAGCGCACCGATCGCTATGGAAGGCGACAGCGCCTCCACGGCGTCCTCGATGATTGCCGCGGCTTGGGCGTCGTCCGTGGCGATCCCCAATATGCCGTCGAAATACAGCGGTGCGCGCGGGCGATAGCGATCCAGCCAGCCGTCGGGCTGTCCCATGCCGCGCAGGATCATGGAGAATTGGCGCAGCGTGGAGGCGTGATCCTCCCACGCGTCGGGCTGATGGGCGATCGCTTTTCCCAACAGCCGTTGCGCATCGTCGGTCCGGCCCAGCAGCAGCAGGGATTCGGCCCGCGTCGCATCGATCCAATAGGGCGTTTCCGGCGCGCAATCCTGGCTGTCGAGCAGGGCCAGCGTTGCTTGGGCGAGCCTGTTCGCCTTGTCCTGCAAGCCAGCGAGAAAGGCCAGTGTCGCCGCGTTGATGAGCGGATAGGTGGCGCGCGACAATATCGATGCGCGCTCATAGGCCGCGATGGCATCATGCAGCAATTGGCCCCGCACCGCGCCGGTCGCCTGCGCGGCGCGATCCTTGAGCAGCCGCCCATAGACGGTCAGGACCTCCGGGTCATCCGATCCCGGCGTGAAGCGGGACGCATGGAACAGGCTCCAGGCCTGCTCCAGCGCGCCCGCGCGCGCCAATCGCGTGATGCTGTTAAGCTGCGGGCTGATCATTCCTCGCTTTGTCTCACAGGCGTTGGCGTGGCGCCACAAGATTCAGTTATTCGGTCCCCGGCTGGTCCCGTCCGGGTCGATCACCAGGGTGACGCCGGTTGCGTCGTCATGCGCATAGCGCGCCTGAAGGTGGATGTTGAAGATGAACCCCTGTTCCTCTCCCTTCTTCAGCGGTTCTCCCGTCAGGCCGTTGCGCAGATAGTTCCGGCAACGCAGCGCCGGAAATCCCCGGACCCGCGTGGTTTCGAGATCGTAGAAGGTCCGGTTCGGCACGACCGGCGCCGGCGGTGGGGGAAGGCGGGAATTGACCTTCTTTTCCACGAACCATATCGGGTCGGTGCCCTTGTCGTCCTGAAATTCATAACCGGGCGCGTCCAGCACGATGGTGAAATAGGATGGATGTCCGACGAAGCGGATATTCTCGAAACCATGGCCCTGAAATTCGCACGCGCATTCGCGCTTGCGTGACCGGGCGAGCCGGAGCAGCCGCTCCTCCGTCGCGCCCAGGCCTCCCTTGCCGATCGGCGCGAACCAGCGATTGACGTGCCACACTCCCCGCTTCACGCTGATGTGGAGCAGGACGACATGGCTGAAGCGGATATCCTTGTCGGGTCCGGATTTCCTGATGCTATCTCCAAAACGCATTTTACTGGCCCTCCTTCACGATGCTGCTGTCCAACTGGGCTATGGCATCCAGCCTTTGGATGGATGTAGCCTTGAATTCGGGAGCCGCCGCCGCCTGAGGGCTGGATTCCCGCATGAAAAGGCGCGCCTGATCGACTAGGCGGCTGGCTTCGGTTTCGTGCCGGCGCGCTTGCGCCACTTCCGCCGCGTCTATGAGGATGCGCAGATGCTGTTCGAACCAGCTCTGGTTTTCCGGGTCGCGCCTGCGTAACGCCCAGGACCGCTTCTTCGCATCATCCAGCAGCCGGGCGGCGTCAGCCAGGTCGCCCGTCTTGAAGGCGATGCGGGCGAGCGACCGGGTCGCAACCAGCGTGTCATAGGCGACATCGCCATTGCCCGGATCTTCCCGCCTCAACGGTTCGAGCAGCCTCAATTGCCGAAGCCGATGTTCCCGCGCCGAAGGATATTCTCCGCGGTCGGACTGCACGTCGGCGATGCGGGCATGTCGTTCGGCCACTTCCATCCGGATGGAAAAGGAGCGGGGAGCCGCCGCCTGCGCCCTTTCGAACCAGCGAAGGGATCTGGTGTAATTCCTGATCGCCTGGTCTCGATCGTTCAGGTTTTCCCCTTGCACGGAGGCGATGTTGCTGAGCGCATAGCCGACTTCCGTGAAGCTGCGCGCTTCCCTGGGCTGGAGTCGCAAAAGCTCCAGCGCGCTGCGCAGATAGGCCTGATAATGCCGGAGCGCCGCGTCGGCCCGACCGGAAAGCTGATCCACCTGTCCGATCCAGAATTCGCTTTGCGCATGGGCGAAAATCCATTCCGGTCTTGCGGGATCGTCGTCCAGCAGCGCCGATGTCGTCCGGTGGGATTCCCCGAACTTCCGCATGGCCGCTGGCAGATTGCCACGCGCGATATCGTCCTCGCCCATGGCCTGAAGGATGCGAGCCCGCCTTTCTAGGCTGTCGTCCGGCAGGTGTGTCAGATCACCCTGATCCCGGTAATAGGTCATCGCCCGCTCGTTGACCACGCTCAGCGCGTCGAGCCGGCCGACGCTGCGCAGGCGCTCTCGTAGATCGGTCAGCATGAATTCGACCATCCCTTCCGCTTCGGCGCGTTGCCGCTCCGCCTCCCGCTTTGCCTGCGTGGCCGCAATGGCCAGCGCGAGGAAGCCTAGCATGACGATCAGCGCAGCGACCGTGATGGCCGTCACGCGGCGGACGCGCCGTTGCGCGTCGCGCTGGACGAGGCGGTCCAGCCCTGTTCCGGCAAGCCCGGCGACGAGTTTCAGCGTTCCCAATCGCAGGCCGTCGCCCTGTCGCCGCAAATCGGCGGCCAGCGGCTCTGCCCCTTCCCCTAGCGCGGGAGGGAACGCCTCCTCCGGTTCGCCGCCGATGATCGCCGCCAATATCGGACGATCAGGATGCATGGCCCGGAACAGGCGGATTTCCTGGTCCACCCACGGGGAAGCCGCGGAATGGGGCGAACATAGGACGACCAGAGCATCCGATTGCGACAGCGCCAGTTTCACCGCTTCCGACAGGTCGGTCGCGGCGGGCAGTTCATCCCTGTCGCGGAAAATCCGCCCCAATTTCCTCGACCCGTCCGGCCGGGCGGCGCCCTTGGGCAACCGATAGGATTCCAGCCGCCGGTGGAGCTGGCGGGCAGCCCGGACATCCTTGTGGTTATAGCTGAGGAAGGCGGCATAAACCGCCCTTGCATGGCCCCCTTGCTGCGTCACATCGATCCGCTCCGCCTTCCCGATCGGCTTTCCGGCAAGCCGGCTGCCTATGTCCATTTCGGATATTATGCCGAACGGCGCATGAAAAACAGTATCTCGGAAGGGGGAGGCGATCCCAGGCGGCTTGCGTTTCGCCGTCATGAACAATGCGCCTCCTTCCTCGTTGGAAGAGAAGCGAGGGGCGCGACGGATCGAAAGATGGAAGGATCAGGCTATGAACCAGTTTCCCGCGGATGAACCGGAAGACAATAGCGAACAGGACGAAGAAGGAGCGCAGGCGCAGGATGTGGCGCAATCGGCGCGGGACCGCGCGACGGATATTTCCGAAGACAGCGAACATGGCGGACGAAGCAACCCGGCGCAGGTCACGCCCGATGACGCGCCCGATCTGGTCGACCGGATGAACGACATGGTGCGATCGGGCCGGATCGATACCGATGCGTTCGCCGGGGAACCGCAGATGGATGACGAGGAGGACGCGCTGGGTCCCACCGAGGACGAGGACTGATCGCGGCGGATGACGGACATATTTTCCCCAAAAACCGGAAGAAAATTTGATCGAAGTTAATGGAAGCGGGAAAGATGCGCAGTGATGCTTGATTCTGGATCGGAACAGTGGCTACGCGATCAAGGGGGGCTTCACCGCTAGACGAGGATCATCATGACAAAATCGGGATTCGCCCGTTTCGGATCGCGTTCCGACACATGGGCGGCTCTTGGTCTGATCGCAGGACTGGTCTTCTTCCTCGTCAGCGGCGTCATTGCCTATCTGAATATCCAGACCTTGCGCGACAGCGATCAGGCCATCCGCCACACGCATAGCGTGCTCGTCTCGCTGGAGGAGCTTCTCTCGACGGCGCAGGATGCGGAAACGGGGCAAAGGGGGTATCTGCTCACCGGCGATCCGGGCTATCTGGAACCCTACACCAATGCGGTCGCGATCCTGTCCTCGCGCATCGACAATATCGCCGCGATGACGCGGGACAATCCCACCCAGCAGACCAATCTCGTCGGTCTCAAGCGCCATGTGAACGCCAAGCTTGCTGAACTTCGCGAAAGCATCGACCAGCGCCGCGCCGGGCAAAGGGAGGCGGCGGTGGCCGTTGTCGAGAGTGGACGCGGCAAGGATGAAATGGACGCCATACGCGCGCAACTCGACATCATGGCGCGGGAGGAGATGCGCCTGCGCGAGATCCGGATCGACGACATGGCGTCCGCGTCCCGCACGGCCATCACGAGTGGCATCGTCACCGGATTGCTGGGCGCGGTGCTGGTGATCTCGGTCTTCATTCTCGTGCGAAGGAACAGCCGCGCGCGCGTTCGCCAGTCCTGGCTTCAGGCCGGCCATCTCGGCCTTGCCGCCGCGATGCGGGGCGACCAGTCCGTCGAACAGCTGGGCGAGGCGATTCTGGCGTTCCTTGCGCGTTATCTCGGATTTCAGGGCGGAGCGCTCTTCAAGGGCGAGGAAGGACTCTTCCAGCGGGTGGCAACGCTCGGTATCCCGTCCGATGCCGACATTCCCCAACGCTTCGGCACCAAGGAAGGTCTGTTGGGACAGGTCGCCACAGAAGGGCGTCCGCAGGTTCTGCGGGATGTCCCGGATCATTACCTCACGATCGGATCGGCTTTCGGTCGGGACCGTCCCCGCCACCTCGTCATCGTGCCGGCAAAGGTCGATGATGTGGTCAATGCGGTGCTCGAACTGGGGTTTTTCGAACCTGTCGACGCCGCCGCCCTGGAACTGCTCGACGAAGCCAGCCTGTCGATCGGCATTGCTCTTCGTTCGGCCCGCTTCCGGGCGCGCTTGCAGGATGCGCTGGAGGAAACCCAGCGGCAAGCCGAGGAATTGCAGGCGCAGGGCGAGGAACTGCGCGCCAATAATGACGAGTTGGAAACGCAGAGCCGCCAGTTGCAGGAATCCGCGACCCGGCTGGAAGCGCAGCAAAGCGAACTGGAGCAGACCAATGCCCAGTTGGAGGAACAGGCAAGGCAACTCCAGGTCCAGCGCGACGACCTCGCGCGGGCGCAGGTCTCGCTTCGACATCAGGCCGCCGATCTCGAGCAGGCCAGCCGCTACAAGTCCGAATTCCTCGCCAATATGAGTCACGAACTGCGCACGCCGCTCAATTCGCTGCTCATCATGGCGCGTCTGCTGGCGGAAAACCGCGCGGGCAATCTGACGGCGGATCAGGTCCGCCACGCCGAAACCATCGAAACGTCCGGCAATGATCTGTTGACGCTCATCAACGACATTCTCGACATTTCGAAGATCGAGGCGGGCAAGCTGGAGCTTCAGCCCCGGTCCGTGCGGATCGCGACCATGCTGGACAAGTTGCAGGCGGTTTTCGCTCCGTCGGCGGAGGCCAAGGGCCTGTCTTTCCGTCTGATGGCGGGCAGCGACCCGGCCGAGATCGAAACCGATTCGCAGCGTGTCGAGCAGATCCTCAAGAACTTCCTCTCCAACGCCATCAAATTCACCGAGAAGGGGGAGGTCGCCCTCACCGCCGGCCGCCATGCCGACGGACGCATCGCCTTCACCGTGCGCGACACGGGCGTCGGCATCGCCGCCGAGCAGCAGAAGCTCATCTTCGAACCCTTCCGTCAGGCGGATGGGACGATCAGCCGCAAATATGGCGGCACGGGCCTGGGCCTGTCGATCTCGCGTGAACTGGCGCGGCTCCTGGGCGGCGAGTTGCTGGTCGAGAGCGACGCGGGCCAGGGCAGCGCCTTTTCGCTGCTGCTGCCCGACCGCTTCGACCCGACGCTCAGCCAGGTGCCGACGCTCACGCTGCCGGACAGCCCCAAGCCGCTTCCCGCCTCCGCCCATTCACGGCCTCGGATCGCTGCCAACACCACGCAGGATGACCGCGAAACCCTGTCGGGCGACGCGCGGCTGATCCTGATCGTGGAGGATGACCCGGTCTTTGCCGGTATCCTCTGCGACATCGCCCATGAACAGGGTTTCCAGTGCCTGATCGCGGGCACCGCCGACGAAGGTGCGCTCATGGCCCGGCAATATCTGCCCCATGCCGTCATCCTCGACATGAACCTGCCCGACCATACGGGCCTGTCGGTGCTCGACCGGATCAAGCGCGACGTGCGCACCCGCCATATCCCGGTACATGTCGTGTCTGTGGACGACGACAGCCGGGCCGCGTTGTCGAGCGGCGCCATCGGCTATCTCTTCAAGCCGGTGAAGCGCGAGGCGTTGATCGAAATGCTGGAAGGGCTGGAGGCCCGGATGGCGAAGCGGATGCGCCGGGTACTGGTGGTCGAGGATGACGCCCAACAGGCCGAAAGCATCAAATTGCTGCTCGCATCGCGCGACGTCGAGACGATGGAGGCGCATTCGGCGGCCCAATGTTTCGAGATGCTGGGCAAGGAAACCTTCGATTGCATGGTGCTCGACCTCAACCTGCCGGACGCATCGGGCCTCAACCTGCTCGAACGGCTCAGCGTGGACGAGAATGTCGGCTTCCCGCCGGTCATCGTCTACACGGGGCGCGATCTCGATCCCGAAGAGGAGTTGCGGCTGCGGCGCTATTCCAAATCGATCATCGTCAAGGGCGTGAAGTCGCCCGAGCGCCTGCTCGACGAAGTGACGCTGTTCCTGCATCAGGTGGTGTCGGAACTGCCCGAAACGCAGCAACAGTTGATCGCCCGCTCGCTCAGCCGCGACGAGGCGCTGGAGGGGCGGAATATTCTGGTCGTCGAGGACGATATCCGGAACGTTTACGCCCTTACGAGCATTTTCGAGCCTCATGGAGTTCATGTTCGTATCGCACGCAATGGGCGCGAGGCGCTGGCCGCGCTGGACGAGTCCGCGCGCAATCTCGCCGCGCCCGTCGATCTGGTGCTGATGGACGTGATGATGCCGGAAATGGACGGCCTTGCCGCCACGCGCGAGATACGCCGCCAGCCCTGGGGCGTGTCGCTGCCGATCATCGCGCTCACGGCGAAGGCGATGGCGCAGGACCAGCAGGAATGTCTGGTGGCGGGGGCGAATGACTATCTGGCCAAGCCGCTGGACGTCGACAAGCTGCTCAGCCTGGTGCGCGTATGGATGCCGCGATGAACGCCGACCATGCCGCGCCGCATGAGGAACTGGAACTCGACCTGCTGCTGGAGGCGATCTTCCGCCATTATCACTACGACTTCCGGGGCTATTCGCGCGGATCGTTGCACCGCCGCCTGTCGCGCGCGATGCAGAGCCATGGTTGCGACAGCTTGTCCCAGCTTCAGCACAGGGTGCTGCGCGATCCGGCGGTGTTCGTGGACCTCATGGGCTTCCTCACCATCCAGGTGAGCGAGATGTTTCGCGACCCTGCTTATTTCCGCGCCCTGCGCGAACAGGTGATCCCGCACCTGCGGACCTATCCCTCGCTCAAGGTGTGGATCGCCGGTTGCGCCAATGGAGAGGAATTCTATTCCCTCGCCATCCTGTTCCGCGAGGAGGGACTGGAGGACCGCACCGTCTTCTATTGCACCGACATCAGCCCCGCCGCGCTCGAACGGGCGGAAGCGGGCATCTATGGCGTCGACCGCATCCCGTCCTTCACCGAAAATCACCGGCTGGCGGGCGGCAGGGCATCCTTGTCCGACTATTATACCGCGGCTTACGGCGCTGCTGTCTTCGACAAGTCGTTGCGCCGCCGCGCGGTGTTCGCCCAGCATAATCTGGCCAGCGACCAGGTTTTCGGAGAGGTGCATCTGGTGTCCAGCCGCAATGTCCTCATCTATTTCGACCGCGCCTTGCAGGACCGTTCCCTTGGACTGTTCGCGGATTCCCTCGTCCGGGGCGGCTTCCTGGGCCTGGGTTCGAAGGAGACGTTGCGCTTTTCCTGCTATTCCGATGCTTTCGACGATTTCGAGGAAGGTGAAAAAATCTACCGTCGCAATGTCCGCGACCTGAGGGCGCTCGATCATGCAGCCTGAACCCACGAAAATCCTCGCGGTCGACGATGTCGAAGAAAATCTGACCGCGCTCGAGGCGCTGCTGACCGGCGAGGGGGTGAGGCTCATCAAGGCGCGTTCAGGCGCGCAGGCGCTTGAGCTGCTGCTGGTGGAGGATGTCGCGCTTGCGCTGCTCGACGTGCAGATGCCGGGTATGGACGGCTTCGAACTCGCCGAACTGATGCGCGGCACGGAACGGACCCGGCGGGTTCCGATCATCTTCCTCACGGCGGTCGCGACGGATGAGCGGCGGCAATTCCGCGGTTATGAAAGCGGTGCGATCGACTATCTCTTCAAGCCGGTCGACCCCCATATCCTGCGGCACAAGGTCGCCCTGTTCGTGGAACTGTTCCAGCAGCGGCAGGAACTGGCGCGCGAACGCGACCGGCATGCCGCCGCCCTCGCGCGGCTGCATGCGCATGGCGACAATTCCCCGCTGGCGATCGTCGAATTGAATGCCGACCAGCATATCATCGCCTGGTCCCACGGCGCGGAACGTCTGTTCGGCTGGCGCGGGGCCGAGGTGATGGGGTTCGACCTTGGCGAACTCAAATGGCTGGATGCGGACGAGCGGGGGGAATTTGCCGCGGTGATGGATGAAATGATCGCCGGGACGCTGCCACGGGCGACGCGCCCGCTCCGATTCCACACTGTCGAAGGGCTGCCGGTGGAGTGCGAATGCTATTGCTCCGCGCTGCGCGATGCGGGCGGACGGCTCTTTTCGATCAGTCTTCAGATACTCGACGTCACCGAACGCAAGCGGGCGGAGGAAACCCAGCGGCTGCTGGTCGGCGAACTCAATCACCGGGTCAAGAACACGCTTGCGTCCGTGCAGGCGATCGCGACCCAGACGCTGCGCCATTCGTCCGGTCCGTCCGATTTCGCGCCGACCTTCATCGGGCGCATTCACGCGCTGGCCGGCGCTCACTCGCTGCTGAGCGGCGCGACCTGGCAGGCGGCCCGATTGCGCGAGCTGGTGGAAGGACAGATGTCGATCGGCGCGATCGACGGGGAGCGGTTCGAATTTGAAGGGCCCGATGTCGATCTGGCTCCCGAACCGGCGCTGCATCTCGCGCTCGTCCTGCATGAGCTTGTGACCAATGCGCATAAATATGGGGCGTTGTCGGTCCCCGGCGGACGGGTTTGTCTCCATTGGCGGCTGACGGGAGACCGGCTGGTGCTGGAGTGGCAGGAGCGCGGAGGACCGGCCGTCGCGCCGCCGACGCGGCGGGGCTTCGGCACCGCCTTGATCGAGCGCAGCCTGCGGGCGGACGGAGGCAGCGCAGAGCCTCATTATGCATCGGAAGGCATGGGCTGGACGCTCATTCTTCCTCATGTCTCGGAAGGGCGCGCGGCGGAGCGGCCCGCGCGGCGGAGCCAGCCCTCGGCCACCGATCCCGCGCAGGGCCTTCCCGACCTGAAGGGACGCCGCCTGCTTCTGATCGAGGACGAACCTTTGATCGCATTCGAACTCGCAGCGAGCCTGGAAGACGCGGGCGCCGAGGTTGCCGGCTCCGTTTCCACCGTGGAAGATGCCCTTGACAGGATCGGGCGGGGCGGTTTCGACGCGGCCCTTGTGGATGGCAATCTTCAGGGGCAGCCCGTGGACCGGATCGCCCACGCATTGACCGCACGGAACTTGCCGTTCCTGTTCGTCAGCGGTTATGGCAGCGAACATCTCCCGCAGCCTTTCAGCCATGCGACCGTGATCGAAAAACCGTTCAGCAACAAGGAATTGATGAAGGCGATCGCTGAACTGTGGGGAAACTGACAGGCCCTCGTCTCGGCGGACCGTGCCGCCCATGCCTTCATGATCCCCATGTCTCCGGCGAGGACGCGGCCAAGGAACATTCGACACCATAAGCCGTTATTTTCCCGGCTGGCGCGGGGTCAGGCTGTCGCCGACAGGTCGACGTGTTTCAAGCTCCCGCCATGGCAGGTTGATGGGGAGAATTGCGATGCCGAAACCGGAAAATTCACCAGCGCTTGCGAACTCGCTGCATGACCATGCGCCCGGCGCGGGCAGTCCCGCCTCCGATGCCGTCGTGGGCGCGGGCGGCGAACTGCATCAGAATGTGCCTGCCGAGGCGGATCATAGTGATGGAACTGCCCACCTGACCGACAATTTCGGTCATCGTATCGCCGACAATCAGAACAGCTTGCGTGCCGGGGAACGTGGCCCGACGCTGCTGGAAGATTTCGTCCTGCGCGAAAAGATCTTCCATTTCGATCACGAGCGCATCCCGGAGCGGATCGTCCATGCCCGCGGTTCGGGCGCGCACGGCGTGTTCGAATGCACAAAGGCTATTCCCGACCTCACCAAGGCGTCGATCTTCCAGAAGAAAGGCAATAGCTGTCCGGTCTTCGTCCGCTTTTCCACCGTGGCGGGCGGCGCGGGATCGATCGATACCCCGCGTGACGTGCGCGGCTTCGCCGTCAAGCTCTACACCGATACCGGCAATTGGGATCTGGTCGGCAACAACATCCCGGTCTTCTTCATCCAGGATGCGATGAAGTTCCCCGACCTCGTGCACAGCGTGAAGATGGAGGCGGATCGCGGTTATCCGCAGGCCGCTTCCGCACATGACACTTTCTGGGACTTCATCGGCCTGATGCCGGAAGCGATGCACATGATCATGTGGGCGATGTCGGATCGGGCGATCCCGCGCTCGCTGCGGATGATGGAAGGCTTCGGCGTCCACAGCTTTCGCTTCGTCAATGCCAAAGGCGAGGGCCGTTTCGTCAAATTCCACTGGAAGCCGGTGCTGGGCATTGAATCGACCTGTTGGGATGAGGCCGTGAAGATCGCCGGGGCCGATCCCGATTTCCATCGCCGCGACCTGTTCGAGGCGATCGATGCGGGCGATTTCCCCCAATGGGATCTGGGCGTTCAGGTCTTTGACGAGGCATGGGCCGCGCAACAGCCCTATGACGTGCTCGACGCCACCAAGCTCATCCCGGAAGAGGATATTCCGGTCGAGGTCATCGGCCGCATGACATTGAACCGGAATGTCGACAATTTCTTCGCGGAGACGGAACAGGCCGCTTTCCTGCCGACCAACATCATCCCCGGCATCGATTTCACCAACGATCCCTTGTTGCAGGGGCGGCTGTTCTCCTATCTAGACACGCAGAAGTCGCGGCTGGGCACCACCAATTTCCATCAGATTCCGATCAACGCGCCCAAATGCCCGTTTCATAATTTCCAGCGCGACGGGATGATGCAGACGCTGGTGCCGACCGGGCGCGCCAATTACGAACCGAACAGCCTGGCGGAAGCGGGGGAGCAGGGCGGGCCGCGCGCCTGTCCGGAAACCGGCTTCACATCCTTCCCGGCCAATGGCGAACGCAACGATCCCGCGCAGAAGCTTCGGGTGCGTGCCGAATTGTTCGCCGACCATTATAGCCAGGCGCGGCTCTTCTATCGCTCGCAGACGGAGAATGAGCAGGCCCATATCGCTTCGGCCCTCGTTTTCGAATTGTCGAAGGTGCAACTGGAGCATGTGCGCGTCCGCGTCGTGTCGCGGCTGCGCAATATCGACGAGACGCTGGCGAAACGCGTCGCCGCCGGACTGGCCATCTCCCTCCCGGAAAAGGCGAAGGCGGCAAAGGCGCCCATCGACATGAAGCCGTCCGACGCCCTGTCGATCCAGAAACAGGCGAATGGCACGCTTAAGGGCCGCAAGGTCGGCATATTGTTCGCCGAAGGGTCCGACAAGGCCGCGATCGATGCGCTCAAGGGGGGCATCGAGAAAGCGGGCGGCACGGCGTTCCTGGTCGCGCCCAAGGTGGGCGGCATCGCGGTCAAGGGCGGCACGCTCAAAGCCGATGGTCAGTTGGCCGGATCGCCCTCCGTACTGTTCGACGCCGTCGCTTCGATACTGATGCCGGATCAGGCGGAAAAGCTGTCCAAGGAGGGCGCGGCGGTGCAATGGTTCATGGACGCCTATGGCCATTGCAAGACCATCGCCCATTGCAAGGGCACGCAGCCGCTGCTCGACAAGGCGCATGTCGAGCCCGACGAGGGTGTCGTTCCCATCGAGGATTTCCTGAAAACCGGCGTGAAGCGGCATTGGGCGCGCGAACCCAGGGTGCGCGATCTGGCCTGAGCGCGGGGCGCGGGCCACATGCGCGGCCCGCGAAAAGCAGGTCACGCGACTGAACAGGTCGCGGAATCCTCGCCGTCCGCTGGCGACGGACGGCGTCCCCCATCTCTGAATGGTGAGGAGACGCCGCTTTTGGATCGGCGAGGGCAGCCCCGGCGCAGGTGCCCATCAGTGCAGAAGGTAACATCAGGTTAGAGGCTCCCACTGTCCGTCGCTGGTGGGCATGACACGCGTGGGTCGCGCAAACTGGCCGAAACGGCACAGATGAAGGCCGAAGATGAAGTGGCGTCTTGCCATCGCGGCACTTAAGCTCGCTGATACACGGCTATGTGATTTGTAGGAGAATATGGATGATCGCATCCCTCGTCCGGGCTTGCAGGCATGCTCTTTCGAATGATTCCGCGATCCCGCAAATCCGCAGGGAGGGGGCGGGGCTGACCCGGTCCGGTTTCCTGCGCGTCGCGGCGGCGGGCGTCCTGTCCGCCGGCATCGCTGTCGGGGCTGGCCGGGCTTTCGCCGCGGGCTCGTCGGGCATCGCGCCTGTGACGGATCTGGATAAATTCTATGACGCCTGGCAGGACCGCTTCAATGCCCACGATATCGAGGGCATGGTCGACCTGTATGTGGCCGACGTGACCTACATCAATCCCGAGGGCAAGGAACTGATCGGAAAAACCGGCGTGCGCGCCGATTTCGAAGGGTTGTTCGCCATGAAGCCTCAGATCGACCTGCACGACCGCAAGCACATCGTTTATCACGACATCGCGCTGACAACGAACCACTGGACGCTCAAGCTCACCGATGCGGCCGGCAAGGCACAGGAACTGACCGGCGGCGGGATCGAGGTCGTTCGCAAGGAAAGCGATGGCGGCTGGCGTTTCATCATCGACGACGCTTCCCGATCCGCCTCTTGACGGCGCGGCGATGCGCGGGGGTGGCGATCATGATGGAATCGGCAAACTGATGGCGGGGATATCGGCAATGCGGGGGTGGGTGAACATATCGTTGGCGGCGATGCTGGCCGTCGGTCTTGTCGCTTCGGCTCACGGCGCCGAACCCCAGCCGGTCGGCCTTGAGCCGATGCCGGTGGGGGCCGGCCCTTATCATTTCGATACCGCTGAGCAACATGGCATCCGCGTCGACATATTGGCGCGTGGATTGGCGCACGGCTACAGTTTCGCTTTCCTGCCGGATGGCGATGCATTGATCGTCGAACGCGGCGTTCGGATACGGCAGCTTCGCGATGCTACGGGGGCAAAACCGGTGTTGGTCGCTGCGCCGTTGGCGGGAGTGCCCGATTTCAGCGGCACCGCCAACATCCATCCGGACGACGTGCTCGGCATCCAGGATATCGCGATCGATCCCGATTTCGCGAACAACCGCCTCCTCTACTACACTTATAATCGCCCTGCCGGCTATGATGCCGGGGCGCGGCGACTCAAAGTCGTTACCGTTCTGGCGCGCGCGACGCTGCGGGACGGGTGGCTGACGGGGGCGAAGGATCTGCTCACCGGCGAAGCGGCCGTCGGCGTGGGGGGCTCACGCATCCTGTTCGGCAAGGACAATATGCTTTTCCTGTCCGTCGGCGGTCTGAGCATCGGGGATATCCAGTCGGCTCAACGCACCGACAATATCTATGGCAAGATATTGCGGATTCGTCGTGACGGAACCGTGCCGGGCGACAACCCCTTTGTGAAGACCAGGGGCGCTCGGCCGGAAATATATACGTTCGGCCATCGCGACCCGCTGGGGCTCGCCTTGGACCCGGCATCGGGCGACGTGATCGCCTCGGAACACGGGCCGCAGGGCGGCGATGAAGTCAATCGCATCCTGGCGGGGCGGAATTACGGATGGCCTCTCTATAGCTATGGCGTGGAATATGGCGGTTCGCCATTGCCGACCGTGCCGGTCGGACCCGGCACGGAGCCGCCCGTCATGGTCTGGATGCCCGCGATCGCGCCTTCGGGCATCGCCCTTTATGACGGCGACAGATTTGCGGCCTGGAAGGGTAATCTGTTCGTCGCCAGTGCCCGTCGGGGCGAAATCGACGGGACGGGCGCGCTGGTTCGCGTCGTGTTCAACGACAAGTTTCAGGAGATACGGCAGGAATCCTTGCTGGAAAGCCTCCACCAGCGCTTCAAGGACGTGCGTCAGGGGCCTGATGGATTGCTCTATGCGCTGACCGACGAGAGCGACAGCGTGCTGCTTCGCATCAGTCCGGCACCGCGCCCGTCGCGCTAGAGTATTTCCAGTTGGTAGTTTACGGTCCCGGAGAAGGCATCATCGAAAGGCTTCCAGAACCGTGGGATAGGCGGAACATCCCGTTGCAGGCGGCATGGAATTGACGATGAATATGTCTTTTTCATATATATGAGCGATATCTTCGGCGAAGGATAGCGCCCGGCGGGGGATCGATAGAAGGGGGACGGCACCATGGCGGATCAGATAAAGAACGGGCGCTGGGTCAAATATCCGTTGAGCCTGCGGATCCTCCACTGGGTGCGCGCGGTCCTGATCCTGGGGTTGATCTGGTCGGGATGGACCATGACCGGCCTTCCGGAAGATACGCCGATGGAAAAGTTCTCGTTCTTTTACCATAATCACAAGCAGTTCGGCGTATTGATATGGCTGCTGGCGGTGGTTCATCTCATGATCCGCTGGCGAAACCGCGCCCTCCTGCCGCAGACGCCCATGGGACTGGCGCCATGGGAAAAACTCCTGTCGCATGTCGTCCATCGGCTGATCATTTTCTTGACC
The DNA here is from genome assembly GCF_002355855.1 of Sphingobium cloacae. NCBI lineage: Bacteria > Pseudomonadati > Pseudomonadota > Alphaproteobacteria > Sphingomonadales > Sphingobiaceae > Sphingobium > Sphingobium cloacae. The sequence goes on from NZ_AP017655.1 coordinate 327,083, forward strand.
TTGCTCGTGCCGCTGCTTGGCTATTCGATGTCCAGCAGCTTCACGCAAAGCGATGGCGTTCCTTTCTTCTTCGTCGGTGATCTGCCTGAATTGCTTCCCAAGAATGATGCCGCCTTCGAGATTTTCGACGCGCTGCATGCCTATGGCGCCTATGCGTTGCTGTTCCTGATCGTCCTGCATGTCGCGGGCACCGTGAAGCATCGTCTGGCCGATAAGGGCGGCGAAACGGACGTCCTGCCGCGCATGCTTTGATATAGTCTGCCGGACGAAGGTTCTCGGCGGGCCGATCGGCCCGATATCCCAAAGCTGCGATGCGTTGGCTTCGCGGGCCATGCCGCTTTGCCTGCAATCATTCTCACCGATCGGTGTCGCGCGGTGATGCACCTGCCCAAATCTCCGATCGCGATGGCCGAAAAAACATAATTTCGGTCCGGATGGGCAATTCCGTGATTCACACGGATAGCCAATTCTGAACGCGCCGATCACCTGAAGGTGGCGGCTGGCGATAATGCGACACGCGCCGTCCATAATATCGGCGGGGTGTCGCGTCATGGTCGAAAAAGGCGCCGGAGAGTGCCGAAGCCCGGTTTTCGAGCAGATAAAATAGGGAATGGAGGGGGAGTTTGATGTCGGTCCGGCCGATCAAGGTCAAGCTGCATCGCTATATCGGCCTTTCCCATCGGACGGCCGGACGGTGGCCATGGCTGCTGCTGCTGATCTTCGTCTCGGGCGTCGCGCTGCATCGGGCTGTCCCCTACGCAATCGCCGACTATGGGCATTTCCAGGTGCAACCGCTGCACCCGGCGCTGGCGCAGCCGCTGACCGACCCGCTCTGGCGGATCGCAATATCGGCAACGGGCATCCTGATCGCCCTCATCTTCGTCACCGGCGTCTCGTTCGTCGGCGCGGGCGCGGGTCGCCCCAACCATGTGCAGTCAAGAGGGGAAAGGAAGCAGGGCGAGGACGCCTGAACGACAGGGGCGACGCCGGAAGAGCGGAGGGCCGCCGCCGGACAGACCCGAACCGCGGCATGACCGCGGCAATAACGGAAACAGGACCCTACGGGGCGAAATGAAGGGAGCACTCTATGGACACGACCAAGGCACGGCTGAAATCCCTGGGCTATCTTTCCCTGGCTGGTGTGATCGCCGTCGGATTGGGCTGGACCCCTGCCGCGACCGCGCAGGATGGGGGAACGAGGGGCAGCGGCGATGAGATCATCGTTACCGCCCAGAAGCGGGAAGAGCGGTTGAAGGATGTGCCTGTGCCGGTCACGGCGGTCACCTCCGACGCCTTGCTCAGCCAGAATCAGACGAGGGCGCAGGATTTCTTTTCGAACGTGCCGGGCGTCAACCTCCAGTTCCAGAATAACCGGGCGCAACTCGCCATTCGCGGCATCACGACAAGCCCGGTGACCGGGAACCCCGTCGTCGGCTTCACCATCGACGATGTGCCCTATGGCTCGTCGACGGGGCAGGGCGGCCTGTTCGGCGCCGCGCCGGACCTCGATCCGGCCGAGCTGGCGCGGATAGAGGTGCTGCGCGGTCCGCAGGGGACCCTTTATGGCGCGAGCAGCATTGGCGGTCTGGTGAAATATATCACGGTCGATCCCGACATGAACGCCTTCAGCGGGACGATCGCCGGAGGGCTTCAGCATATCTCCGGCTCCGGCGGCGACTTCGGCTATAATGTTCGCGGCGCGGTTAACATTCCAGTTTCGGAAACGCTTGCGGTGCGCGCCAGCGCCTTCCACCGGGACGATGCCGGTTATATCGACAATGTGGTCACCGGCGTCAGGAACGTGAACCAGTCGAAAGTGTCGGGCGGCCGCTTGTCCGCCCTGTGGAAGCCGGTGGAGGGCCTGTCGGTCAAGCTGTCCGGCTTGTATCAGGATCGCAATATCTATGGCACGTCGAACATCGACTCGCGGCTGGGCGACCTGCGGCAGAGCGACCAGTTCCGCGCGGGCCGCAGCAATACCAAGACCCAGTTGTACAGCGCCGTCGTGACCGCCGACCTCGGCGCGGTCGAGCTCACATCGATCAGCGCCTATTCGAAGAGCAAGAATTACGATTTCGTCGACTTCACGGCGTCGCCGCTCACCGGATTCCTGTTTCCCATGGTGTTCCCCGACGTGACCGATTTCGGGAACGTCCTGCGCCAGGGCTATAATGTGAACAAGATTTCGCAGGAAACACGCTTGGCCGGTTCGGTCGGGGACAGCATCGATTGGATCGTCGGCGGTTTCTACACGCGTGAGAAAGCCAAATACACGATCGACACCTTCGCCACCAATCCGACCAATGGCGATATATACGGCGCCCCCGTGATCTGGCGCGACAATGTGACTTTCAAGGAATATGCCGCGTTCGCCAATATAACCGCCCGGCTGTCGGAGCAGTTCGACGTGCAGTTCGGTGGGCGATACAGTGAAAACCGCCAGAACATGCATCATCGGGAATGGGTGCAAACCTCTCCGGGAGAGGTGCCGGACGGCTATTTCACCAACCCCAGGGCAAAAGGGCACAGCTTCACCTATCAGGTGACGCCACGGTTCAAGCCCTCGCGCGATCATATGATCTACGCGCGCGTCGCGTCGGGCTATCGCCCTGGCGGCCCCAATGCGGGCTGCAATCCCGATCCGGTCGAACCCGTGCCGTGCCAGTTCCTTCCCGACGAGGTGGTGAACTACGAACTGGGCGCGAAGGGCGACCTGTTCGGGCGCGTCTTGTCCTATGACCTGTCGATATACCATATCGACTGGAAGGACATTCAGGTCACACAGGTGTCGAGCCTTGGAACGTTCACCTTCAACACCAATGCGGGCAAGGCCCGAAGCCAGGGTGTGGAACTGTCCTTCGACGCCAGGCCCACCGACGGGCTGACGCTTACTTTATGGGGCGCCTATACCGATGCGGAACTGCGCGAAGGGATCGCCTCCGGGACGATCTTCGCTGCCAAGGGTGATCGCCTGCCGTTCTCGAGCCGCTATTCCGGTCGCTTCTCGATCAACTATGAAGCGGATATATCGTCCAGCCTGAACGCTTTTGCCGGCGGTTCGCTCACCTATGTCGGGAAGCGCAAGGGCGAGTTCGTCTCTTCCGAGCCGGAAGCCGTGCTGCGCCAGACCTATCCTTCCTATGCGCAACTCGACCTGAACGCGGGCGTGAAATCCGGCGGTTGGCGTGTGAGCATGTTCTTGCAGAACGCGACCAACAAGCGCGGCGTCACCGGCGGCGGCTATTACAACCAGACCTCGTTCAATCAATTCTGGTTCAATTATATCCAGCCGCGCACCTTCGGCCTCAATGCCGAATATTCCTTCTGATCCCATCCGAAGACCGTATGCACGGGCGGAAGCCGCTTCGCCCGTGCATACGTGCAATACTTACGGCGTTTCGGGCGTCAGGGCGCGATCATGTTCACCGCCGCGGTCGATGAGCTTGGAACCCTTGATAGCGCCTGAAGCCTTGAGTTTGAGGTGCACGGTTTCAAAACCCCGGTTCTGCCAGTGCCAGCCGTGGATGCCGCTGAACGCCGCGACATAGCTTCCGGCCAGATGGTCGGCCTTGGCGATGCTGTAGCTTTCGGTCAATTCCTCGCCGCCGTCGAAGGGGTGCGCGTGCATGTCATAATTGACCGGCGTGGAGGCGGTCCATTCGAAGCTCACCGGCTGGTCCTTATCGATCACATATTTGAGCTCGATGCTTTCATAGGGCTGGAGGTCATAGGTCCAGTAATCGCTGGCGCCCGCCTCGCTCGGCATTTTTTCGCCGGGCGTGAAGACGCCCTTGCGCTGGACGCCGCGTTCGAGGAACCGGGCGGCATCGGGATTGGCCATGTCGGACAATCCCGTCGCCTCGCCCATTCCCGTCGGATCGATCCCGGTTTCGGCCGGGAGCACGAACAGGACGACGATCGCGGCCCCGACGGCGATCGCCGCGCCTGCGGTGAGGAGGAGGCCGCGTCGCGACGGCAGTCTGACTTCTGTTTCGCTCATGATTCAAGATACCTCGTGATTTGATGACCGGTGAGAAGAATGCCGCAGGCGATCAACGCCAGGTTGGCGGCGAATGCGCCCCGCGCGAAACCCTTCGTGCTGCGCCAGAAACCCAGCAACGTCACGAGGAACGCCAGCACGAGGCATTGTCCCAGCTCGACCCCCAGATTGAAGCCCACCAGATTGATCATGAGGCCGTTGCCCGACAAGCCCAGTTCTCCCAGTTTCGTCGCGAGGCCGAGGCCGTGAACCAGTCCGAACAGCAGCACCGCAACCCTGGGATCGATCGATAGGCCTACCCGCTGGAAACCGCCGATATTCTCCACCCCCTTGTAGACGACGGACAGCCCGATCACCGCGTCGACGAGGTGGGAATTGGCATGAATGTCGAGGAGGACTCCTGAAAGGAGCGTCGCCGAATGACCCAAGGTGAACAGCGAGACATAGAGCAGGACATCCCTCAGGCGCGTCAGATAGAAGACGACGCCGGCAAGGAAGAGGATATGGTCATATCCCGTCACCATATGCTTGGCGCCGAGATAGAGAAAGGGCAGGAAGGCCGGGCCATCGGCCCCCTGCACGAAGGCCCGGTCTCCCGCCGCGACATCGTGCGCCAGGGCGACGAAAGGCCATAAGCCGAGCGCCAGCGCCCACAGCAGCGCCAGCGCCGGGCGCGGAAAGAGCGGCCATAGCCTCAAGGCGCGTCAGGACCGGCTGTGGGCGGCTGGCTGCCGGCCAGCGGGAGGTAGACTTCGTGGCAGGCGCTGCACACATTGTACATCATCCCGCCCAGTTCGAGCACCTTGTCGGCCTTGCGGGATTCGGCCGCTTCCGCTGCCCGTGCGGCCACGTCGGAAAGGCCCTTCGCAAAGTCGTGCCAGTCCTGCCCGCGATACTGGGCATAGGCGGGCGTCAGCATGAGATCGGCGTATCGCCCCACGCTTTCGGCCGCCTCGCGGGTCTGGACCCAATCGGCATCGGTGCGCGGCATGATTTCATGAAGGCCGTTTTCGTCGCTGATATATTTCACGGCATTCCAGTAGACTTTTGCCGCCGGTTCGATCTTCCCCACCATCAGCTCATGCGTGTCGGCCGGTTCCGCCACCGGCGATGGATCGGCTTTCCGGTCGCAGCCGCCGACGAGTGCGGCCCCCATGGCCAGTGCGGTCATTTTTGTTCTCATGCCTGCCTCTTTGTCAGGCCGCTCCCGCGGCTGGACGTGATGGATATATGGATCGTCCGCAGCCTGTCAGTCGCGGCGCACGTGCCAAGATAGTTGCCGTTACACTCCCGTTACAGCAGGGGCGCGGCGAACCCGCTCAGGAACTATAGCCAATCCCGGCGCGAAAGGTCCGCGGCTGAGCCGGCCTTCGGCAGGCGCGCTGCCGGAGCCGGGAATGTGCCCCCAATCCCTTGCCTGCGCTGTGGCCGAACATCAGGATGTTGACGTTGCTGGCGGTGTCGGCCGCCGGGGCGGCGCCAGCCGTGGGATATGTCGCATGAAGGCTCCGGGATTTTTGAATGACGCTCTGGATGACGGGCATCGTTATTCCTCTCGGACATTTTTCGGCGTGCCGCCCGTTATTTACGGTTCTTCCCATGTTAAGGTTCGTGAAAGAGGAAGCGGCGATCGCTCCCGCCGGTCGCCGCCATGGCCCGGCATGCTGGCCGGAAACCTCCCCGAATAAGCGGCTTTGGAGAGGAGGCGGAGCGAAGGAGGGCGCCGCATCCGGCTGCCCGTCATTGCGCCGCCGTCGAGGCGTGGTTCTCGCTTCTCCAGGGCTGGAATCAGGCACGTTTCCAAAGGGAATGTCGCCGTAGCGAACCGTTTCAAACGAGTCTTTTCCAAATCTCGCGTCTATGCCTTGTTGCGCGGCCGGTAGATCGATCGAAGGCGGTGTGCCTGTTTGACCCTGCGATCAAAAGCAGGCCGGTTTTTGAGGGAGAGTTTCCACAATATGTCCATCACATCTTTTAGCGATTGGCTGTACGCCACGCCGGTTGCGACCTCGATCCGCGACACGACATGGGTGATCCCCACGGTCCAGAGCATCCATATCCTCGCCATCGGCGTCATCGTCGGTTCGGCGATCGTTTCCGACCTGAGGCTCGCGGGAGTGATCGCGACCGATGAAAGCCCGCGCGCCGTTGCTCGCCGCTACCTGCCGTGGATGTGGACGGCCCTCGTCGTATTGCTGACCACCGGCCTCATACTCGTCGTCGCCGAACCGGGCCGTACCTTGGGCAACACGATCTTCTGGCTGAAGATGGCGCTCGTCCTGTTCGCGTTCGTGCTGACCCTCATGTTTCGCAAGCCGCTGCTCGATCCGGCTTTCGAACATGACCGTGCCCATTGGCAGGCGATCGCGAAGCCTGCCGCCTGGATATCGCTCGTGGTGTGGATCGTGGTCATCTTCTGCGGCCGCTGGATCGCTTACACCTGATCCTGAACACCGCGCGAATCCCGAAATGAAATATAGGAAAATGAGGGGCTGTCATGTCTTTGGATAATCTGCTGCGCAACATTTACGACTTGTCGATTTCCGACTGGATCCGGGCCAATGTCAGCGCCTTTCCGATGCTTGAATCGCTGCATGTGCTGGCGTTGACGATGGTTTTCGGCACGATCCTGATCGTCGACCTGCGATTGCTCGGCATCGTGTCCCATCGGCGCAGCGCCCGTAAGTTGATCGTCGAATTGCTGCCTTATACCTGGGTTGCGTTCGTCCTGGCCGTGATCACAGGCAGCCTGCTGTTTGCCTCCAATGCCTTGTCCTATGCCCATAATCCGCAGTTCCTGTGGAAGATGGTGGCGATTGCCGCCGCGGGCATCAACATGGGGATTTTCCATATGACGGCTTATCGCCGCATCGTCGACTGGGACGATGCGCTGCCGCCGCCGATGGTTGCCCGGGTTGCCGGCGCCACCTCGCTCATCCTGTGGACCGTGGTCATATTCCTGGGCCGCTGGATCGGGTTCACGCTCGAAACCGTTTTTTGAGTTTTCGTTCATGGCCGTCGGCGCGGGCCGGCGGCCGTCAGAGGAGTTGATGATGGCTGGAAGACCTTTGGAAGTCCGCGAGGTCGCGGCCGGCATCCTGTTGGGCGCCGCCATGCTGTCCATGACCGGCTGTCATCGGCCGCCGACCGCTTCCTCGCGCAGGTCCACCGCGGACCAGACCCTTCCGCCCTTCAAGGCGGTCGCCAGCATCAAGGAATTGATGGACTCGACCGTCGATCCGTCGGCGGACGGCGTTTGGGACTCGGTGGGCGTCATCGTGAACGAGGCCGGCACCGAAAATCGCCAGCCCCATAGCGATGCGGAGTGGCATGAGGTGCGCCGGCATGCGGTATCGCTGGTCGAATCGATGAACCTCGTCATGATCGAGGGGCGTCATGCCGCGCCGCCCAACAGCAAGGCGGGGCTGGGCGAATTGACGCCGCAGCAGATCGAGGCGGCGATTGCCGCCAACCGTCCCGAATTCAACCAGTTCGCTGCGGCGGTCCGCGATTCGGGTATCGAGGCGATCGATGCGATCGATCGCAAGGACGTTAAGGCGCTGACGCGGGTCGGCGGCGATATCGACCAACGGTGCGAGGCGTGTCACGTCACTTTCTGGTATCCGGATTCGCAGCGCCCCGGCGCATAGTGCGACAGCGCGCGCCGACGCGTCTGCTATTCGCGATCCTCGACGGACGGGGTCTTGGCGAATCGGCCCGGCGAAACGCCAGTCCACTCCTTGAAAGCGCGGGAGAAGGTCGCCGTATCGGAATAGCCCAGCTGTTCGGCGGCGACCGCAAGGGGCAGGTCGGTCGCTTCCAGCATGGTCCGCGCCCGCGCTTGCCGGGCTTCCTGAAGCAATAGCCGGAAGGAAGTCCCCGCTTCGTTGAGACGTCGGCGCAAGGATCGTTCGGACAGATTATGCTCGGCCGCGACCGATATGAAATCGAGATGGGTCCGGCCAAGCCGGCGCTCGATGATTTCCCTCGTACGGGCCACGATGCCTTCGTCGCCCCCGGCTTCCGGCCCCATCAGATCGAGCAGATGCTTCTCGAGCGTGTCGCGCAACTTGGCGTTGCTCGCAGGACTGCCGCCAGCGAAGGGGTGATCGAGATCGTCGTTGCGGATCACGAGCGCGTTGGTCACCTGATTGCCCAGCACCGGCGCGCGGAAGAATTGCGCGAGCCGCTTTTCCCTTCCGGCGATGGAATGCTCGAAATGCACTTCGACCGGCGCCCAGTTTGTCGTCGTCAATTGCCTGATCAGCGTCGTATAGCCCGAAATGGCGAATTCGGCGTCCTGCCCGCGCGGCCAGATGCGATGATCCTCGATCCGGTAGCAATAGCTGGCCGTGTCCGCGCCCGCCATGCTCTCGAACAGGGTCCGGTTCTGTATGCGGGACTGGAACAGGACGAGGCTGTCCAGCGCGGCCCGCAGGGTGCCCGAAGCCTGAAGCAGCGCATGGAGGGGGCCCAGGTCGGCGAGCCCGAAACTCGATCCCATTTCGAGCCCCAGATAGGGACGCTGGAATCGTGTCGCGACATGTTCGATCAACGCGACGTAACCGTGCAGCGGCACGCGCTCATAGGGCCGATCGAGTTGCGATCGCGAAAATCCGTGTTCGCGAAGCACCGGATCGATGCGGGTTCCCAAATCCGACACCGCTTCCAGCAGCGCCGTCAGGAACAGCAGCCTGATCGTCGCCTGTCCGTTGCCGGCAGGAACGGCATGATGGGAAAAAGACATATCCCGCAGCGGGTCGGGCGAGGGGGGCATGGCCGATTCTGCAAATAGGGAATCCATAACCGCAATCTACACCATTTCGCGTTTCGGCAAAATGGCTCCATCAAGCCCCGAACGGAGGATTTGTGCCTTTCATGACTGCCCACGCCGCCAGGGCGGCCCGATCCGGGATCGGTGAGGGATGCGCGCCCGCATGGCCCTGCGCGCGGCTGCCGATCTTCCGTCGCAAACAAGCGAGCGCCTTATGAACACCGCATCCCCGATCGATTTCATCTACCTGTCCGAACCCGATATGATCGCGGCGGGCGTTTGCGACATGCCGGCCTGCGTCGATGCGATGGAGGAGATGTTCGCGCTGCTCCATGCCGGCGATTACCGGATGGCGGGGCCCGACAGCAATTCGCATGGGGCGATCCTCCTCTTTCCCGAACATTCGCCTTTCCCCGATATGCCCAAGCCGACCACGGACCGTCGCTTCATGGCGATGCCGGCCTATCTTGGCGGCCGATTCCGGACCGCTGGCGTGAAATGGTACGGCTCCAACATCGAGAATCGCGAAAAGGGCCTGCCGCGCTCTATCCTGATGTTCGTCCTGAACGACGTCGATACCGGCGCGCCGCTCGCGATCATGTCGGCCAACCTGCTGTCGGCCTATCGCACGGGCGCGGTTCCGGGCGTGGGCGCGCGTCATCTGGCGCGCAAGGCTTCGCGGGTCGTCGGGATATTGGGGCCGGGCGTGATGGCCCGGACATCGCTGTCCGCGTTCATGGTCGATTGCCCCGGCATCGATACGATCAAGATCAAGGGGCGCGGCCAGCAGAATATCGACGCATTCCGTAACTGGGTGGCGGAGACCTTTCCGCAGATCAGGGAGGTGCGCGTGGTGGAAACCGACGAGGAACTGGTCCGCGAATCCGACATCGTGACCTTCTGCGCCTCCGTTGCGACGGGTGATCCGTCCCGCTATCCGACCGTGAAGCGAGAGTGGGTGCGGCCCGGGACGTTCCTCTCCATGCCCGCGCCGTGCAATGTCGATGAAGGGATGCAGGGGGCCGACATCCGCAAGGTGCTCGATTTCACCGCCATGTACGAAACCTATCAGTTGGAACTGCCTGCGCCGGTCCACAACATCATCCCTGCGGTGGGGGTGCGCTTCTTCGACCTCGTCGCGGAAGGGCGGATGGCGCGGGAAGAGCTTGAGGATCTCGGCCGGATCGTGGCCGGCGAAGCGCCCGGCCGCCGCGATGACGAGGAAATCATCATCCTCTCGGTCGGCGGCATGGCGGTGGAAGATGTCGCCTGGGGCACGATCGTCTACCGCAACGCCCTCGCGCGCGGGATCGGCACGAAGCTCAACCTGTGGGACCAGCCGGCCTTGCGCTGATCTCTGGCGCGAACGGATGGAAAACGGGCCTGCCGCGCCGGCGCGGCGGCCATGGACGAATATAAGGGAGAATGAAGATGGTCGATGTCGTGAAGGTGAAGACCGGCAACAAGTTCGAGGAAATGGGCAGCTATTCGCGCCTCGTCGCGGTCGATAACCTCATTTTCGTTTCCAACACGGCGGGGCGCAATCCCCGCACGAAGGAAATCCCCGACGATCCTGCCGAGCAGGCCCGTCAGGTTCTGGCCAATATCGCCGCGGCGCTGGCATCGGTCGATGCGGTGCTGGAGGATGTGGTGTCCGCGCGGGTGTTCGTGCAGTTTCCCGAGGATATCGACGCGGTGATGGCCGCCTATGGCGAACGGATGCGCGGCATCAACCCCACGCTGACCATGACCTGCCCGCCGCTCGGATCGGCGCAATACAAGGTCGAGATCGACGTGGTGGCCTATCGCGGTGCTTCGAAGGCGTCCGTGAAGGAATTGCAGATCACGCTCTGACGCAGCGGCCGCCTCCTCTCTCCATCGGCCGATGCGGCCCCTTTCAGCTTGGAAATTCACAGTCATGGCTCCCGCGATCCGTCCGGTCCAAACCTATGCAGACCTGCCTTCGGCAACGGAAGTGGTCGTGATCGGCGGCGGCATCGTCGGCCTTTGCGCCGCGCTTGTCCTTGCGGAACGCGGCGTGCCGGTGACGGTGCTGGAAAAAGGCCGTATCGCGGGGGAGCAATCCTCGCGCAATCTGGGCTGGGTTCGCAAGATGCTCCGCTCGGCGCCGGATGTGCCGTTGGCGATCGAAACGGATCGGCTATGGGCCGGAATGCCCGAACGCATCGGCGCCGACTGCGGATATCGGCAGGCGGGCATCATGTATGTCGCGCGGTCCGATGCCGAGATGGCCGCGCATGAAAGCTGGCTGCAATCGGTGAACGGTTTTTCGCTCGATTCCCGTCTGCTGGGCCGCAAGGACATCGCCGATCTGGCGCCCGGCGGCGCGGGCACATGGGCCGGTGGCATCTACACGCCGTCCGATGGGCGCGCGGAGCCCACGCTGGCCGCCAGCGCGATTGCCGAAGCGGCGATGCGGAAAGGCGCTGTCATCGTGGAAAACTGCGCCGTCCGCACCCTGTCGCGCAAGGCGGGAGCGGTTGCGGGCGTGGTGACCGAGCGGGGCGAAATAGCGTGCGGGCAGGTGCTGCTCGCCGGTGGCGTCTGGTCGCGGCGCTTCCTCCGGAACCATGGAGTCGGGCTGCTGACCCTGCCGCTCGTCGCCTCGGTGCTGCGCACCGCGCCGATGATCGGACCTACCGACATCGCGCTGGGCGGGCCTGACTTCTCTTTCCGCAAGCGCCTCGACGGCGGCTATACGATCACCCAGCGGGGCGCGCTGTTCGCGCCGCTCACGCTCGACCATCTGCTGATCGGGCTGAAATATCTGCCGACGCTGATGGCGCAGTGGCGCAATCTGCGGGTGTCGCTCGGCAAGGATTTCATCGAGGATCTCCGTCTGCAGCGCCGCTGGAATGCCGTATCGGTGTCGCCGTTCGAACGGCTCCGCACGATCGACCCGCCGGTAAACCCGGGGCTCAATGAAGAAGCGATGCGCAATCTCGTCGCCGCCTGGCCGGTCTTCAACAGGGCCGAGGTGGCGGAGGCCTGGGCCGGAATGATCGACGTCACCCCGGATTCGCTGCCGGTGATAGGACCGGTCGACAGGATTCCGGGTCTCACCCTCGCGACGGGATTTTCGGGGCATGGCTTCGGTACGGCCCCGGCCGCCGGACAACTCGCCGCCGATATCGTGATGGGGGCTCCGCCGCTCGTGGACCCGGCCTCCTATCGCCTCGATCGTTTCTGACCGGCCCCGGCGTCAGAAAGACGCCGCGCCCGGATCAAGGCGCATGCACACGGCCTTGGGCTCGGTAAAGGCGTGCATCGCCTCGCTGCCGAATTCGCGGCCCAGTCCCGACAGTTTGTTCCCGCCGAACGGCATCGTCAGGTCGAGCACATTATGCGTGTTCAGCCATACGGTCCCGGCGTCGATCCGGTCGGCCAGCAGATGCGCGCGGTCGAGGTTGCGGGTCCAGATGCTGGCGGCAAGACCGAAGGGCGTATCGTTCGCGAGCGCGACCAGATCGGACGGATCGTCGACCCGCATCGCGCAGACCACCGGACCGAAGATCTCTTCGCGCATCGGGGTCATCTGGCGCGATACCCCGCCGAGCACGGTCGGCTGGTAGAACCAGCCATCGCCTCCCGGCGCCTGGCCTCCCGCCAGGGCTGTCGCGCCTTCGGAAAGCCCCCGATCCACGATGCCGGCGACCCGTTCGCGCTGCCGCAGGGAGATGAGCGGGCCCATCTGCGTCGCCGCGTCGAAGGGCGAACCCAGCCGCAGGCTCTGCGCTATGTCGCATATGCCTGCCATGACATCTTCATAGACCGGAGCCTCGACGAGCAGCCGCGAGCCTGCCGTGCAGATTTGTCCGGTATTCGAGAAGATCGCCGCCGCCGCGCCGGGAATCGCGCGATCCAGATCGGCATCGGCAAGGACGATGGCGGGCGATTTCCCGCCCAGTTCGAGCGTCACCCGCTTCATCGTCGTGGTGGTGGCGGCAAGGATGCGTTGCCCGGTCGCCGTGGAGCCGGTGAAGGCGATCTTGCGGACCAGCGGGTGTTCGACCAGCGCCGCGCCTGCTTCCGCGCCATAGCCCGTGACGATATTGACCGCCCCGGCCGGGAAACCCGCCTCCAGGATCAGCTCCCCGAGGCGCAGCGTGGTCAGCGACGTTTCCTCCGAGGGTTTGAGGACCACCGTGCAGCCGAAGGCGATGGCGGGCGCGATCTTCTGGATCGCCTGCCCGATGGGAAAGTTCCACGGCGTGATCCCGGCGACGACGCCGACCGGGCGGCGCTCGGTATAGGCGCGGTAGATCGCGTCCTCGGGCACCAGCGGGGAATGCGCGACATATTCGCCCGTGATCTTCGAGGCCCAGCCCGCGAAATAGCGCAGGCCGTCGATCGTGAACTGAAGATCGATCGCGCGCGTCACCGCGAGCAGCTTGCCGCTGTCGAGCGATTCCAGCGCCGCCAGTTCTTCGCGATGGGCCTCGACGAGCAGGGCCAGCCTTTCGAGCAGGCGTCCCCGGTCGAGCGGGCGCATCCTCTGCCACTCGCGGCTTTCGAAACAGCGGTGCGCGGCCTGGACGGCGCGGTCGACATCTTCCTTGCCGCAGGCGGGGATCGTGGCGATCGTGCGGCCCGTGGCGGGGTCGATCGAATCGATCCTGCGATCGGGGTCCAACGCTTCGACGAGGCGGCCATCCAGCAACAGCAGCCCGCTGGGCATCGGCGGAACTGGCCGGTCTTCGGCCGGGCGGATCGGGCTGTTGTCTGCGGTGGTGGTCATGGCGCTACTCCGGGAACGGTCGATGGTGCGGGTTGCAAAGGCTCAGGCGGTCGCGGTCGCCGGCCCCTGATCGGCGGCTTGCGATGCGTCTTTTTCCTCGACCTGCGTCGATCCGATGCGATCATAGATGTCGGGACGGCGCTTGCGCAGATAGCGCCCGTGGACCAATCCGAAACCGATGGTGAGGAGGAAGAGGAACGGCAGGTTGTTGACCGCGGGCAGGGTGGTGCCGGTGAGCGCGGAATAATTCGCCAGCGACAGATAGGTCGCGGTGGCGATCAAGAGCCCGCCGATCAGCGGCGCGAACGTCTTGCCGGGCGAATATTCGCCGCGACGCGCGAAGAATATCGGGATGGAGATCGATGTCGTCGCGAGCAACAGCATCAGGCCGACCGCGCCCATCGACGAAAGGCTGGTGGCCAGGTTGAGCAGCGGATCGAGACCCGCCAGCGCATAGGCGCCCACGACCGTCGAGAAGATCACCGTGAGAAGCACGCAGGCGATATAGGGCGAACCGTGGACGGGATGGACCTTGCCCAGTCGCGCGGGGATCACCCCGTCGCGGGCCAGCGCAAAGAAATAGCGCGCGATGTTGTTGAAAAAGCCGAGCGCCGCGGCGAACAGGCTGGTGACCGTAAGCAGATGCAGGACATCCCGACCCATTTCGCCCAGATATTGGGAGGAAATGCTGGTGAGTAGCCGCCCCGGATCGGCGGCGGCGACGGTCTTCACATCTTGCGGGGAAATGGCGAGGATGAGGCACCATGTCGACAGCACGTAGAAGGTTCCGAGCACGAGGATGGCGCCATAGGTCGCGCGCGGGATGGTCACTTCGCGGTTCTTCGCTTCCTCCTGGTAGATCGCCGTCGCCTCGAAACCGATGCAGCCGTTGATCGCGTAGATCACCGATATGCCAAGGCCGGGGGCGAAGACGGCGGCGGGGGTGAAGCTGCTGAAATCCAGACCGGCAAAACCCTTGTCGATCAGGATGAGTATGTCGATCAGGGCGATGATGCCCACTTCGAGAAGCAGCGCGGCGGTCAGCACCTTGGCCGCCATCGTGATCTTGTGAAAGCCGAGCCAGGCGATCACCGCGATGCTGACGACCGCCCACATTTCCCAGCGCGTGGCGAAGCCAAGGACATCCGTGGTGAAATGCGACGCGAAATAGCATAGCGCGCCAAGGCAGGATGTCGCCGCGCAGATATAGGCGACAAGGGCGGTATAGGCGGCGGCAAGGCCGGCCTCCTTGTTCAGGCTCGCCGCGATATAGGCGTAGAAGGCGCCCGCGTTGCGCACATGGGGAAGCATGCGGACATAGCCGACGGCGAACAACAGCATGACGAGGCAGATCGCGAGCTGGGTGCCCGGCATGCCGACGCCGTTTCCGAAGGCGAGGGCCAGCGGTATCAGCCCGGCCAGCACGCCCATGGGCGCGGCGCATGCCAGGATCATGAAGATGATGTCGCCTGTGCCCAGCATGCCGGGGAAAAGGCCCTTGCCGGCCGAGCCGCTGCCTCCGGAACCGTTGCTCATGTTAACCGCCTCGTCCCTCTTTTATCTATATGGTTCGGATCAGCGTCGCAGGAAATGACATATCCCTGCGGCGCGATATTGCCCCGGCGACCCAAAATTTTGTATTCTCGGCCAAGGCTGGGGGATTGGCGCCGCTCCGTCAAAGCGCCATGGCGACAGAGCGACGGTTGATCATTGTTGCACGAGCGCCATCACGCGCAACGGACTGCCTGAACCTCCCTTGATTTTCAGCGGCATGGCGACGATCACCGCCCCTCTTACGGGAAGCTGGTCGATGTTCGTCAGGCATTGCAGGCCGTAACGCCCGTTGCCGTGAAGGATCGAATGGGCGGGCAGCGGCTCGTCGAAATTCGACGCCTGCCCCGCATCGGTGCCGACCGTCTCCACGCCCAGGCCCACGCAGTCGCGTTCCTGCACCAGAAAGCGCATCGCGTCGGCGTCCGGCCCGGGCGAGTGCGCGCCGTCCTCCTTCAGGTTGAGATAGGAGAGGGTGCCGACCCTCTTCGACCAGTCGCTGCGCAGCAGAACCCAGTGTCGCGGCGGAATCGGTCCGTTGCGCTGTTCCCACTCTTCCAGGAAGGCGCGGGTGACGATGTAATCCTCATCGGCCGCGGCTTCCCGGCTGATGTCGATCACGACGGCGGGATGGATGAAATCCGCCGGGGCCACCATGTCCACCGTGCCGTTGGGGATGTCGCGCCCCGTGATCCAGTGGGCGGGCGCGTCGAAATGCGTCCCCGTATGCTCGTTCATGGAAATATTGTTCCAGTACCACGCGGGTCCGGCCCCATCGTAGCGTGACACGGTTTCCATGCGGAACGGCTCGCACTGGCCGAATTCCGACGGCAGCACGATGACCGGGAAATCGGGCGAAAGCGTGTTGGTGAGGTCGATCGCGCGGATGCTGTTCGAGGCGAGGCCCGCGATCAGCCCGGCGAGGGGATTGTCCATCGCGTTCACAGATTCTTCTCCCTTATGTAAAGCGCGGGATCGGCGGTCCAGCGGTTCAGGGCGTCTGCCGCGAAATCGCCGACGGCGCTTTGCTCCAGCCCGCTTTCCAGCGCCGTGACGACGGCCTGCGCGATGCGCCCCGGCGGCACCTTGGGCGGCGGGATGGACTGGTGGTCCTCGTCGTCGGTGGGGCCGGTCAGGATCGACAGGACGCGCACGCCCGTGGCGCGCATGTCGTGCCGGAAGCTCTGCAACAGCGAATGGCGGGCGGCCTCGACAGCCGAATATCCAGCGAAGCCGGCGTCGGGCGCCAGCGCATGGACGGACAGGATGTCGACGAATGCGGCCGAAGGGCGTCCCGCCAGCATCGGCGCGCAGGCCTGTACCAGACGGGCAAAGCCCGTGACCGACACGTCCATGGCCCGCCGCAGGTCGATGAGATGGCTATTCCCGTCAAGGCCGCCCGCGCGAACGAACCGTGCGCTGTTGACCACGATGTCGAGCGGACCGCCGATCCTGCTCAGGCATTCGGACACCGAAACCGGGTCGGCCAGGTCGAGCGGCACCGGCTGAACGCCGTCCAGCGCCCAGAGCGGGTCGGCCAGGTCGGACGTGCGGGCGGGCGGGGGCATGCCGGCGACGACGAGCCGGGCTCCGGCGGCGTGAAGCGCGCCGACGATGGCCCGCCCGATCGCTCCCCGGGCATCGCTGACGAGGATGGTCCGATCCTTCACCGGAACGACGAACTCCAGCCATTGCCGATCTTCCATGTCCCTACTCCCTCCGGCAGGCAGCGCGAAAAGCGCCGCATTGCCGCCCTTGTCGATGACGAGCCGCATCTCCGCCCGGTCGCCCACTTTCAAATCCGCGTGCAGATGCGCCAGCGCGACGGGACCGGCATCGAGCTGGAGCTTGCCCATTCGCCAGGGTAGATGGTCGCGGAAATAGAGGTCGGTCGTCGCGCGGATCGTCGTTTCCGACAGCAATTGTGCGCCGCGCGGCTGATCCGTCCAGTCGAGCGGCCCCCAGCATCGCGGACAGGCATCGCGCGGTGGATAGGTGGTCGTCGCGCAACGGGCGCAGCTTTGCAGCACGAACCGCCCCATCGCCGCGCGCGCGGACATGGCGTGAAGGGCGCTGCTGCGCGCGCCGGGCGGGACATGCCGTTCCTTGCGCCGCGCCATGGGATCGCGTGGGTTGCGAAGCGGGCGCATGCTCATGCGCAGGCCTCCAGCACGGCGGCCCCGGTGCACACGCCTCGATCGTAATTGACGAGGCCGAAGCCCGATATCGTGGCGATCTGCGCATCGGGGACAGCCGCGCCGAGCGGTTGGCCGGTGATCTGCCGCAGCGCCTCGGTCACATTCTGGAAACCGCCCGCCGCGCCCGCCTGTCCCGCGGAAAGCTGCCCGCCATTGGTGTTGAGCGGCAGGTCGCCATCGATCCCGAAGCGGGTCGCGCGGATATAGTGGGCCACCTCGCCCTTGGGACAAAAGCCCAGATCCTCGATCTGCATCGCGACGATGACGGGATAGTCGTCATAGACCTGAAGCGTGTCGACCTCCTTCGGGCCGATTCCGGCCATGGACCATAGTTCCCCGACATCGACCGCCCAGCCCCCTCGCAATTGTTCCGGCTCGTCCGGGAAGGCATTGTGCCGCTCGATGGTGGAGAGGATGCGCGCCGCGGGCAGGCCCCGCTTCGCGGCGATCTCCGGCGTGGTGACGATGAACGCCTCCGCGCCCGCGCAGGGCATCACGCAGTCGTACAGGTGGATCGGGTCGCAGATCGGCCGCGCGCGCAGATAGGCGTCCAGCGTCAGTTCGCCCCGTTGCAGCGCGAAGGGATTGCTGCGCGCATTGTCCCGCTGCGCCACGCACAGCTTGCCGAAATCCTCGCGTGTCACGCCATAGGCGCGCATATAGGCGTCGGTGATGAGCGCGAAGGTCGCGTTCGGCCCGCCGAAGCCATAGGGATAGACCGCGTCCTGCGAGAAGCGGGAAAAGCCCGCGAGCGTTTGCCGGAAGCTGTCGATATGGTTGGTGTCCGCCGCCACGCAGGCGACGATATCGGCGTCGCCGCTTTGTACTGCCCGCGCGGCGCGGCGCAGCGCCATCACACCGCTCGCCCCGCCGGTCGGGATATGGTCGAGCCAGCGCGGCGACAGGCCCAGATGCTGGATCATGCCGACCGCCGTGTCGGGCGCCGCCGTGAAGCTGGCGAAACAGAAACCGTCGAAATCCTCCGCCCGCCAGCCGGTCGCTTCGGCCAGGCCGCGCATCGCCCGCGCCGTCCAGTGATGGGCCGTTTCGCGCGAAAACCGTTCATAGGGCACCGTCACCGGCGCGCACAGGACGGCTCCGTCATAGGAGAGCCTGCCGCCCATCAACGCTGGCGCTTCTTGAGGGCGCGGGTGTCGATGAATTCGCCGCGCGCCATCTTCTCCTCGACCAGTGTCTTGAGCGCGGCGCGGAGGATTTTCTGCGTAGGCGTGCGCGGTATTTCCGGGACGAACGCGATCCATCCGGGCACCTTGTAATAGGCCATCTGCGCGAGGCTCCAGCGGGCGATATCCTCGGCGGCTCGCGCACCGGCATCGGGGTCTTCCGTCACGATGAGCGCGGCGACCTCATCGCCGCGAATGGCGTCGGGCGTGGCGGCAACGCCGACCTGCCGCACGAGCGGATGGCTGGCGAGCAGGGTTTCAACCTCGACCGCCGCGATATTCTCGCCCGAACGGCGGATCACATTCTTCTTGCGGTCGACGAAATGCAGGTCGCCGTCGGCGTCGCGCGACACGATGTCGCCGGTGTGGAACCAGCCGCCCTCCCATGCCTCCTGCGTCGCTTCGGGGTTCTTGAGATATTCGGCGAAGAAGCCGAAACGCGGATTGTCACCCGCACGGCGCACCAGAAGCTCGCCGGGCGCGTCGCCCGCGACTTCCGCGCCTTCATCATCGACGATCCGTATTTCGATGCCGGCGGCGGGGCGGCCGAAACAATGGGTGCCGCGCTTGCGCGGTTCGCGATTGGCGCAGATCACGCCGCCGCTGCCGGTTTCGGTCATCGCCCATGCCTCCACCAGCGGAAAGCCGAAGCGTTCCTCGAAAGGCGCGTGGAGTTCGCCCGGCGCGCCCGCGCCGAACCCGAAGCGGACGCGATGGTCGCGATCTTCCGGCCCTGCCTCGGCCGTCATCAGCATCGAAGGCATGACGCCCAGATAATGAAGGCATGTCGCCCCGCTGCGCCGGACCGAATCCCACCAGCTTCGTGGATGAAAGCGATCGAGGATGGTGAGGCACCCGCCGACGCTGATCATCGCCATCGTCGATACCGCCAGCGCGTTCATGTGGAACAGGGGGAGGGGCGTCAGCATGCGCTCTTCCCCTGCGCGCAGGGCGATGATCCCGCCGGCGTCGCGATACCAGTCGCCCGAATGGAGGAAATATTCGTTGGCAAGCACGCAGCCCTTCGGCGCGCCCGTGGTGCCCGACGTGTAAAGCAGCGCGGCCTCGGTCGCGGAGTCGGCCTCATCTCGCTCGCCCGCCGGCCGGGCAAGGGCGTGCATGGCCTCATCGGGGCGATAGGCGATCATGGGGTTCCCGGCTGCCGACGCCGCCGCCATCACTTCCTCTCGCCGCTCCGCCAGCACGAAGGCCGCGTCCATTTCCGAATGGCCGACAAGATATTC
This sequence comes from Sphingobium cloacae, assembly GCF_002355855.1. NCBI lineage: Bacteria > Pseudomonadati > Pseudomonadota > Alphaproteobacteria > Sphingomonadales > Sphingobiaceae > Sphingobium > Sphingobium cloacae. The sequence continues at coordinate 346,793 of NZ_AP017655.1, forward strand.
GAGCTCGCCGCGCCGCAGGTCGGGGTTGATCGGTACGATGGATGCGCCAACGCTATTGGCGGCAAGCCAGATCTCGATGAAATCGGGCCGGTTTTCCAACAGGATTCCGATGCGCTTCCCCCGGCCGAACCCGGCGGCGCGAAGCTGTTCCTGCCTCGCCCTGACCCGGTCGAGCATCGCGGCATAGCTGATGGCCCCCGGATCGATCCCGTAAACCGCCGCCGTTTCCGGAAGGACATAGAGAAAATCATGGTCGGGATAAGCACCGGCCGTCGTCGCGAACCTCGAAAAAATCGTTTCTTTATCCACGGTCTGCCCATCCAGAATCGTCGCGGCTTCAAAGCCCTGGTTATTATTATGCATACGCATATGTTCACATATATATCAAATGGAATCGGGGCCGAGTTCCGGCTTTTCATGGCCCCGGCAAGCCGGTTCGCCTTGCGGCGGATCAGCCGATCAGCTTTCGCCCTGGCGCAGATTGTCCGTCATGCGCGCGAGCACCCGGCGGCACGCCGCGAGGTCGGCCTCATGGATGCCATCGGTCAGGCGGGCACAATGGCCTTCCATCAACGGCCAGCAGTCGCGCAGCAGCTTTCTGCCCGCCTCGGTCAATATGATTTCCCGGCGCCGCATGTCCGTCTCGGGAATCCGGCGCTCGACCCAGCCCGATGCGGCCATGGCGTCGATCGTGCGGCTGGCGGTGGACTGATCCACGAAGGTCTGCACCGCGATCTCGTTGACGGTCAATCCGTTCGTGATGTGCAGGACCGACAGCGTGCGCAGCATCACCGTGTTGATCCCCTGCTGGCCAAGCGTCCGGTTCTGTACGGCCAGGCCCACGCTTGCCAGCCGGTTGACCAGATAAGGCAGGAAGTCTTCCAGTTCCGCAATGCTCGACGGCGGGGCGGTCTGGAGCAGTATTTCGGCGTCCGGGGTCACATCGCGTTTCCTGTCCTGCTATCGGATTTTTGCCTGCGTCTCGGAAGATAGCAGGTTCAATATATCGAGGGCCGATTTCAGATCGTCCGGCGACAGGCCGCCGAACCAGTCGCGCAACAGGGCGTCGTGCATGTCTCGCGCGGCCTCGAAGACCGCGCGCCCCTTCGGCGTCAGGCTGACGACGAACGAGCGGCGGTCGGATGCGGACATTTCGCGCGTGATGAGACCGTCCGCGACGAGCCGCCGGACAAGGCCGGTCACATTGCCGCCCGTGACCTTGAGCCGCTCGGAAAGTTCCCCCTGGCTCAGATTGTCGCCAAAACGATGCAGTTGGGCGAGGACGTCGAATTTGGCGATCGAGATTCCGAACTGGTCCAGGAAAATGCGGTTGAGTCGGGCATAGATCGTGCCCTGCAAGGTCAGGAGGCGAAGCCAGATTCGGGTCTCGATGTTCGAAAGCGGGTCGTGATATTCGCTCGATTGGGTGCCGGATTGGCCGGTTTGCGTCATGATAGGCACTTTGCTGGGACAGATCGTCATGTGGGTCTGCACCGGCATCTGGGCCCGCGCGTCACGCGAATGACTGCATCGTGCGGATCAGCCCGTCAAGATCGGCATCCTCGCCATCCTTGATCGCGGTCTCGCGCAGACGGCGAGCCCAGCCGGCGGCATCCTTGCGGCCCGCGATCCGTCCTATCTCGGCGATGACCCGATCGAACTTCGACAATCCGCGCGCATGGGTGTCGGAATAGCCCTTGATCAGCCGACGGCATTTCAGCACTTCGACGCCCAGTTCATAATTGCGGCGCGCCATTTCCATCGCGAAATCGAGCCATTCGGTCCGATGCGCTTCCTCTTCGACATGGCGCAGCGAACGCCGGCGCATGCCGCGCAGCCCCGCGAGCGTGTAGAGCATCAGGAACGAACCGGGCGAATAGGTGCGGACGCGCCGTCCCTTGTTCACGCGGCGATCGAGCCAGCGATACAATCCTTCCCGCCGCTTCAGCCAGTTGGCAAGGCCGGCGGGCAGCATCCCCGCGATTTCCTCCATGCGCGGATGCATATATTCCGTTGTCGAGAGGATATGTTGCGCGCCGACCCCGATCTCGCCTTCGATCCGTTTCCGCCGCGCGCTACGGGTCTTGAGGTCGGCGACGCGGATGACATCGTCATAGGCCATCGCGTTCGCGGCATATTTTGCGGCCGTCACCGTCAGCGCAAAGCCCTGGGCATCGCCGCCGATCTCCTTGTCGATCGCATGGACGTGCCGCAGCGTATCGAGATATTGCCGCCCATAGGCCTCATCCTGGAAATCGACCACCTTCTTCAGCCCGGCGAACGCGATGGACCAGGCTGCCTGGGGAAGCTCTTGCCGCAATCGCGCGAGCAGCGGCGCGACCCGCGCGTCGGAAGATGTCTCCGGTACCGGATCGGTCGATGCTCCCTCCGGCTCCACGGGCTCGGCGGCCGGTGCGGGTGAACGGGTCGCCTGTTCGAATGCCCTGTCAAAGGTCCGCAGGCTCGCCGCGACGCCGCGTCCGTCCTTGCCGATCACGCTGTGATAGTCCTCGATCGGGAAGGGCAGCACGCCCGATCCGGCGAGCGCGCCGAACATCGCGGCCGAGATGACGCTTCCGTTCCGCGTGGCGAGCGCATCCATGTCGAAGATGATCTGCCGCCGCGCGCTGATGCCGATGGCGTCGACGACCGCGCCGCTCTCGGCAATGCCCTTGCCCGGCGCGCTTTTCTCGGAAATCGCGAAGGAACGGTGGTTCGATGCGATGAGCGTCGTGCGATCCGGCGTGACGATTCCGCGCAGGATCGAACGGCCAGCCTCCATGAATTCGGAAGCCATGACGACATCGACATCGCCGGGTGTCGGCATCTGGGCGAGGATCGGGCGCTGCCCGTTCGCCGGCTTCATCATCTCGACATAATAGATTGTCGCGCCGGTTCGCTGGGCCACGCCGGGGACCGAGGTGGATTGCGCCACCCAGCCTGCATTCTCGGCCAGGCTGACGATCCATCCGGTCAGCACGCCGCCGCCCTGACCGCCCATCGCCACGATCGCGATCGCGATCGGCCGCTCGGTCGCCTCGCCGGCCGCCGCCAGCGGGAGCTTCACTGTTTCATCGAGCATCAGGCTTCTCCGAAGCTGATCCGGCGCCGGTCGCGCCTGGTCTGGAGAAAATGGATGAGCGCCATCGACATCCTTGCCTTGAACCGGTCCCAGCCGGTCGGGTTGTGGATCAGGTCGGCGCGGTAGAAGGACGGGCACAGCGCCGCCGCCTCTGACACTTCGCCGCAATTGCCGCATCCCACGCAACTATTGTCGATGGCGGCGACGGGATCGTCGCGCAGCGGATCGTCGAGATGCTTGACCGAAAGCGACGGACAGCCGGAAAGACGGATGCAGGCATGGTCGCCCGTGCAGATGTCCTCGTCCACCCCGAAACGCTCGATCACCACGCGCTTGCCATCGCGGATTTTCCCGGCCGTTTTCGGTTTCTCGCGGCGCTGGCGGTTGAGCATGCATTCGGAGGAGGCGATGATGACCTTCGGCCCTTCGACCTCGGTCGTCAGCGCTTCCTTGAGCAGCGAGCGCATGCGCCCGACATTATAGGTCCGGTCGACCTGGCGCACCCACTTCGCGCCCACGCCTTCGACCGCCTTCGATATCGGATTGTTCGTATCGCGGTTCTTGTTGACCGCGCGCGAGGAGAGGATGTCCTGCCCGCCGGTCGCGGAGGAATAATAATTGTCGACGATCAGGAAAACGCCGTCATGCTTGTTGAAGACGGCGTTGCCGATCCCGGTCGTCAGCCCGCCGTGCCAGAAACCCCCGTCGCCCATCACCGCGATCGGCCGCTTGTTGCCCTTCTGGCCGAAAGCGGCGGCCGATGCCCCGCCCAGGCCGAAGCCCATCGTCGTGGTGCCGATGTTGAAGGGCGGCAGAATGGAGAAGAGGTGGCAGCCGATGTCAGCCGATACATGATGCTCGCCGATCTCCTGCTGGACCAGCTTCATCGCCGCGAAGATCGGCCGTTCCGGGCAGCCCGTGCAAAGCCCCGGCGGCCGGGGCGGCACGACGTCCTTCAATCGTTCGACCGCCGGCTCCGCCAGCAGGGAATCCGCTTCTGGCAGGGGAGGGCGGTTGCCGAGCAGGCGCGGCGCGCTGCCTTCCATAAAGGACAGCACGCCCTTCATGATGACATGGGCGGTATAATCCCCTCCCATCGGCAGCACGTTCTTGCCCCATAGGCGCGTCTGGATATCGCGCCGGCGCAGCACGGTGTTGAGCGCCTGCTCCAGATAATCGGGCTGGCCTTCCTCGACGATCAGCACGGCGTTTTTGCCCGAAACGAAATCCGCGACCTCGCTCTCGATGACCGGATAGGTGACGTTCATGACGTAGAGCGGTATCCGCGTATTGCCATAGGCGTCGGAAAGGCCGAGATATTGCAGGGCGCGGATGACGTTGTTGTACATGCCGCCCTGAAGGATGATGCCGACTTCCGCCTCTTGCGGACCGAAGACCTCGTTCAGCTTATGGTCGCGGATGAAGTCGATGGCCGCGGGCAACCGCTTGCGGATCTTCTCCTGCTCATGCGCATAGGCTGCGGGCGGCAGCACGATGCGGTCGAGATCACGCTTGGGCGCTTCGAGCGCTTCCCGGATCGTCGGGCTGGGCCGCACATTGTCCTTGCATTCGAAGCTGCCATGCATGTGGCAGGTCCGCACGCGTACTTCCAGCATGACCGGCGTGTTGGAGGCTTCCGACAGCTGGAACCCCTTTTCGATCATGTTGACGATGCAGGCATGATCGGGGCGCGGGTCGAGCAGCCACATCTGCGATTTCATCGCGAAGGCATGGGTGCGCTCCTGCATGATCGAGGAGCCTTCGCCATAATCCTCGCCCACGATCACCATCGCGCCGCCCGTGACGCCCCCCGACGCCAGATTGGCGAGCGCGTCGGATGCCACGTTGGTTCCGACCGTCGATTTCCAAGCGACCGCGCCGCGCAGCGGATACATGACCGAAGCGGAGAGCATCGCCGCCGCCGTGGCCTCGCTCGCCGAGCTTTGGAAATTCACGTCCAGTTCGTCGAGGATATCCTTGGCGTCGGCCAGCACGTCTATCAGGTGGGAGATTGGCGAGCCCTGATAGCCGCCGACATAGGCGACCCCGGCCTGAAGCAATCCCTTGGTGATCGCGAGTATCGCCTCGCCGCGAAAGACGTCGCCATCCCCCAGCCGCAAATGTTCCACTTCCCGCGCGAACGATCGCTCCGCCATAATATCCGTCCAAAAATATGAATATGCATATGTTTATCAGTAAATGATTTGGGTGGCAACCGGAGTTCCGCGCCATTCCCCGGTCCGTATCAGGTCATGCGCAGATCGACGCGCTGCGCATTGCATGAGAAGCCCGGCATGTAGCGCCGCAGGAATTCGGTCTGGATGGCGGCGTTCTGCGCCGGTCCCTCCGCCTTTTCCAGCGCCGACGACAGTAGCGCCTCGTCGCGTCCGAAGGCATGGATGCCCTTGAGGTCCGCCCATGCGATCCAGAAGGACTTTCCGTCTGGCGCGATCCATTTCGGCGAAATCTGGGGCGCATAGGCGCGTGCTTCGCCGTCCCCGCCGGGCGTCCATGCCGTTTCTTCGTGAATCTGCCGCCACGGTCCCCACGGCGTGGCGGCGACCCAGATGCCGAAATAGCTCGGCTTGCCGAATTCGGTTCCGTCGGGCGCGCAGCCGATCCCCGCGTTCGCCATCATGTACAGACCCAGCGGCTCGTTGAAGACGACGCTGGGGAGCCATGATTCCACGACCAGATCGCCGGGAAAGAGATTGGTGTAATTGACCCATCCCCGCGGGAAGACATGGACGGGTTTGCGCTGCCCGATATCCGCCGTCCAGCGGGCGTCGCCGCGCCGCTGCCCGGCATAATATTCATAGGCGGAACGATCCGGAAGGCGGTCCGCCGGTGCCCGGAACAGCACCAGTTCGTTCATCCGGCCGTCGACGCTGCCGTTGGTTCCGTACACATAGATATAGCCGTCGCGGTTCGCGCCATAATCACGGCCCATCTGGAGGATCGAGAGCAGCGAGAAGCACCCGTCCGGTTCGTTGAAGAAGGTGAAGCGATCGCGCGATTGCTCGTCCCAATCCTCCCACACGACAGGCGACGATCCATCCCGGTTGCGCCAGTTCGATCCGCCGTCGTCGGAGTAGATCAGCTTCGCGCCCGTCCAGCGCCGCGGGCGATCCTCCGCCCGGTCGAGCGTGCTCAGGAACTGGTAGAGCCTGCCCCGCGCCGCCAGCAGGCCATGCCCAAAATAATGGGGCGCGTCTTCGGGCCGGGCCGACAGGTTGAGTTCGGGATAGCCCGGCAGGTCGGTGAAGGACACATCGGGGGGCGATCCTGCCGCCGCCCACAGGCGGCTGTTGTAGAAAGCCTGGGGAGGGTCGGCCCATCCCGGCCCGTCATTGACGGCGATGATCTGGCGGTCGTCGGCCGCCCAGCTCATCTTGTATCCGTCGCCCAGCCCTCCCAACCGCAGGATGGTGTCGTCGCGCCGCTGTGCCGCGCGCACCCGCTCGGCATTGTTGCTGGCGAACGGTGCAGCGGCAAGGGCGGCCGGCGCCAGGGCGATGCCCATACTGACGGCGCCTGCTCCCTTCAGGAAATCGCGTCTATCGGTCATGTGGTGAGTTTCCCTTGGGCGACCCGTTCCAGGAGCAGGCTTATTCAGGCGATCATGGAGGCGAGAGGCAAGGCCCGAGCGGCATTACTTGACCTCTTCGCCAGTCTTCATCTGAACGGTGCCGTCTTCACCGACCTTGAACAGCGGATCTTCCTTCTCGCAGAAATATTCCGACATTTCATATTCGTCGTTCCGCTTGTAGCCATAAGTGAAGGTATATGGCTCCTGCAGCATCTTGGGATCCTCGATCGTGATCTTGTTTTCGATCAGATTGGGTGCGGTCAGACGGATGCGTTCCGTGATCGTCATCTCATCGCTGTGCGGGATTTCGAAGAAGCGGACATCCTCCTTGACGCCCTTGGTGGTCACCACCAGGGTATCGCCTTCCCATTTCGCGGTCGACATACCGTAATAGCCGGGGGTGATGTCCTCAAGGGGCGGCATCTTACGGTTCAGGTAGATGCGGCGAGTCTGGGTGAGGAATTCGGCCAGAACGGTGATCTGTCCCGGCGTTTGGAGGATCTGGAGCGGAAAGATCGCGCCCATGACCGACGGCATGCCTTCGGGGATGCACAATGTGTTGGGATCGGCCAGCGGCGTACCGGCTTTCAGCTTGGCATCGCGTTCGGCGCGGATGGCCTTCCACTCGCTCGCATAAGGTTCCTTGAGCTTGGGGCCGTCACCGGGCACTGGCAGTTCAAGGAAGGTATTCTCCTCACCTGTGACGGGGTCGGGCGCGAAAGGGTCGGGCCAGATTTCCCAAACGCCCGTGATATTGGGCTCTGCCGTCTGCGGCGTATTTGTCGCGCCGGCCTGCTGAGGGCTTGTGCTGGCCGGCTGGGTGTTTGCGCTGGCCTGCTGGGTCTTTGCGATGCTGCTATGGGACGCGAATGGCATGAACGCCGCGGCGAGCAGGACGGTTTTCGCAAACTTCATCGGAATCCTCCAGGGATGTCGAGATTATGGGTGAACGGATGCATCGCAATGGTGCCCGGGAATTGCCGATTCTTCGGGAGCGTCGGTCGTGGTAGCATGAGCCACGACCGACGCCCAGTCGGCGCATGGGACAGGGGATTCACCAGGCGTTGAGCGTCTTTCCATCGGGTGTCTTGATGGTCTTGAGCATCCCACCCGGCTTTCCGTTGCGCAGCGGGTAGAAAGTTATGTCCACAACATCGCCGGCTTTAAGGATGGAGGGTTTCCAGCCGAGGCGGGACAACATGTTCACGCTGTTACATTCCAGCGTGAATATCTGCATGGCGCCTTTTTCGTCCCGCGCTTTCACGAGAACGAACGAATGGGGATTGGTGTATCGGAATTCGGTGACGACCGTCTTCGTCTTGGTGGACTGTTTGGTCTGGTCGAACATGGCAAATGAATGGTGCGCGTCCGCGACCGACGTCATGCCCGCCAGCGCCGCGAAACAAATGGTCGCGGCCAGCAGCATATTCTTCCTCATCAACATCACTCACTCCCGAGGGTCATTCCTTGTTGCCCCGGCATCGCGATGGCGATGCAAGGGAGATTGGGTGCAATCCGTACCTGACCCAAACATGGCCTGAATTTATCAGCGGGGACGTTGTGAATACGCCTAATAACAGTTGTGAAACCGTTACATGTCGCGAGAAATGTGGCGAATTTGCGTACCTTTTTCATTCTCTCCACGGGACGGCCGCGTTACGTGGGGTGCCGAAAGACTTGGACTTTGTTCCGCATTGTTCACTATACGTAACGGCATGACAGTGGCTTCCCACTCTGCTTCGCCGCCTAACGGGCGGGCCGGCGATCCGACGGCCGGCGAAGATTCGCTTCCGCCGCATCACCAGGCGCTGCTGGCCGCCGCCGAGCCGCTGCGCGCCGAGCTGCGCGCGAAGCGCACGGGGACATTGGCGCGTCTTTTCGAACTCCTCCTTGCCCGCACGATCGAAGGCCGGCCGCCCACCGAACTCGAAATCGCCAATGAGGTGTTTTCCGACGGCAGGGTGATCGATTCGACGCAGGATTCGACGGTGCGGGTCTATGTCCATCGCCTGCGCAAGCTCACCGAAAGCGTATATGCGGACCGCGAGGGCCCCGCGCTCGAAATCCGCAAGGGCGAATATCGCATCGAGTTGAAGGAACCCGCATCAGCCGAGCAGAGCGGTCCGTCCCCGCCGCAGGACAAGGGCATGGCGTCGAATGGTACGCGCCGGAAACCGGGTTGGCTGCTGGTCGCCCTGGGCGTGGCGCTGCTCCTGATGCTGGCCTTCCTGTTTTTCCTCGTCCAGCGGCCGGACGGTGACCGCCTCGCGGCGACGGCCTTCTGGCGGCCGCTCGCGACGAACGTGCGGCCGACGACGATCGTGCTGGGCGACAAATATCTCTTCGGCCAGGCGCCGCCCCAGGGGGCGAACGCGTCCGCGCCGCCACGGCTGGTCTGGGATCGGTCGATCGCGGCGAGCGAGGATTTGTATGTCCATCTGATGCGCCGGCCGGACGAGGCGAAAAGCACCACCGTGCTGAACCAGCATTATGTTCCGTCAAGCTCGGTCACGGCACTGCGCGACATCCGCGCGGCGCTTGTGGGCGTCAAGGGCCGGGGGCGGGCGCGCATCCGGGTGATTTCCGCCTCGCAACTCACCCCCGACATCCTGAAATCGTCCGACATCGTCTATGTCGGCCAACTCGGCGACCTTGGCCCTCTGCTGCGTGACCCGTTGTTCCTCGCGTCGGGGCTGAAGGTCGGCCCTACCGAAAATGAGATGATCGATCGTGTGTCCGGCCGCACCTACCGATCCGACGGCCTCGTGCTGACCGAAGAGAGGATTCCGCGCCGGGATTACGGCTATATCGCTCGCCTTCCCGGACCGTCGGGCAATAACATCTTTGTCATTGCCGGTACGCGCGACGCCGGGCTGCTGGAAATGGCCGAACTGGCGCGGAGTCCCGAGAAGCTCAACGCGGCAAGGCTGTCCGGGACGGGCGCGCCGCAGGGAATGGTCGCGCTGTATCAGGTGCGGACCATGGGCAGCCTGAACCTCGGCTCTGCGCTGGTGCTCAAGCGCAAGCTGCGCTCGCAGGGCATCTGGGACAAGCCCCGGTCGACCCCGGCGCGATCCTGATCGGCCCGCGGCGGCGCATGCGCCGGATGCTGGCCGCTTCAGGCAAGATATTGACCGGTTCGGCCATTATGATCGTCTGCAATGGTGGCAATGTCTTCCCATGAAGAACAAGCGATTTTTCCTCGCGGTGGCGCTGGCCAGCTTGCCACTGTCCGCCCGTGCCGATGTCGTGGACGACTATCTCCAGGCCGCCATGGCGCGGCAGGACATACCGGGCCTCGCCATCGCGGTGACGCGCGAAGGGCGGCTCCTGCGCGCCCAGGGATATGGCTTCGCGAATCTGGAACACAAGGTGCCGGTGCATGCCGACACCCTGTTCAAGAGCGGGGCCATCGGCATGCAACTCACCGCCGCGGCGGTCATGCTGCTGGTCGAGGACGGCAAGATCCGGCTCGACGATTCCATTCGCACATATCTGCCTGAAGTCCCCGAAAGCTGGCAACCCGTCACGATCCGGCACTTGCTCAACCACATATCGGGCATTCCGGCGACGCCCAACGGGGATTTCCGGACCGACTATAGCGACGAACAATTGCTGGCGATCATCACGAAACAGGATCTGAACTTCGCCGCCGGATCGCGCTGGCGGTTCAGCTATGCCGACTATATCGTGCTGGGTTTCATGATAAAGCGCGTGTCCGGCGAATATTATGCCGACTTCCTCTCGCGACGGGTCTTCGTTCCGCTCGGGATGCGGACGGCGCGTGCCATCGACGAACTGGCGGTCATCCCCAATCGGGCCGCGGGCTATGAACGGCGTGAAAAAGGGCTGCAAAACGCCGAGTGGATTTCGTCGACCGCGAATTCGACGGCGGACGGTTCGCTCTATCTCTCGCCGCTTGATTATGCGGCCTGGGCGGAAGGCATGGCTTCCGGCCGTATACTCAGGCCCTCGTCATGGGCGGAGATCGCGAAGCCGGCCCGCATCGCCGCCGGATGCGCTGTCCCCTATGGGTTCGGCTGGCACCAGGAAAAGGCGGGCGCGCGCGGCGCCTGGTGGCACGCGGGAAGCTGGCAGGGTTTCCAGACCTTCGCCATCCGCTATCTCGACGATAACCTGACCGTGACGGTGTTCGCCAACAGCGACGATGCCGATGCCGACGCCATTGCGCGCGGGGTCGCGGGGCTGATCGAGCCGAAGCTTGCCCGAAAGCCCGCCGCCGCCATCGAGGAGCGCGACCCGCAGATGAAGCAACGCATCGAGCGATTGCTCGGCGATATCGTGCAGGACCGCACGCGCCACGCGGATTTCGTCGATTTCGCGAAACTGGATTATGATGAGCTGACGGCCATGCAGCGCCAGTCGCTCTCGGCGCTGGGGGCATTGCAGGATGTCGCGCTTTTCGATCGTGCGGCCGCCTGTGGAGAGACGCGCTATCGCTATCGCGCGCGCTTTGAGAAGGGCATTGTCGAAACGAGGATCGCCATCGCGGCGGACGGCCGGATCGGCGACCTCGAAATCGTGCCGGTCGGCGCGTGGGATGCGCCGCTCTGACGGTCAGCCGTTCGTTTCACGCCAATCGGCGTAGACGGGCCGCGCCAACTGGAACAGGTCGGAACAGCGGGTGTACCATCCCGCGCCGTGCATCCGCGCGACTAGCTGCATGGCCAGCGTATCGACATGCAGCCGCTCGCTGTCGACCAGGTCGTCGCGAATGTGGAAATGATGCACCTCGCCCAGGACGATCGTCGTCAATCCCGCTTCCACGGTCTGGAACAGGCGGCACTCCATCGAGACCGGCGCGGAGGCGATCCGGGGAGGGGCAACGGAGAGCGAGGGCGCGGTTGCGATCCCCCCATGGGCCAGTTCGTCGAAATCGGGCGGCGCATCGATGCAGGTGAAGTTCATCGCCGCCGCGTCCGCTTCGCTGACGAGGTTGACCACGAACTCGCCGGTATCGAGGATATTGGCCGCGCTGTCCTTGCGCGATCCGTCCGGCCGCCGCATCAGCCCGATCGCCACGAGCGGCGGTTCGGACCCCATCATGTTGAAGAAGCTGTAAGGCGCGGCATTGTCGACCCCGTCGGCCGAACGGGTCGTGAGCCAGGCGATCGGCCGTGGCGTGATCGCGGCGCTCATCAGCTTATAGCGGTCGGCTGCGGCCATGTGGGCGAAGGCGAAATCCATCTGCTTATTCGCCGCCTTCGCGCTTTACCGCGCGTTGTGGTCCGACGTTGACATGAAGTGTGAAGATGTCGGGGCGCGCATAATGCCCCGCGACATCGAAATCATATTTGCCGCGGATGACCTCGTCGGGATCGATGTCCGCGTAAAGAATGTCCTCACCGTCGAAATGCGGACCCGCGAGCGTCGCGCCCAGCGGTGCGACGATCATCGATCCCCCGCGCAACAGCACGGTGTCGGGATCGTCGCCGAGCGCGCAGTCGAAATCCTCGGGCCACGCGCCCCGCGTGATATATTGGCAGGCCGAAAGGACGAAGCATCGCCCTTCCAGCGCGACATGCCGCATCGTCGCCGCCCAGCTGTCGCGGTCGTCGGCCGTCGGCGCGCAATAGAGGGTGATCCCCCGGTCGTACATCGCCATGCGCATCATCGGCATATAGTTTTCCCAGCAGATGACGGCGCCGATCCTGCCGAGTCCGGTTTCGATGACCGGCATCGTCGACCCGTCGCCAAAGCCCCAGATCAGCCGCTCGGCGCCGGTCGGCATCAGCTTGCGGTGCTTGGCCACCAGCCCTTTTTCGCCGTCGAGGAACAGGGCGGTGCAATAGACCGTCCCGCCGTCGCGCTCGATCACGCCGATCACGACGAAGGCGCCGGTCGCGTGGGTCGCTTCGCTCAGCAGTTCGATCTCCGGCCCGTCCAGATCGATGGCCGCTTCATGATAGCGGCGGAAATCCTCGCGGCCTTCGGGGCGGCGCATGCCGACGGGCGTGCCGAAGGACGCGCCTTTTGGATAATCGCCCAGAAACGCTTCGGGAAAGACGATCAGCCGCGCGCCTTTTCCGGCGGCCTCGTGAATGAGCTTTGCGGCCTTGCGCGCGGAGGCGAGCGAGTCGCGCGGTATTGATGAGGCCTGCACGACGGCGGCGCGGAAGGGTGAGGACATGATGCTCCTTTCGAAATGCGGTCTGTCCGCGGTCGATCGCCGTTAGACTACTTGCATTTTGCGGGAGAGCAATATATTTTAAGCCTATAATATCTTGCATGGGAGATGGCCATGAGCCAGCCGAGCTACGATCGATACCGCGAAGACGTCATCGGCCGGGCCAATGTGTCCGACACGCCCGAACTGGTCGATTATTATCGCCGGCTCTCGACGCTGGGCACCGGCGCGCTCTGGACCGTCGCCAACAAGATCGAGCCATGGGAGCCTGTTTCCTCCTCGGTGCCCATGCTGTGGCGCTATGCGGACCTGCGCGACGATGTGCTGAAGGCGCTCGAGCTGGTGACCCCGGAGCAGGCGGGCCGGCGCGTCATCTATCTGGAGAATGAAGGGCGGTCGGACGTGGTGGCCGCTGTCGGCTGGCTCTATTCCGGCCTTCAGGTCATGGCGCCGGGCGAATGCGCGTCGAGCCACCGGCACAGCGCCTCGGCGCTGCGTTTCATCATGGAAGGCAGCGGGGCCTTCACGAATGTCGACGGGCACAAGATGACGCTTGGCCGCAACGACTTCGTGCTGACGCCCAACGGCACCTGGCACGAACATGGCGTGTCGGAAGACGGGTCGATCTGCATCTGGCAGGACGGGCTCGACATTCCGCTGATGAACGCGCTGGAAGCCAATTTCTACGAAGTGCACCCCGACCTCAACCAGGCGGTCACCTTTCCGGTGGACGACAGTCTCGCGATGTGGGCCGGGTCGGGCCTGCGTCCCGCTGGCGTCGGCTGGACCCGGCCCTATTCCCCGCTGCTGAAATATGAGTGGGAACCGACCTATGAGGCGTTGGAGCGCTATGCCCGCGTCACCGATGGATCGCCCTATGACGGGATCATCATGGATTATGTGAACCCGCATACGGGCGGCCCGGTCATGCAGACGATCGGCGCCACGATGCAGATGCTCCGCCCGGGTGAGCGGACGAAGGCCCATCGGCAGACCGGCAGCTTCGTCTACCAGTGCGCGAAGGGCAGCGGCTGGTCGATCATCAATGGCCGGCGGTTCGATTGGCGGGAGCGCGACATCTTCGTCGTCCCGGCCTGGATGTATCATGAGCATGCCAATGCGTCCGACACCGACACGGCCTGCCTCTTCAGCTTTCATGACCTGCCCGCGATGCGCGCGCTCGGCCTCTATCGTGAGGAAGCGCTGGGCGAAAATGGCGGCCATCAACCCATCGTCTGACAATCCAGAAGGAAGAACATGCGTCTTGTAACCTATCGCGCCACCGTTGAAACCGCCGCTCGCCTGGGCGCTGTAGTCGGCGATCTTGTCGTCGACCTCGCCCGCTTCGGCGAGGCGAAGGCGGTGCCGTTCCCATCCTCGATGCTGGAGTTCATCGACCTCGGCCCGCAGGCAGTGGCCATTGCGACGGAGCTTCTCGACGGATGCGGCGGTTCCTTTCCGCTCGGCACGGCTGTTCCGCTCGCGAACGTGAAGCTGCTCGCGCCGATCCCGCGTCCGCGCAAGAATATCTTCGGCATCGGTCTTAACTATACCGAGCATGTCGCTGAAAGCGCCAAGTCTCTCGACACCTCGGCGGATTTGCCGCGCCAGCCGGTGATCTTCTCCAAGCCGCCGACGACCGTCATCGGCCCTGACGAGCCGATCCCGCATAATGCCGGGATCACCCAGCAGCTCGACTGGGAAGTCGAACTCGCCGCGATCATCGGCACGACGGCCAGAAGGGTATCGCGCGACACGGCGCTGCGGCACGTCTTCGGCTATACGGTGTGCATCGACATGAGCGCGCGCGACTGCCGGCGGGCCGGACAGTGGATCTATTCCAAGGGGCAGGACGGCTACGCGCCGATGGGGCCCGTCGTCGTCACCGCCGATGAAATTCCCGACCCGCAGACGCTGGACCTGTGGCTGACGGTCAATGGCGTGGAAAAGCAGCGCAGCAACACCGCCTACATGCTGTTCAAGGTGGACGAACTGATCGCTGACATCAGCCAGGGCATCACGCTCGAACCGGGCGATATCATCGCGACCGGAACGCCTGCGGGCGTGGGCGCCGGACGCGATCCGCAGGAATGGGTCTGGCCCGGCGACGTCATCGTCGCCACGGTCGAGGGGATCGGCCAGTTGCGGCATCCCGTGGTCGCTGCCGCGGTCTGAACCATGCAGCCGGGGATATGGCGGTCGCCTCACCGGGCGTCCGCCATGTCCCCGAAGATGGAGGCACGGTTCCGGTCACTCCGCCGGCACGAGGCCCTCGACCATCCGGGCGCGCATATCGTCAGGCCACGGGATCGCGCGCTGGGCATCGATATCCATGCACACCAGCGTCACCTCCGCCTTCAACCGCTCGCGCCCGTCGCCCGCGAAGGAGACCGCCAGCCGGCAGCTGGCGCGGCCGATCTCGCGGGTGCGAAGGGTGATGGTCAGCCGGTCGCCCAGCGCGCTGGGCGAGAGGAAGTCGACATGGAGCTTCACGGTGGGCACGCCGATGCGGCGTTCGACATGCATCGTCCGGAAATCCACGCCCAGCGCCTGCGCGCACCAATCCTCCACTGCCGCGTTCAGCATCTCGAAATAGCGCGGATAAAAGACGATGCCAGCGGCATCGACATGGGCGAAGCGCACCTCCGTCCGGGTCTCGAACGTCATTCAGTCATTCCTCATCAGTGTCGATTTCAATCCGGACAAAAGGTCCACCAGGGCTTCCATCCGCTCGGCCGGAAAACCGCGGAAGGCGTCCGCGATCCATTTGTGATGGGCCTCGGCCAACAGCTTGAACCGCTCCTGGCCTTCCTGTGTCAGCGAAACGATCGCCGACCGCGTGTCGTTCGGGTCGATGACCGATCGCACGAACCCCTGTGCCTGAAGCTGTCTGACGATCGACGTCACATTGCCGTTCGACACGAGCAATGTGCGCGACAGCTCGCCCATCCTCAGGCCCTCCGGCGCACGGTAAAGCGCCGCCATCACGTCGAAGCGGGGCAGGGTGGTGCCGAACTGCTCCTCGAAATTGCGCCGAAGCCGCTTTTCCCCGATCTTGGCGCAACTCAGGAGGTGGACCCACATGCGCAGGTCCGTCGATCCGGCCCCTTCAGGACGGAATGGCTCGTTTGCGGGTCTATGCTCCGTCATGGATATCCTGGTCCGAATGGCGCGATTGCATCGACCGGGCGAAACGGATAGTGGCGGGTTCACTGCCCGGACAGGCAATGCGCATGGCTAGTCTCCTTTTATTTTAAGCCTAAAGCAAAATGACGGATTGTCCAAGCATCTTGATCGCCGGGCAGGCATCGACATGGCCGACGCCGGGACGAAATGCCTCCCTCGCCTCCACTGTCCGCGCTTTCCCTCATCTCCTGCTTTGAGCGGGTGACTTGCCGGATCGCGCGCAGTCTCCGCTCAGGCCACGGGCCATCGGTCCGTCATGTCATGTTCCAAATCGGCCATTTTCGCCTGACGTCTAGTTCAATGCGCGGGCCAGCACCAGTCGGCGGTCGACGATCACATCGTCGATCGCGCTCACTTCGAAAAGGGCTTCGAACCTGGCCGCGCCGGCAATTCTGGCGTCGATAGCGCGCAATTGCGCCGGATCGGAGACCAGCGCGGCCATGCTCTCCACGCCGGTATCCCCGATGCCGCCGATCACGACGATGACATTGCCGGACGGGCCGGAAAACCTCCCGATATATCCATAGTCCTTCCGCGGCGCGCGGGTCTTCCCCGGCTCCGGATCGGCCAGATAATGCCGGCCCGATGACGTATCGACCAGTTCGTTATAGGCGCCGCCGGGCCGCAGCCGGGAAGCGCGGAACAGGGGCGCGGCGATCGGCCCCAGGCTGGAAAGCCGGCCGACATAGACAATGCTGTTGGTCGCCAGCATGTTCGGGTCCAGCTTCGAAGAGATCGCGATGGGCAGGGCGCCGGCCGACGCCATGCCGAGGCCCGACAGGATATCCTGAATATCCCATGCGGCAATTGCGGTGCCGGAAGGGGAGAAGTTCAGGTCGAGATCGTAAAGACGGTAAAAATCTTCGGGATGCGTCTTCAGATGTTGTCCCAGATCCTCGCGCGAACTGATCTCGGGGTCGAGGATGATGCGGCTGATCTGTTTCTGGTCACGGGTTTCCGCGACCATGAAGGAGCTTCCCGCCACGATCAGGGGAGGCGGGCCGCTGGCGATCGAGCGCCAGAAGGCCGTCGCTCCCAGTGCCCGGGCGCGCGGGTCGGCTTCCTTGCGCGGCGAGACGGCCCACAGGACAAGGGCCGCCGCGATGACGAGGGCGACGACGCCCGCTATGACGGCCGTGCGCCGCGACGGCAGGGGCGGACGCCATGGCAGCCGCCGCCCATAGACCACGGCTCCGGGGCCCGATCCCAGGACGATCCGATATTCCCCCTTCGGGATCATGAGCCGGGGGCCGGTCTTGCCGGCATAGAATTCGTCGAGCCGTTTGCGCAGGCGATGCACATAGACGCGCACCGTGGAGTCGGCCGCATTTTCGCGAATCCCGTCATCGCCGAAAACCGCGAGCGCGATTTCGACCTCCTTGGGCGATCGGTCGTCCTGCGATCGTTCGACCAGGAAATCGAACAGGCGCAGGAATACCGTCGACCGTCCCGCGGCGAGCGCGATCCGGACCTGCGCCACTGCGTCGTCAAACGCCTGGACTGACTCCGGGGCGTCCCCTGAATGCAAATTATCCTCCCAAGAATGCCGACCCCGAACCGGCTCGGCCTGTTCTGTGCAAAAGCGTAGCGGTGTCGCGGCGGATCACAAGCAGAAGCTCGGATTCGCTGGCGATTGATCTTGACCTGTAACGGTTGTGAACGGTTAGAACAGGTGGAAAATTGGCTTTTTTACGATGCGGCGATGCGGGCTCGCCAGGGGTTCTGGGCCGTCGGCGCGCTGCCCGGCCCGATCCGCCGCCATAATTTCAAATCTGCCGGTTACCATCGCCCTGCTTGGCGGTTATGAAGCCATCATGGAGCAACAGGCACTCGTTATCGCGCTGATCGGCGTTCTTGGCATCGGCGCGCAGTGGGTCGCATGGCGCACCGGTTGGCCCGCCATCGCGCTGATGCTGGCGGCGGGCGTCATCGCCGGCCCGGTCACGGGACTTATCCAGCCCGAACGCACATTCGGCGAGATGCTGGAGCCGATGGTGTCGATCGCGGTCGCCCTCATCCTGTTCGAGGGAGGTTTGAGCCTCAATTTCCGGGAGTTGCGCAAGACCGAAGGCGCGGTCACGCGGCTGGTGCTGATCGGCGTGCCGATCGGATGGATATTGGGGGCGGTCGCCTGCTACTATGTCGCGGGACTGGTCTGGCCGGTCGCCATCCTGTTCGCGGGCATATTGGTGGTGACCGGCCCGACCGTCGTCCTGCCCCTGCTGCGCCAGAGCAATGTCGCGCCGCGTCCGCGCGCCATCCTGAAATGGGAAGCGATCGTCAATGATCCCTTCGGCGCGCTTTGCGCCGTCCTGACCTATGAATATCTGCGGCGGTCGGAGGATGGAGGCACCTTGCTGGCCGTGGTCCTTTCGCTGATCGGCGCGGCGGTGGTGGCCGGCCTGATTGGCTATGGCATGGCCCGCGCCATCGCCTGGGCCTTCCCGCGCGGCCATGTGCCCGAATATCTCAAGGCCCCGGTGCTGCTGGTGTCGGTCATCGGCGCTTTCGTGCTTTCCAATCTGGTGCAGCAGGAAACCGGCCTGCTCGCCGTCACCATCATGGGCATCGCCATCGCCAATATGCGGCTCGATTCCATGCGCGACATCCATCCGTTCAAGGAAAATATCACGGTTCTCCTGATTTCCGGCGTGTTCGTGCTGCTTTCCGCCTCGCTCAACCTGGAAGTGCTGCGCCAGTTCGAATGGCGCTTCCTCGCTTTCCTGCTCGCGCTGCTCTTTCTGGTGCGGCCGGCCACGGTCCTGCTCAGCCTGGCCTTCAGCCGGGTGCCGTGGAACGAGCGGCTGCTGGTCGCCTGGATCGCGCCGCGCGGCATCGTCGCGGTGGCGGTGTCCGGCCTGTTCGCGCTGCGGCTCGACCGGATCGGCTATAGCGACGGCAGCATCCTCGTCACGCTGTCCTTCTCGGTCGTGGTGGCGACCATCCTGGCCCACGGCTTCAGCATCGGACGGGTCGCGCGCTGGCTCAAGGTGACGGGCGCGGATGAAAAAGGGCTGCTGATCGTCGGCGCGACGCCCTGGAGCCTGGAACTGGCGGGCCAGCTCAAGCAGGTGGGCGTGCCGGTGACGATCAGCGACACGAGCTGGAACCGGCTGGCGCCCGCGCGGCAGGCGGGTCTCGATACCTATCATGGCGAGATCCTGTCGGAATCGACCGAGGAGCGCCTGGACTTCAACCGTTTTCAGGTGCTGGCGGCGACATCCGACAACGAAGCCTATAATGCCCTGGTATGCAGCGAGTTCGCGCCGGACATCGGCCGGGACGCGGTCTACCAGCTAGGGGACGCCAGCGAACAGGACGACCATCGCAGCCTGCCCGAAGCCCTGCGTGGGCGCGCCATGTTCACCTCCGGCCTTGGCGTGGAGGAGATATTGGCGCGGGAGAAGGCGGGCTGGGTCTTCCGCAAGACGAAGATCAGCGAGCAGTTTGATTTCGAGGCGGCGCAGCAGGCCCTGCCCGAAGGGAGCGACATGCTGCTGCTCATCCGCCGCGACGGCAAGCTGCTCTTCTTCACCCATGCCACGCGGCCCACGCCGCAACCGGGAGACACCATCCTGTCCTACGTTCCCTTCCGCCACGCGGAGCAGGCCGGGGAGGGGCAGGGCAAACCGGATGAGGACGATAGCAGGAGCAGGATTCCGGCATGAAAAGACAAGCGATCATCTGTGCGCTCACCTCGGCGTTGGCGCTCGCGGCTTGCGGCCCGGCAGGGCGCGACAAGGAGGATGCGGCCGGCAATATCTCGAACGATGCGCCGGGCAATCTGGCATCGCCCGTGGCAAGCTCGAACGCGGCGGAACCGCCGGGCAAGTCGATCATCCGTCCTTCCATCGTGGACGCGCCCGCATCGGCGTCCAGGGCCGAGCCGGTTTCGATCACCATTCCCTTTCCCGATCGCGGCATGAAGCTGGATGCGGAAGGACAGGACCGGATCGACAAGCTGCTGGCCGAACCCGTCATGGCCGAAGAGGGGCCGATCATCCTGCGCGGCCATAGCGATGCGCGCGGATCGGACGCCGATAATCTGGCGGCGTCCCGGCACCGGGCGGAGGCCGTGAAGGACTATCTCTTGTCCAGGGGCGTGGCGCAGGATCGCATCTCCATCATCGCCCTGGGCGAATATCGGCCCGTTGCGCCGAGCGCCAAGGCCGATGGCAGTGACGATCCCGAAGGCCGGGCCAAGAACAGGAGGGTCGAGATAGAGGTTGGCCTGCCGCCGCCGGTCATCGATCCTGCCCCGCCAGGCGAGTGAGGCCCAACCCTGAAGCTGGTCCGCCTTCTCCGAAACGCCGGCGGGCTTTGTCCTCCTCATCCTCTCCAGCGGACCATGACTGAGCCCGTCGCCGGGCACGGGCAATAAAGACTTATGCCCTTGTGCAGGTTCGTGCCCGGCACATGCCGCGATGATGATCGGCGGCGCCGCGAAGAAATGGCAGGGCCACTGAACCGGCACTGCAATCAAAATGTCATCATGGCCTTCTAGCAGGCGGCAATCAGAGAATCGAAGGATGATCCCATGAACGCCACTGCCGCGCTGCCGGGCCCTGCTGTCCGCCCCGAACTCGACCGGGGGTTGGGGATCGCCGGGACGATCGGATTCGGCGCGGCGCTGCTCGCGGCCATCCTGTACGTCGCCTACAGCATCTATGCGGACGCCAGCGCGGCGGGCGTGCCGACCACCACCTATCTGCCCTTCATCCTGCTGTTCATCGCGCTGCTGATCGCGCTGGGCTTCGAATTCGTGAACGGCTTCCATGACACCGCCAATGCGGTGGCGACGGTGATCTACACCCATGCCATGCCTGCCCATGTGGCGGTGATATGGTCGGGCTTCTTCAATTTCCTCGGCGTCCTGCTGTCGACCGGCGTCGTCGCCTTCGGCATCGTGTCGCTGCTCCCCGTCGAACTGATCCTGCGCGTGGGGTCCAGCGCGGGCTTCGCGATGGTCTTCGCGCTGCTGATCGCCGCGATCGTCTGGAACCTTGCGACCTGGTGGCTGGGCATCCCCTCGTCCAGTTCGCATACGCTGATCGGTTCGATCATCGGCGTGGGCGTCGCTAACGCTATGATGCACGGCAAGAGCGGCACGTCGGGCGTGGACTGGAGCAAGGCGACCGAAATCGGGCAGGCGCTGCTGTTCTCGCCGCTGATCGGTTTCGGCGTCGCCGCGCTGCTGTTCCTCGCCATGAAGGTGCTGATCCGCAACAAGGCTCTCTATGAGGAGCCGAAGGACGGCCTGCCCCCGCCATTCTGGATTCGCGGCCTGCTGATCTTCACCTGCACCGGCGTCAGCTTCGCCCATGGGTCGAATGACGGACAGAAGGGCATGGGCCTCATCATGCTGATCCTCATCGGCACCGTGCCGACCGCCTATGCGCTCAACCGCGCTGTTCCGGCCCATTATACGGCGCAGTTCCATGCGAACTCGATGGCCGCCGCCAATGCGGTGGGCGCTGCCCCGCTGCCCGATGCGTCCTCTGAAAAAGCGCGCGCGCAGATGACTGCCTATATCGCCGACAAGCGCTATACGGCCGAAACCCTGCCCGCGCTCGGCGTGCTGATCCGCGACGTGGACAGGCAGGTCGGCGACTATGGCTCGCTGGCGAAGGTGCCCGCCGCCGCCGTCGGCAACATCCGCAACGACATGTATCTCGCCTCCGAAGCGATCAAGCGGCTCGGCAAGGAAAAGACGGCGCCGCTGCCGGAAGCCGGCATGCAGACCCTCTCGACCTACAAGGGGTCGCTGGACGTCGGCACGCGCTTCATCCCGGTCTGGGTCAAGGTCGCCGTGGCCTTCGCGCTGGGGCTGGGCACCATGGTCGGCTGGAAGCGGATCGTGGTGACGGTCGGGGAGAAGATCGGCAAGTCGCATCTCACCTATGCGCAGGGCGCCTCGGCCGAGATCGTCGCCATGGCCACCATCTTCGGCGCGGATCATCTGGGCCTGCCGGTTTCGACCACCCATGTCCTCTCCTCCGGCGTGGCGGGGACGATGGCGGCGAACAGGTCCGGCCTTCAGATGAGCACGATCCGCAACCTGCTGATGGCCTGGGTGCTGACGCTGCCTGTGTCGATCGGCCTGGCGGGCGGGCTTTACATCGTCTTTTCCCGCCTCTTCGGCTGACGGAGGCCGCATACGGACGATTTCTCCGATCTTTTCGCGCCCGGCGGATCGACCGCGCCGGGCCTGATCTGGGGACTGGATTTCTCCCCCGCCGGGATCGTCGCCGTCCGGCACTGCGACGATCCCGTCTCGGGCGGGTTCCGCTGGCTGCACCTCAACCTTGCCGACCATGGCACCCGCCTCTTCATCGAGCAGGCCGATTTCCTTCCGGCGGCGGTGAAGGAACTGCTGCTTTCCCCTGACGCCCACCAGCGCTCGCTGGTGGACGGGCAGGCGGTCGGCTGCGTCCTGCATGATTTCGAGCGCGACTTCGACGCCGAGCAGACGGAGCGGATCGGCGCGCTGCGCCTGGCGCTGATGCCCGGCCTGATGCTCACCACGCGTGTCCACCCGCTGCGTTCGGCCGATATCGCCCGCGGCAAGCTCGAACGCGGCGGCGCGATCGAAGGACCGGCGCAGGCGCTCGATCTTCTCGTGAGCGCCATCGGCGGCAATATCCTGAACATCGGTCACGCGCTGGCCCGCGACGTGCAGCAGGCGGAAGACGATTTTCTCGAAGGCCATCACACCCCCACGGCCCGCGATCTGGTCCATATCCGGCGCAGGCTGGCGCAGGTCCATCGCCTGCTGTCGGGCATGCGCGGCGTGTTCCAGCGGCTGGAGGAGGATGAGGAACTGCCCGCCGATCTGCTGCCGACGATAGAAAAGCAGGTGCAGCGCATCCAGTCGCTGGACGCCGATATATTGGCCGTGCAGGCCCAGCTACGCCTGCTGCGCGAGGAAGTGGACATCCAGCAGGCGCAGCGCACCAACCAGAATCTCTACATCCTTTCCATCGTCACGGCGCTGATGCTGCCCGCGACGCTGGTGACGGGCATTTTCGGGATGAACACGGGCGGCATGCCCTGGGCGAGCGCGGGGCACGGCACGTTGCTGGCGACCGGCCTGGCAGGATCGGCGGCGGCGGCGACCTATATGCTGCTGCGTTGGATGGGCTTCATGCGCCAGTGACGCCGCGTCCCATCCGCTAATAACGGTCGGGAACGATCATCTCTTCGGGAACGGGATGCCGGATATAGTCGGCATGGCGCACGCGATCGGGCAGCGTCACGGTCGACTTGGGCACATCCTCATAGGGAATCTGCTCCAGCAGGTGCGCGATGCAGTTGAGCCGCGCCCGCTTCTTGTCGACCGCCTCGACCACCCACCAGGGCGCTTCGGGGATATGGGTATGTTCCAGCATCGCTTCCTTGGCGCGGGTATAATCCTCCCACCGGCGGCGGGATTCCACGTCCATGGGCGACAGCTTCCATTGCTTGAGCGGATCGTGGATCCGCATGGCGAAGCGAAACTGCTGCTCCTCATCGGTGATGGAGAACCAGTATTTGATGAGGATGATGCCCGACCGCACCAGCATCCGCTCGAATTCCGGCACGGACCGGAAGAACTCCTCCACATCGTCGTCGCTGCAAAAGCCCATGACCTTTTCCACGCCGGCGCGATTATACCAGCTCCGGTCGAACAGCACGATCTCGCCCGCGGCTGGCAGATGGGCGGTATAGCGCTGGAAATACCATTGGGTCCGCTCCCGCTCATTGGGCGCGGGGAGGGCGGCGACCCGGCAGACGCGGGGATTGAGCCGCTGCGTGATCCGCTTGATCGCGCCGCCCTTGCCCGCGGAGTCGCGCCCTTCGAAGATCACGACGACCTTCAATCCCTTGTGCACCACCCAGTCCTGAAGCCTGACCAGCTCATGCTGGAGACGGAAAAGCTCGCGGAAATAGGTGCGCCGTTCCAACTGCTCCCGTTCCGGATGATCCTCCATGTCCGCAAACATGGTTTCCAGCCGGCTCTCGTCGATCTCCATCTCCAGTTCCTCGTCGAAACTGTCGGCGATCTCCTGTTTCACGCGATCCATGGAGAAGGAGGAAGAAGAGGCGTTGGAAAAGGTCATGACAGCGGCATCCACGAAAAGTCTGGAAATGCCCTGCCATCCTATCGTGACATTCTGTTGACGGCGCGCGGGACGCGGCCATCGCGGCCGATCGCAAAGGGGGGCAGGGGAACATGATCCTCGCCGCCCCCGCCATCCCATCGTCATCGCGGTGCAGATGGACAGTCGCGGCGGCGTCATCATCCGGTCAAGGGCGTGTCATGCCAGGCTGGCAAAAGCGCCGCATGTTGAACCCTATCGACCGTTGCGTACGCATCCCCTCGGCCGACAAGGCCCGGCTGCGCCTTCTCTTTCTCGCCAAACATGCGCGGGCAAGCGGGAATCCCGACGCGGTCGACGGCAATCACGCCCTTTATCATCATGAGATGCGGGCGACGCTGGAGGAGATCGGTCTCGATATCCGGGTCGCCGACAGTTACGACGCCTTGTTCGAGCGGCCCGACGCCGATTTCGTCGTCACCCTTCTCAATCGCGGCGGCTTCCAGAATAGCGAGATGATGGCGCCGCTGCTGCTGAGCTGGCGGGACGTGCCGCATCTGGGCGCTGCTCGATCTCGTGACGATCGTCGTGCTGGGCAGCGGCCTCTACCTGTGGTTCGCAAGGCGGCACCGCGCGGGAGCGAGCGAGCCGGCGGATACTTCGGTCGCGCCGCAGATGCAGGCCGCCGAATGAAGACCGCGCGACCATCTTTCCATCGCCAGTGGGGCTGGCCGACCGGTATGGCCGTGCTGTCGATGTTCGGACTGCTGTCCGCCCTGCTGGGCGAAGGCGGGATATGGTGGTGGCTGTCCTGGGCGACGCCGGCGGCGCCCTTGCTGGTGATCATCTATCACGGGAATCAAACCCGTGTTTCAGCCGTGAGAGAGCAGTTGAAATACGTCGATGAATATCCATGTATATAAGTAAAATCAACAACTTGAGTTGCATTCGTATTTGGAGGTGTACCCCGATTTTGGTATGTTTATGGACGACGTATGAACGACGTTTTTGGAGCTACGACCATGGCACGAACAATCTCCGAAGTGCGATTGCAAGAGCGTAGCGCTCGTGCGGGCCTGAAACCCAGGAAGAGCCCATACTGGCGCATGATTTCAGAAGGTCTTCACCTTGGATATTATCGTGGCGCGCGCGGCGGCATCTGGGTCGCCCGATATCGTCCGGTTGGCGGTGCCAGCAATGGTTTGAAAAGAAGCTCTCGGCATCGCGGATGATCTGTCGGGCGCAAACGGCGATACGATCCTCAGCTGGAAGCAGGTGCTCGACAAAGCGAACGAGTGGTTCGAGCGGCAGGAGTCCGGCGGCGCTGGGATCGAAACCCGAGCATTTGCGAAACGCGGATTCGAAAGCCAATAATAATCAGGTTGGATTAAGTTACGCTTGCGTCAGGGAAAGTCCGATTTAAGGTGGGTGTCGGAGGGGGAGTGATGAAAGTGGTGGGGCGCTTCAAGGCATCCCTGTTGTGGGGCAGCCGTTGGCGGTACTTTGCCACCTGTTTGTGCGCCTTTGCGCTCGCTTCCTGCGTCGCTCCAAACCGATATATGGGCATCGCTTTGCTGCCAGGCGCGGCCGAGCCGACGCTGCAGAATCTTGCGGCGCGCGCCCGCGCAGGCGAAAAGGAAGCGCAGCTCGATCTCGGCATGAGGTTCGAGGAAGGCAACGGTGTCCCGCAAGATAAGGCGCGGGCGATGAAGCTCTACAGGCAAGCGGCGAGCGATAGCGGCGGGACGGTGTGGGTCTATATGCCCTCGCCCGGAAATGGCGTTAAGGGCCGAGTGGTCCCGGTCTATCGTGGACCCAGGCAGGTGGGGTTGGAAGACGCGAGGGTAATATCGAAAGCGCGGGACAGGATTCAGCATGGCAATTAATCCGCGTGTATTAAACGATATTTGGGGAAAATATCTATTCTGGTATCAGCATAGTTTATGGTTCAATTGGGTTTGGCTGCCAATATTTGGCGGCATGGCGATAGCGCCATTTTTCGTCCAAAATCAATATTCCGACATGTATGAAGTTATCGGAAAGTCTGAAATATTTAAAGTTACTGGAAAATTGAAAAAAATATATTACAGATCTAATCCATATATAAAGATAAAAACGAAATATTCAAACTATAATGCATACTGCACCATATCATTTAATTCAGTATCAAATTGTATAAATCATATCAATATTTCTGATAAATCAGATTATAATATCGATATGGCTAACTATAAGGGTTATAATATAATAATATCCATACGTGATAGATATGGAAAAGATATTTTATCTAGTGAAAGTCAACTTAGTAATATAAAATCTTCTTCTATTCAAATGTCTAAGAGGGGGTATTTAAGGCAGTCTATATTTGGCTTGGTTGCAGTTTTAATTAGCGCGTCGCCAATGAGGTATTTATTTACCATCAGATCCAGAAGAAGGAGAATGAAAGCAAAATCGGATACTAAATAAATCCTATGTAGGCGTTACCGAGGCTACGATTGAATATTTTTCATTCGCTGCCTCGGGCCCATCCACCGCTAATTCTGTAGCTGAACTTGCTGGAGCAATATCCGCCGATCCGACGTACCAGACTCTAGTGGGGCAGGCAGGTCAAGTTATCTTGAACAGCACTAAGCTAATGACCGATTTCGTTATTAGGTTGGTTTATTGATCCACCCTCTCGCTGAGAGCCGGATTCGGAAGTTTCTCAATTCAGGCAAAGCCTTGCGGTTCTGCGCGTGAGCATGCGTATTGAGGCGATGAGGGCCCAAGCGGTGGACGAGGCGATGGATCGCTCCCAGTCTTTTGCGAGCCGACGACAGCGCCCGAGCCAGGCGAAAGTCCGTTCGACCACCCATCTGCGGGGCAGCACCTGAAAGCCTTTCGCCTTGTCCGATCGCTTGATGATTTCGATCGTCCATTTGCCCATGCCAGCCAAGGCGGATCGCAGCTTATCGCCTGCGTAACCGCCATCGGCAAAGATGTGTCGCAGCCAGGGAAACCGTTTGCGAATGGCTGCCAGCACATCGACGGCCCCATCTCGGTCCTGAATATCGGCGGCATGTACGAGGATGAAGATGAGGAAGCCGCAGGTGTCCGTCAGGATATGTCGCTTCCGGCCTTTCACCTTTTTGCCCGCGTCATAGCCCGAAATTTCACCACTTTCGGTGGTCTTGACCGATTGGCTGTCGATCACTCCGGCGCTGGGCGAAGCTTCACGCCCTTCGATTTCCCGCAGGTTCATGACCAGCACCGTGTTGATCGCGTCGAACAGACCGGCATCGCGCCAGGCATAGAAATAGCGCCGCACCGTCGATATCGGAGGAAAGCACTTCGGCAGAAGCCGCCACGCACACCCACTCGCCGCGATGTACAGCATCGCGTTCAAAACCTCGCGCATCTCGGTAGTCCGGGGACGGCCACCTCGCCTCGCCGGTGGAACGAAAGGCGCTGCCAGCGCCCACTCCGCGTCCGTCATATCCGATGGATATCGCAAACCTTCCCGACTATGCTCACGCCGGGCAATACCAGTCCATGCCACCATCCACTCCATCTTGTCGCAAAGAGGCGTGAATCACAACATGCTGGTATTGCTCAACAACTTTCGGATCGGGCTCTGAGAGTGGTGAGCCCTTTTGCGCACGTTCAGAACTTTTTCAAGGTTCCAACTGTCGAATCTCGAAAAATTGTCGAACGCTATCGCGCCACGTTCCTGAACGCAGCGTAAGCGGGCCCTGCATATGCGCGAGGATTTTTCAGGGTAGTTTCGTGGCACCGGGTACAAAGGGTTCATCACTCGCAAGTGAGCGTGTAGCGCCTTCGGGCCCAGGTTCAATTTCACCTGTCCGATCTTCGGATATGTATGTTCTCGATCGATCCGGTTCCGACATGGTTCGTCCAGCGACTGACGACCAACCGACGGGCGGAGTGATCTGTAACGGTATGGGTGTGGGCCTGCGGTCACGCAACTTCGGTCGGCAGTGAGTTGCCCCTAACGAGCAAATTAGTGACCTGAAGGCTTTCTTCGATAGATTTGCCGGCGTTTGCAAAAAGCAGCTTCGCAGTGTCGCTCACCGAAAGCCGTAGCTGCCGAAGCCTTCGAGCTGGTTCACGCTGCGCTCGGCGAAGCCCTCGCTATAGCCACGCTCGACCATGCCGGTCAGCCGCCGCTCGCGGAAATTGACCACGCCGCCGGTGTGCTTGAACGTCGCCATCGCCCGCCTGAGCTGGTCGGCCTCGCTCGCGAAGAACCCGGCGCAGACCATCACCACCTGCATCGCTTGCTCTTGGAACAGCGGCACGCCCAACGTCTTGCCGAGCACCCGTTCCAGTTCAGGGGTCAGATAGTCGACCGTCTCGCGGCCTTTGCGCCGGGCGATATCGAGCGTCAGCCTGAGACGCCGGTCTGCCATGTTGGGGTTCAGTTCTTCGGCATGGTTCGCCTCGGTGCCGTCCATCGACCAGCCCCAGATCTGCGAGGACAGGAGCTCGATCACATCCTCGGGCAGTTCCATCGCCTTGCCGACATCGCGCAGCGCGCCCTTGGCGCGGTAGCGTATGACGGTCGAGCAGAGCGCGGCGCGGCGGCGGCCATAGGTCTCATAGACCCACTGGATCACTTCCTCGCGGCGCTGGTGCTCGAAATCGACATCGATGTAAGGAGGCTCGCGCCGCTCGGCCGGAGCGGCAGTGACAAGAATCCTATGATCAGGGTGCCGCGCGCGCTCGATGATGGAGGCTCGGGCGACTGGAAATCATAGATCGGCAGCCGGCTTGTGTGCACGGTTGAACGGCGCCGGAACGGCATCGGTAAGGCATGATGCGCTCGAGCCAGACCATCGATCGGCTGGCAATTGTCTACGAAACCACTGATGGCGCGTGCTATATCGACACCCGGTCCGCGTATCTGAGCAACATCGATATCGTCCGCCTCCACGGTCCCAATCGGCCGAATGCCGATGAGGTCCGTGGGGTTGGGCAGGAACGCACAATCCTGAGGATCAGAAGCTGCCGCGCAGCGTCACCATGACGTTCCGGGGAGAGCCGTAGACGTTATTCCAGGATGTGCCTCCAACTCTGGCAAAATACTTCTTGTCGAAGATGTTATTGACGTTGAGCGCAAGGTTGAACGCTGAAGTGAGCTGGTACTGGGCGAACAGATCCCATACCGAGCGCCCCGGTTCAACGAAGCTGTAGGGCACGGAGGGACCATCGAACGCACCGGTACCGTCAGTACCGCCGGTGGGATTCCACGTCCTGACCGTCCCTTCGGAATAAAAGCTGGATTGCGCGCGCACGCCGCCGCCCAGCGCAAGACCGGACAGGCTTCCTGGCAACTGGTAGCGGACCCAGGCGCGGAAGGAATGTTTGGGAATATCCGTGCTGATCCGGTTGCCCGCGTCGCTGCCGTAATCGACCTTGCTGTCGTCCAGGGTGTAGCCGATGTTCACCTGCAGGCGGGGAAGCAGTTCGCCGCTGATGTCGACCTCCACACCTTTGCCCTCGAACCGGCCGTCGCCGGCATAGCAGCAGGTCCTTCCGGGATTAGCGTCGTTGAACTGCTGATCGGCGTTGAGGAGCACCGCAAAGTTCTTGCGCAGCGTCCGGTAGACAGTGACGTTGCTGTTGAGCCGTCCGCCCCAATGCTCGCCCTTGATGCCGAGTTCGAAGCTGTTGCTGCTGGTCGGGCCGATCGGCTCATGCTTGGCCGTGTAGCGGTTGCTCTGATCTTCATACCCGCGCGTGTAGGTGAGATAGGCCGTGAAATCGCGAGCGAAATCATATTGTAGCGCTGCATAGGGAATGAAGATGCTGCTGTTCTTCATCCGGGAGCTTCCAGTCCAGCCGACGACTTCGTTCCTGTACCCCGACAAACGTCCGCCAAGGACCAGTTTTAGCGGGTCGAGAAGCTGGATTTGGCCGTAAAGATAGACGCCATACTGCGTGTTTTTCCCGACAGTCGTTCCTCTCAGGGTTTGCTGGTCTAGGCTGAAGGCATATTGGGAAGAATCGAAATTCGGCCACTCGATCTCGATCGTCCCGACCGACGCCCCGTCCGGGCGTCTGACTGTTCCACCAGCCATTTGCGTGGAATCGTTCTTGGTCCTGACATAGTCTGCGCCGATCACCAGCTTGTGGGTTCGTCCGAAGAGCTGAACGTCGCCCTGAATGTTGAAATCCGCCGCGAGGGCCTTGATCTCATAATCGCTGGTGGTCGGCGTTCCGAAACGGCTGCCGCGACCCGTCTGTGGGTCGACCGCGCCGACGTACCACACCGGCGCAATGAATCCGTCGACGTGGGTGTAGGACAAATTGAGCTTGGCTGCCCATGATGAGTTGAAATCATGCCGGATATTGCCGAAGATATTGGTGGATTCGCTGTCGCGCCTTACTCCTGTCGGATAACCGGTGCTCCGGGGTATCGGCAGCGGTTCGCCCGTGCTGTATCGCGGGAAGGTCGGCGGTGAATCCTGGCCGGAGCCGCTTACCTTGTCGTAGCTCGCGCCGAGGCTGAAGGTGGTGCGATCGGTCGCGTCCGCCTCGACGATGCCGTAGAGCGTCAGATATCTGCGGTGCGAGTTGTCGTAGAATTTCTCGGTATCGTTGTAGGATGCGACGGCGCGGGCTCTTATGGTGCCGGCCGTGTCCAGCGGCGCACTGATGTCGACCTCGCCATAATAGTTGTTCCACGATCCCGCCGACAGGGCGGTCTTCAATTGGAACGTGTCCAGCGGGCGCTTGCGCACCAGGTTGATGCTGCCGCCCGGCCCGCCATTGCCGGTGAACAGACCTTCCGGCCCGCGTACGAGTTGGATGTTGTCGTATTTGGCGAGGCCGGTGTTTGTGGAGGAATCGCCAATACCGGTTTTGATGGGGGACCCGTCCACTGTGATGCCGGTCAGGGAAAAGCCGCGCACGGAGTAGGCCTGATCGCCCCACCCTGCCTCATTGGCGTAAAAGGTCACGCCGGGCAGTTGCTGGATCGCATCCTGGAACTGGGTGAAACGCTGATCGTCGAGCTGCTGCCGGGACAGCACGGTGATCGATCTCGGGACTTCCCGAAGGGACTGCTCTATCTTCGATCCGGCGGTAACGGCGGGTGTGGTGTAGGAACCGGTGTTCTCGCTCATGCCGGGATAATGGGATGTCCCGGTCGCCGCGGAAGCCCCCTCGACCCGCACCGGTCCGAGCTGCACGGCCCCTTCGGATGTCTTCGGTGCACGTTCGACCGTGACCATGTTGCCGCTGATGCGGAAGGTGAAACCGGTCCCGCTGAGCAACTGGCCGAGTGCCTGCGTGGGCGCAAGCGTGCCGTTCACACCGTTGGTTCGAACGCCACGGATCATCCCGCCATCGGCCGTCACCTGATAGCCGGACTGGTCCGCGAAGGCGACCAGAGCGTCGGCGAGCGGCTGTGCCGGAATATTGAAGCTGCGCTCCGCTACGGTCTGCGCCTGCGCCATCGCGGGCGCGGCGATCGCGCCGGCGGCGGCTGTCCCCATGAAGACGGCACCCAGCAGCGAGCGCCGCACGTTCCAACCAGATCCCTTATGCCCCATTCCCCGTTCCGATCTCCAAATGCCAAGCCTGTGACTCACTGCGAATGCGTCGCATTAGTGAAGGTCACACTCTCAACGATGTGCGGGGGAAATTTTTCAGGAGAAATTTGTGCGATGCCTGTCGCACCGCGGAGAAGCAGCGGTTCGGGGATGCTCAAGGATCGGAGATGACAAGCAGGAAAGGTGTAATTCGGCGCACGATGCCTCCGTGCGGTTGGACGATGGCGGTGAGGGCGGCTGCAGGATCGGTCATGTCGTAGCTGCCGGTAACGCTCCGCCGGCGGAGCCGATTACCGGTGAGCATGATCGCGCCGCCATGATAGCGTCGCACATCGGCGATGACGTCGCCCAGGGGCCTGTCCACAACGACGAGGCGGTGCGCGGACCAACTGCCGATCGATGTCGGCGAGATTTCGCCACGCCTGGCTGAGCCGTCCCATGTGATGCGGGTCCACTGCCCGGCGGTGAGCACGGCCGAGGCCGGTGGCGTTCCGTTCGCGCCGTCGACACGAACCCGGCCGCGTTTCACGGCGACATCGGCGCCGCTGTCGCCCAGGCGGATATCGAAGGCCGTGCCGAGCACGGTCACACTGGCGGCCCTGGCCTCGACCCGGAATGGCCGCGAGCGATCGGTGACGACGTCGAAGAAGGCCTCACCGGAAAGCAGGCGGACCTGACGCCTGTCGGACGAATAGGCGACGCTGATCGCGCTTTCCGGGCCGATGCGGACGGTGCTTCCGTCATCGAGGCGGACGGTCCGCGCTTCGCCGGTGCCGGTGATATGGTCGGCCGAAACGTGCAGGATGACCTGCGGTACGGCCACCCACGCAATGACCGCGGCAGCCGCAACGGCGGCAAGCGCGCGCGCACTGGGCAATATCCACCTTCGCCGGGGAGGCGTGCCGACGATTGAGCGGGGCGTCGGCAGCGAAGAAACATCCTTCGTTTGAGCGAGCAGGCCGGAGACACGAACCGCATGCGCCCAGGCTTCGGCGTTGATGGGCTCGCGCTCCGTCCAGCGGGTGATTTCGTCATGCAGGTCAGCATCATCGGGAACTTCCTGCATGCGCACGGTCCATCCAATCGCGGTCTCGAGCGCTCGATTCCACTCCTGATCCCGGCCGGTCGTGCTCTCGGGGCCCGATGTCATGTCATCTCCCGGTTCGCGGATTTACGTGCGTTCATCACATCTGCATGCCGCATTCTCGTAACGATGCAGAAGGACGATTTTTCAGGACTATTTTCGGATGGCGTGGTCACGGACGGCGAGGAACACGCTTGGCGCAATGGGTCTTGCCTTCGACGACGAGTGCATGAGCGAGCCCGATCGAGATTCCTAGTCGCTCGGCGATCTCGCGCAATTTCAGGCCTTCGACGGCATGCAGCGTCAGGGCCAGGCGCGTCCGTTCCGGAAGTTCCTCGAGCCCAGTGAGAACGCATCGGAGCTCATCACGGGCGATCATCTCGGTCTCTGCGGACGGTGTCTCGTCCGGGATCAGTTCGGCGATATCCGCGATGTCGCCGCCGTCGCGCCGCGCTTCGCGCTTGCGGACGCGGCTGATGTCGATGGCGAGATTGCGGACAATGCGAAACAGATATCGGCGTGGTTCCGCCAGCGCGCCCTTGCGTTCGATGGCGGCGATCCGCTCCCAGGCGTCCTGAACGACATCCTCGGCCCGGGCATGATCGTCGAGGATGCGATTGGCATAGTTGACCAGCTCGCCGCGATGGGCGGCATAGATGCCAAGCGCCTTGTTCTTTCCAGGCACGATCGTGCCGCCCCCTCTAGCCGGTCGCCCGATCAGGAGCGCCTGTCGTCAACCACCACTTGCGACGAATTCGCAATAAATCGGATAGCGGAGGACATGGCTTTGGGCAACTGTGTGACATTGCGGGCAGCGGTGCCGCGGCGCGACCGGGGCGATCAAACGAGCAACCGTTCTGCTGACAGTCTGCTGTGAAGCTGGACGGCTGCTTCTGCCGTCGTTTACGGGACCGGTAACATCGATCTCGCCGCGGTTGTTGTTCCAGGGTCCACGCTGTCGGGACTGCTGTTCGCATGGTCCGCCACAAAAACTTGGCGACGAACTATGGCACAATCAAAAATTTCCCCGCAACGTCACGGTGAAACTTCGAGGCTGCCCATATTGGTTTGATCCGCCGACATTCCCGAACTTCGCCCAGTAACGCTTGTCGAGCAGATTATCGACATTAGCGGATAGCGACAGAGAGTCGCTCAATTTGTAGCCGGCACGCAGGCTGACCAGCGCATATCCTCCTTGTCTCAGGATCGCGGTGCCCCAGTCGCTGAAGAACGAAGATTGATAATTGAGGCCTCCTCCCACCGAAAGGCGGTTTAGCCGCGCTTGCGGCTGATAAGTGGCCCAGAGCTTTATAAGATGTCTGGGTGTCCCGGTATGGAAAATGGAACCTTCACGTTTCGTGGGATCGCCGGAACTGTCCCGGTCATGGGTATATTCATTGTCATTGTAGGTATAGCCGGCCGCGATTTGCAGGTCCTGGACCAACTCGCCGCTGATATCGAATTCGATGCCCTGGCTGCGAACCTCGCCTCCGCTTATGGAAAAGCAAAAGCCATTGACGCATGGATGTTCCGGATCAGGGATCGCGCGATTGCGCTGTAATATCTTGTAGAATGCCAGCGACGCGTTCAGCGCACCTTCGAAGAACGCTCCCTTTATGCCCAGTTCATAGTTGGATCCGACGATGGGCTTGAGTCCACCCCCATCCCACGTGAGGCCATCCTGCGGCTGGAATACATCAGAATAGCTTGCGTAGAGCGATAGAGTCTCCGTGAGATCATAGGTTGCGCCTGCGTAGGGCGTAACCACGTCGGACTCTCTTTGCGAGGACGAGCCGAATGCCCAAACCGCATCAGGGTTGTACCGGCTTTCCCTTTTCCACCAACTCACACGTGAGCCCAAGATAAGCTTAAGCCTAGCAACAGGATTCATCCGCAATGATCCGTAGATGCCGGACTGCTTGCTACTATATACTGGAGCCATGAATATAGCGGTGTTCAGGGGTGGTTCTTCTATAATATACGGATTCCAATCGAATATGTTCATTGTACCGATTCTTCTTCCAGAAAGCATATTATAGCCTCCGCGCTGGGTTCTTGTCGTGGCGCCGAATATGAGTTCCTGTTTGCGTCCGAACAGCATG
Source organism: Sphingobium cloacae (assembly GCF_002355855.1). Taxonomy (NCBI): domain Bacteria; kingdom Pseudomonadati; phylum Pseudomonadota; class Alphaproteobacteria; order Sphingomonadales; family Sphingobiaceae; genus Sphingobium; species Sphingobium cloacae. The sequence goes on from NZ_AP017655.1 coordinate 381,618, forward strand.
AACGGTCCATTGGCGAACACGTCGAAGCCTAGCTGCAGGCTGCGATAGTCCCGCATGGGCGTGCTGACGCCCCAATTCCCAAGCGCTGTCTGCGGATCTATCCCCAGTCTGACGTCTCCACTGATGCCGCCGCCATTCGAGTTGCTGAGACCACGCGTATAGTTCGCCAATGCGGTGATCTTCCACTCGCCGCTCAACCTCTGCTTCACCTCCGCGAATGCATATCTGTTACGGAAATTATAATATGTCCACGCGAGGCCAAGGTAAGTCGAGCGCGGTAGCCCGATATCAATTCCACCGCTGTAGAAGGGAATGTTCTGGCCACTCGGCCCATCGAGCCACTGATACGCACCCCCGATTGAGATCAGGGTGTCAGGTGTGAGATCGCTCTCGACCACGCCGTAGATCGCGCTGCGCTTCTGGTGAACGACATCATAGAAATAATCGTTCTCCTGATAGGCTCCTGCGAGCCGTGCCCGCAATCTTCCGTCCTTGCTGATGGGACCGGTAATATCTATCTCGCCGCGATAATTGTTCCACGACCCCGCGCTGATTGCAGCCGAGAGAGATGTATTCGCCAGCGGCCGTTTCCGGACGAGATTGATGGAGGCAGCCGGATTTCCGGCACCCTGGAATAGCCCATTCGGGCCACGGAGAACCTCGACGCGATCATACATGATCATATCGGGACTGGCCGTGGCATTTACGTCGTCATTGCCATTGTTGATGGGCACGCCATCCACAAGCAGCGAATCGATTTCGAATCCACGCGACGAATAGGAAGCGCGGTTTGCATCAAAAGACGTGACCGATATCCCGGTTGCTTGTCCGAGCGCTTCGGTTAGCGTCCGCAAATTCTGGTCTTCGAGACGTTGACGCGTGATGACGCTCACAGACTGAGGAACATCACGCAAGGACTGTTCGGACTTGCCGATCGTGAGCGCGCTCGACGTGTAAGAACCCGTGCCTTCTGTGCGCGCCGGACTGTTCGATGCGCTGAGTCCATTGCCGGAGCGTACGCCGCTGGCGTTGGCACCTTCCACCCGCACGGAACCAAGCTGAATGGCACCATCTGAAACACGCGGCGCGACTTCCATCGCCACCGTATTACGGTCTATCCAGCGCCAGGTCAGTCCCGTTCCGGCGAGCAGGCGGCTGAGCGCCTCGGCCGGGCTCAGCCTTCCGGATATAGCGGAGGAACGCTTGCCTTCGAGGAGGCTGGTTCCGGCGGTCACCTGCACGCCGGCCTGACGGCCGTATTCCGTGATCGCGCTGCGGAGCGTCTGCGCGGGGATCTCGAAATTGCGCGCTTCGTTCTCGCTCCTCTGCGCATGGGCGGGCATCGCCGCTAAGCCTCCTGGCACTGTCGCCAGTAATAAACTCATATAGGTGGCAATTCCGCGCCCACCGAACCCCCGTTCGCGCATTTGTGATCCTTCCTTTCGCGGGGATCGTCTGCGAACGATTCCCATTAGCAACAGGGAACAGACGCGAGCGCGGCTGGATTTTTCAAAGTTGCCCGAAAAAAGTTCTGGAAGACGTCCTAACTGGCTGAAACAACGAGCAGATAGCGGGTGATACGGGTCACTTCGCCGCCATAGGGATGGACGATAGCGCGCAATGCCGCGGTCGGATCGCGGATGTCGTACACCCCCGTCACTGGCTTTTGTCCCAGGTCTCCGCCGCGCAGGACGATAATCCCGCGATGATAGCGACGGAGCTGCGCGACGACGTCGGCGACGCTCGCGCCGTCAACCATGATGAGGCCGTCCCTCCAAGGCGCTATGCGAGATGTCGGGACGTGGTCTCGCACCAGCCTGCCGGAGGCAGCGTCGATGCGCGCATGGTCGCCGGGTGTAAGAAAGCTCGCCTCCGCAGCGCCCTTTCGCTCTATCTTCACCTTTCCGCGTTGGACCGCAACGTCGACGGCACCATGGCCAAGGCGAACGTCGAATGCCGTGCCGACGACAGTGACGTCGACGCCGCCGGCATTGACGACAAAGGGCCGGGCTTTGTTCGGGGCAATGTCGAAGAAGGCCTGGCCGGTGCGCAAAGCGATGCGTCGGCTGTCGCGGCTATAGTCGACATTGATGGCGCTGGCGGTGTCGAGATGCACGGTTGAGCCGTCCGCCAGCGTGATCTTGCGCACTTCCCCGGTCGCGGTGGCTTGGTCGGCGCGCAACGGGAGCCCAAGCGGCGACATGACGACAAGGGTGGCCGAAGCGGCGGCGGCGAAGCCGCCGAGCATTAGCCGACGGCGGGTCGGCGTCCGTTTGCGATGGGCAGAATTGTGCTGCCGCACGGCTTCGGCGCGAGGCTGTGTGGCATGGACGGATGGAACCGCATTCATCAGTTTCCATGTCTTTTGCGCCTTGCGCCAGGCACGGGCGTGCGCCTCGCTTCGCGCTATCCAGGCATCGAGTTCGGCCTGGTCATTTGGGTCGGGCTTGGCGCCGTGCATTCTGATGGACCAGTCTAATGCCTCGTCCCAGATGCGGGGATCTTCTTCGCTACTCATGGTCGGCCCCTGTCGAGGTGGTCCGTCTATGGGCAACAGACGCATGGAGACGGCCGATTTTCATTTTGCGTGCGTGCGAACTCATGCCTCGTCGTCCGAAATCGCATTTGCGCAGTGGGTTACCGCCTGTTTGATGAGGAGGTGAACGAGGCCGACGGAGATGTGCATGCGGGCGGCGATGTCCTGCATGGTGACGCCGTGATAGTTATAGAGCTCGAATATGGTGCGAGTGCGCTCAGGCAGTGCCGATAGCGCGGTTTCGACCGCGCGCAACTCGTCTCGGTCGAGCGCATGCTGTTCGGGCGAGGGCAGGGGGCTCGCCACCGTTTCGGCATCTGGATCGCCTGGCGCTTCGATAGTTTCGCTAGTGCGCTGCTTGCGAAGGAAGTCGATCGCGAGGTTACGGACGATGCGATAGAGATAGCCGACGGGATGGGTTACCAGTCGGGACCGTTCCTGATCGGGCGGTCGGTTGAAGCGCAGCCATGCTTCCTGCACGATATCTTCCGCGTTTCCGCGGTCGCCGACAAGCGCCGTCGCGGACTCCACCAGTGTCGCGCGGTGGGCGTGCCAGATCTCGAGTTTTCGCGCGTCGTGTCGCATGTGCCAGTACCGTCTCTCGTTCCGCCGATAACGGATCGACGTGCTTCGTCTCAGCAGAGAGTGAGTTATCTAGCGAAGATGCGAATCGTTCTCAAGCATCGCCCCGCACGCGCTGCGGCCAGTTTGTCGGCTTACGGTTCAATCCTCTGGGCAGGACGGCTGATGATCCAACCGGCACAGCATAGCAGCGCAAAAGCTACTGCGAGCGCAAGCACTGCGTCGGGGTGCGCACCAAGGAGAAACAGCGCGTAGCCGAGCGCGATGCCGCCACATGCGGCGACCTTGGCATGGCGGGGGATGGCACGCTGCTCTCGCCACATCCGCAGCGAAGGCCCGAACCGCGGGTGGTCGAGAAGCCAGACTTCGAGGCGCGGAGAGGATCGTGCAAAGCAGCCCGCGGCGAGGATAAGGAAGATCGTCGTGGGCATCAGCGGTAGGAGTGCGCCGATAAAGCCGAGGCCGACACAAAGAATTCCTCCTGCGAGCCAGGCGAGGCGAAGGTGGCGCCCTCGTTCGGGTTCAGGCAAGTCTTGCATCGACCAGTGACTGCACGCGTGCGAACGCAGCCTGCGCGCCGATCGTTGCCGATTGCCTGTCCTCGGCAGTCAGGTCGATTGCGCCCACTGCCTCGGTGAAGGCGCGCCATTTGGCCGCCGGGCCCTCGGGCGCCGGTGCGAGGTGGCGGGCGCCATGGTTGTCAGACAGCCCGAGCTTGGCGGCTTCCTTGCGTAGCACCGCCGTACCCAGATTCGAGCCTTCGGCAACGTAGAGCCATCCCAGGGCCTTTGGCATATCTGCAGAAATCCCTGCCGCGAATGCGGGTGGGTCATCGACCTCTGGAATATCCAGGCCGAGGTCCTGCAAATCCGCCGCTATCAGATTCAGTCTGCGCCGTCCGGCAAGATCGGGCAGCACAGCGGGAAGTGCGGGATCGTCATAAAGCGCGTCGATGTCGCGATGGAACAGATACTGCAGTGTGGCGAACCGGCCGTAGCCGGCCAGCGTATCGAAGGCTGCGGCAGCCCTGATCGACGCATCCAGATGCTCGTGCGCTTTGCGCGTCACCGCCCGCAGGGCCTTGATCAGGGACGCTTCATTCAGGCCGGTCATTTACACGCTTTCTTATGGATAGAGGGTGTCGTCCCGAAGGAGGGCTCAATTGTCGGGGTTTCGCGCCGTGACGATCCAGGAGGCGCCGTCGATCATCACCGAATGCTCACCCGGTTTCGTGGCAAAGGCTGCCCGCACGGCGTCGGCCGCCCGCGTGCGGATATCGCCGGGCTGATCGGCGAGGAGGCGGGCGAGTTGACCAACTTCAAGAGCCATGGCCAAGGCATCGTCGATCGCCGCCTCGCGCGTCTCACCCGGGCCGAATGGAATGGCATGATCGGCCGCATCGATGCCGATGTCGGCAAAACCGGCTCCACCCAGAATCCGGGTCAGGCGGTCCCGATCGCTGAAGGAGAAGGGGCCGGGAGCCTCAGGGTGCGGCCGCGGCGGTAGCGGCACGATGTCTTTCACGGCGTCGAGCGGCAGGCGTCCCCAATCATTCTCCTGCGCTGTCCGCCAGCAGACGAAAGCGAGCCGACCGCCAGGTTTGAGGGCCCGCCGCAAATGGCGGAACGCGCCTACAGGGTCGTCAAAGAACATCACGCCAAAGCGCGAGAACAGAAGATCGAACGTCCCGTCGTCGAGCGGAGCGGTGGCCGCGTCCGCAAGGCGAAATGAGACGGGCGCGTGCCTGGGAGCAAACTCCCGCGCCTTCGCGATAAGCGGCGTGGAGATGTCGATCCCGAGGACATGACCAGCCGGTGTCACGCGATCGGCGAGCGCGAAGCTCGTCGCCCCGGCGCCGCAGCCGATATCGAGCACCTGTTCGCCTTAGACGGGCGCGGCTGCCGCGATCGCGGCATCGCCGAAGAGTTTCAGCATGGCATCGAGGCGAACCTGATTGGCAACCCAACGGTCGCCATTCGCGCCATTCCAGTCAGCGGCCTGGTCGACATTTCGCTGCGACATGCGATCTCCTTATTGCGAACTATTCGCAAATATGATAGATCGGGAGAATAAGGCAAGGGGAGAAGCGACCCGAAGGAGATGATGCCCCATGAATGCGCAACGCGACCGTTCGATGTTGACCAGCCTCCCCGCCATCGCAACGATGCTTCTGGGGCTCATGCTGCTCGTCCTCGCCGTCCTGCGTTGGCGCGACAATGGTTGGGGCGCTCTGGTCTGGCTCGTGGTCTTCATCCTGATGTGCGTGATCCGCACTCCCCACAGCATGCGTAATCGCGCCAACGTCGTGATCGAGGCCCGAAAGGATGCCGCTGAAATCGTGCTGCTCGCAGCCATGTTCCTCGCGATGATGGGACTGCCGCTGATTCAGCTTGCGACGGGTCTGTTCGACTTCGCCGATTATGCGTTGCCGGATTGGGCGACCGTGATCGGCGCGCTGGCGCAGATTCCATTCCTCTGGCTGTTCTGGCGCAGCCACGCCGATCTGGGACGCAACTGGAGCCCGGGACTGGAAGTCCACGACTCGCACGAGTTGGTGACCAATGGCATTTATGCCCGTATCCGCCATCCCATGTATGCGGCGATCTGGATTGCGACGCTGGCGCAGCCGCTGCTCATCCACAACTGGATCGCGGGCTTTCTCGTCGTACCGGCCTTTGCCGCGATGTGGTTCATCCGGGTGCCCAACGAGGAAGCGATGATGCGCCAGCGGTTCGGTGACGCGTGGGACGCCTATTGCGCGCGGGCCGGCCGGTTGCTTCCGAGGCGAGCGTCATGACCATCTACGTGAGAATTCCAGCCGACCAACCGTCTCACCAATTGCGGGAAGTCGTGGCGGCCGCCGCACGCTGCTGGCGCTCCGCGCGTGATGCCGGCGCGCCGGTGCAGCAAAGGCTCTATGCGATGCTGGCGCCGCGCGATTTCGATATGCTGGCGCCCGTGTTCGACAGTCTGATGCGCCTTTGCGAGGCGTCGCTCGGGCGGCCTGTCGCCGCTGGTGGTCCGGCTCTCTCGGACGATGAGCGCTTGCTCGTCGGGCTCCTCGATGGATCGAAGGTCCGCACCACTTGTGTCGAATGCGCTGACGGCATCGCGTCGGCATTCGACTGCGCGATCCGGTCGACCCGGATCATGCTGACGAACCCCATTACAATATTGGCGGGTTCGAAGGCATGACAATCGACATGATCGAGACGATCGCCGACCTGGAAGGGGTTGTAGGCAAGACGCCGCCGCCGATGCATCTCAAAGTGATCCACCATCTCGACCAGGGCGCCTTGCGCTGGATCGCACAGTCCCCGTTGATGTTCGCGACGTTCGGCTCGAGCGCCGGCATCGGCGTCACCCTTGGGGGTGATGTGCCAGGCTTCGTCAGTGGAACGACGCATGAACTGAGGATACCGCTCGACGCCTTCGATGATCCGCGGCTGGCCGTGGCGGAGGCCGCATTCGGTTCTCTGTTCCTCGTGCCGGGCATTGGAGAGACGCTGCGGGTGAACGGGCGGGTGAAGGCCATCGAGAGTGGTCATGTCCATGTCGCGATAGAGGAATGCTACGGCCATTGCGCCAAGGCCCTGATTCGCTCCGATTTCTGGAATGGAGGGCCTGTCGAGGCGCCTGAGATTCTTGGCGATTTCGTCGCCGCCTGCCGGTTCATGGGCCTCGCGACGAACGGGTCCGAAGGACGCGCTGACCTCAGTCCCAAGGGCGATCCCGCCGGCTGCATGGCGCAGCTTGACGGTGATCATCTGTGGTTCGCGGATCGGCCGGGCAATCGCCGCGTCGACAGTTTCCGCAATCTCATCGAACAGCGGAATATGGCTTTGATCCTGCTGGTCCCCGGCTCGACCAGCGTCGCTGTCCTGCGTGGTCGTGCCACTCTCACGACGGACGAGGCGGCCCGAAAGCGCTTCGTGGTCAAGGACAAGCTGCCACTGCTTGCGATCGGGGTTGAGGTGGAGGGGACCGCGCTTCAGTCCAGCGCAGCCCTCTCACGCGCGCGCCTTTGGCCCGTGCATGCCACAAGCGATATCGATCCGGCCAAATTGTTCATTGAGCATATCAAGCTCAACAAGGTGGGTGGGATCGGCGCTGTGCTGGCCCGTGCCAGCCTTTCCGTGCCGGGCATGACCGGGTTGGTCAAGAAGGGGCTCGACAAGGACTATCGGGACAATCTCTATTGAGCCTTCATGCAGGTCTTTCGCTTCAGACCTCCCATCGCGGCGAAGCGCGATCCACAACGGCGATTTGCTTGCCAAGACGAGATTTGGTGCCGCAGCGATCAAGCAAAGTGCAAGTTTACGGCGGTTACTTACTTTGCACGCTGGGCCCGCCAGTTTCCGTCCTTTCGCTGGGCGATGCGCCAAGTTCGAGCTGCAACCTTCGTACCCTTGCCCGTCCGATAATCCGGTATCATCAGCAGGACTGTGTCGCCATCCTTGCGCCATTCGGCGATGACGGTGACCCCATCCCCGAATTCGACAAGGCATTCCGGTTCGGGTCTCGCATCGTCCCCCATGACAACCTGGCAGCCCGGATAGGCGTGGCTTTCGGGGAAGATGACATGCATGGACAAACCTGCCTGGTGCAGTCCCTTGCGAGACTTTCCATTAATAGGCGAGCGTGTCACATGCGATCAAGGCGGTAGTTCGGCGGCGCGGATGTGGCCAGGCGTGAAGTTCATCTGCCTTACCCGTTTTGCGCGCTGCATGTACTCTCGTCGACCAAGAACAGGTTTGGTGACCACTGAAGGAGAATGTCATGGTAAAGGCACCCCAAGCATCTACTACAACCAAGGCGCGCGCGGCAAAGGCGCCTGCCAAGCCCAAAGCGCCGGTCAAGGCCAAGGCGGCGATGAGAGCGAAACCCGCATCCGCGACGCAGAAGGTCACCAGCGATGGAGGGACGCTCCATACCAGCGTCGATAGTGCCGCTCGCGAGAAGGTGGCGGAGGCGCTGACCAAGGCGGTCGCCGACAGCTACACGCTTTATGCCAAGACGCTGGGCGTCCACTGGAACGTCGTTGGGCCCGCTTTCTTCGGGCTGCACAAGCTGACCGATGCACAATATAACGAGTTGCATCAGGCGGCCGATGCCATTGCGGAGCGCATCCGCGCGCTCGGCAAGCTTGCGCCGACCGGGAACGAAACATTCCGTGCGCTGACGGTGATCGAGAATGAAGCACCGCACAGGCCGACAAACGAGATGATCGCCGAGCTTGCCCGCGACAATGAGACCGTGGCGCGCCGCATGAGCGAATTCGCCGAACTTGCGGACAAGGCTGGCGATCTGTTCAGCCATGACATGCTCGTGGCACGTATCGGCGTCCACGAGGAGAATGCCTGGATGCTGCGCTCGAGCCTGGCGCAATAGGCAGACCCGGTTGGGCTTTGCGGTTGCGGCGCTCCCGTCGCGGCGTTAGAGACGCTGTTGCGAACGTCTCGCAACTGGTGATTCCCTGTCCGTCCACCGCTGCCCGACGTGTTCGCAGTCGGGATGGCAGGTTTGACGCACGAAAGCATGGCATTGCGGCTCTATCGCTCGCACCGCGCGGCGCTGGTCGACTATGCCAAGGGCATCACCGGCAGCCGCGCCCATGCCGAAGATGTCGTTCAGGAAGCGTGGTTCCATCTTGATCGCAAGGGCGACGATCCGGCGATCCGCGAGCCGATCGCCTATCTCTACCGGATCGTCCGCAATCTCGCGGTCGACAGCATCCGCCGGTTGCTGCGCGAGCGGACGCGGTGCGGTGTGGATATCGAGGAAGCGGCCCGCCTCGTGCCGGATGAGAGTCCCAGCGCCGAGGCGACGATCATCGCTCGCGACGATGTGAGGCTCGTGTTCGAAACGCTGGAGGATCTCCCCGAACGACAGCGCATCGCGATCGAGATGTATCGCTTCGGCGGCTTCAAGTTGCGGCAGATTGCCGAGCGACTGAACGTTTCGATCGCGCTCGTTCATTTGCTGATCGCACAGGGGCTCGAAGCGTGCGATCGTCGGCGCAATGAAGAATAGTCGCCGATGTCCGCAACGTCTTTGAAAAATGGCCCTTCGGCAACGTCTCCCGTACATGGAGGTTTACTCTCCCTTTTGGCGCCGGAGAATGCGTCCATGGCTGTGGGTTTGCCCTTCGGGAGCACACCCGATGACAACTGATCGCGATCGCATGAGGAGCGACGCCATCCGCTGGTTGATGCTGCTCCGCGAAGAGCCGGAGGATGAGGCATTGGCTGCCGAGTTCGAAGCCTGGCGGAAGGCCGACCCGGCGCATGCCGCAGCCTGGGACAGCGCGAACGAGACCTTTGCTGCGATTGGGGACACGCCGCCCGCCTATTCGCACTATTGGCGGGAGAGCGCGGCGCCCCCGATAGCTGTGTCCCGCCCGGGTGCTGGTCGCCGGTGGACGCGGGCGCTTCGTCGGCGGCCGGTGGCTTGGGTCGCGGGACTGGCGGCCGCCTGCATCGCCCTGATGGCCGCGCCGGATATCGACCTGCGCCTTCGCGCCGACCACCTGACCGGGGCGGGCCGGATCGATAGCGTAGCACTGGCCGATGGGAGCCGGGTCGCGCTGGGCCCCGACAGCGCGATCCAGGTTGCTTACAGCGGCAACGCGCGGGCCGTGCGGCTGTTGGCCGGGCAGGCATGGTTCGAGGTGGCGCCGGACGCCCGGAGGCCGTTCACGGTGCGTGCTCGTGACATCACGACAACGGTGCTCGGCACCGGATTCGACGTGCGCATGATTGGCGGCAGGACGTCGGTCTCGGTCGGTCATGGCCGGGTCGAGGTCCGTGACGATGGGGTCGTACCCGCTCGTGCGAGGACGCTTGATGCGGGGCAATGGGTGCGCATCGGCGAGGACAAGGCGATCGTCAGCGGTGCCGGGCGCGTCGATCTGGCGGGTGGCTGGCGCAAGGGTGAGGTGCAGGTGATCGACCGTACGATTGCCGAAGTGATCGACGAAATCCGCCCCTGGTACAGTGGGAAGATCGTGCTCGCCAACCGGGCTCTGGGCAAGCAACGGGTCACAGGCGTCTACAAGATTGGCGATCCCGGCGCGGCCTTGCAGGCGTTGGTGACACCCCATGGCGGCAGCGTCAGGCGGGTGACGCCGTGGTTGCTGATCGTCTCTGGCGCCTGAGACGGTCAGGCTGCCCGCGCCGTAGAGCGCCGACGAAACTATTTTTCGTCCTTTTCTGAAAATTGCCCGTTGGCCAGCGTCGCCCTTTTGAAAGGCTGTTGCGACGCATTCGCATATCGCGGCCTCATGGGCGAATGGAGGTTGATCGAATGACTGGGGGCAATCGGAATACAAGTGGCGCGCGCGGTGCACTGGCCTGCATGCTCCTTGCTGCCAGCGCGCTGAGTGCGTCCGGCTTCCCGACGGTTGCATGGGCGCAGGCGGAGGCCACGCAGCGGACTTTCGATATCCCGTCTCAATCCTTGCCTGAGGCCTTGATCCTCTTCGGTCGTCAGTCAGGGCTCCAGGTGACGGCCGATGCCGATCTTGCCAGTGGCCGCCATGCCAGCGCCGTGCGGGGCACCATGTCTCCCGCCGAGGCCTTGAGCCGCCTGCTTGCCGGGACCGGACTGACCTTCAGGTTCACGGGATCGAGTACCGTGACGCTCGAACCGGCGCCGCGATCGGCGGATGGCGCCGTTCAGCTGGGGCCGGTGCGCGTGGAAGGGGCAAGCCACGGTGCTGCATCCTATTCAAGCGGATCGATCGCGACGACACTGACGGAAGGGTCGCAATCCTACACGGCGCAGGCCGTCGAAGTGGGCGGGAAGACGGCGCGCGCGCTGAGGGAGATCCCGCAGTCGGTGACTGTCATGACGGCGCAGCGCCTGCGTGATCAGGTCATCACCACCACCGAGGACGCCTTGCGGCAGGCGACGGGTGTGACGGTCACGGACGGCTCCGGCTACCCGCTCGAGTCCTTCTCCGCCCGCGGTTTCGGGCTCGGCGTGCAGTCCGATGGTGGCGCGCCTGGCGTGAGCAACTTTTGGTACAACACCGGACTGCCCGATGCCGCAGTCCTCGACCATATCGAGATTCTGCGCGGCTCGGATGGTCTGTTCGCGGGGAGGGGCGACCCCGGAGGAACGGTGAATATGGTGCGCAAGCGCCCGCTGGACCACAATCAGGTTTCGGCCGATCTGCTCGCGGGAAGCTGGAACCGCTATCGCGGCGCCGTGGACGTGACAGGGCCGATCGGCTGGAACGGGCGCTTGCGGGGCCGCGCGGTCGCCGCCTTCGAGGACCGCGATTTCTTCTACAAACCGTCCAGTATGAACAAGCAGGTGTTCTATGGGATTGCGGAAGCCGATGTGACCGCGACCACGCTGCTGACCTTTGGCGGCAGCTATGAGAAGCGGGAGACCCGCGGCGCCTATGCGGGCACGCCGCGCTCCGTGACGAGGGACGATCTCGGTCTTTCCAGGGACGAATGCCTTTGCACGGACTGGTCGTTCCGCGATTACAAGACGAGCGAACTGTTCTTGCGGCTGGAGCAGAAGATCGGCGGTGACTGGACGCTCAAGGTCAATCTCACGCGGCAGCGGCAATCCTATGCGTATGAACTTGGCTACCCGCTGGGCACCGTCAATCCGGTGACCGGTGCAGGACCGCTCCTGGCGGGGAGCCGCACGGATGTTTCCAATCTCTCCAAACTGGCCGACGTGACCATTGACGGCAGCTTCCGCGTGCTGGGATTGAAACATGACCTGCTGGCGGGGATCAATTACCAGGACATGTTCAGCGACGGCACCGGTGTTTCCCTCTACCCGACGCGGCCCCCGGCCGATGTGTTCAACTTCGATCCCGCCGGGTTTCCAAGACCGGCGACGCCGGGCAGCTATGTTCCCCTCCTGCCATTCGGTGGTCAGAAGCAGTTCGGCGCCTATGCGACGCTGCGGTCCCACATAACCAATAGCTTGCGTGTCACCGCCGGCGTCCGTTTGAGCAATTATACGTATGACTACGCCGCCGGACGGCAGCGCTATGAAGATAACGGCGTCTGGATACCTTATGGGGCGGTGAGTTTCGATGTCTCGAAGTCGCTCACCTTGTACGGCAGCTATACATCCATCTACATTCCGCAGGGTGGCAATCTGACGGCGACGGGTGCCCAGCTGCCACCCGTGCGCGGGAATACCATGGAGATCGGCGTCAAGGGATCGTGGCTCGACGGAAAGCTGAACGGGTCGCTTGCGGCCTATCGTATCGATCGGAGGAACGGAGCGGCGTTGGATTTCACGTCACCGACGATCCCGGGCTGCTGTTATGTCGCATCCAGAGCGATCCGCGCGCAGGGCATCGATGCCGAACTGGTGGGCGAGATCCTGCCCGGCTGGGAGATGTCGATCGGCTACACCTACAACGAGAACAAATACCGTTCCGGCTATGGCGCATCGAACGGCGCCGCCTATTTTCCGCGCACGCCGCGCCATATGCTCAAGCTTTGGACCATGGCGCGCATGCCGGGGAATTGGTCCGCTCTCCGGCTCGGCGGCGGTATCAATGCGCAATCGAAGACCTATGTCGCAGGATCGGCGAGCATCATCGACGCGAGCGGAACCATCACCGGTACGACGCCCTATCAGTTCACCCAGGGCGCATATGCTGGTGACACGCCTCGAAGAGGAGACCCGGATCGGCAAAGGCGGGACCCTGGCGGCGCAGCTGTCGCGGCTCGATCTGATCGTGCTCGACGAGCTTGGATATCTGCCGTTCGCACGCTCGGGAGGGCAGTTGCTGTTCCACCTCATCAGCAAGCTTTATGAGCGCACCAGCGTCATCATCACCACCAACCTTGCCTTCGGCGAGTGGCCTACCGTCTTCGGGGATCCCAAGATGACTACGGCGCTGCTCGACCGCGTCACCCACCACTGCGATATCATCGAGACGGGCAACGACAGCTGGCGCTTCAAAAACCGCAGCTGACCGCTACCTTCGGCGCCTTCAAAAATCTATCTTGCGCTGCGCGCGCCTCCGGTCGGGCTACGCCCGCCCTCCGCCGCACGCAGCGCAAGGCCATCTTCAACAAACCAACATCATATCCGAAAAAGGGGGTCCCTCTTCGACGCCGATCGGGGGTCCCTTTTGAACGCCGTTTGACAACGCAGGCCACCTACAACTCGTGCTCCCTGCGCGCAAAGAAATGGTGCAGGGGCCGGCGCTCGAGGCGTTGCGCGAGGCCTGCGAGGCGGCGATCTTCCGCACCGTCGCCCGCAAGGGTCACCATCGGCTGTCGCATGCCCATTGGCTGCGGGCCAAGGCGCTGGGCGTGTTCCTCCCTGAAGCCGCACCCTGGCTGTCGGTCTGGACTCCGCGCACCGCGGAAGCGGATAGCACCATGTTCGGCGAGCGGGTGGCGGGTGAACCGATGATCCTGATGCCGACGGACCAGGCCCATATCGAGCAGTGTGCCGAGCGCGCCCTCGCGTCGGGACGTCTGCACGGCGCGACCCCAGTCGAGCCCGTCGATGAATTCGCGGGATACGCCTGGTATGACGAACTTCCGCGAGTGCTCGGATGGTCCTTCCGGGTCGACCAGGGCGAAGGCGACGTCTTCGATTATGCGGCTGACACGCAGCTGTCGCAGGTCGTGGTCTCCGGGCGCGTCGATGCGATCGAACTCGAAATCGCCGTGCAGGCGTCAGCCGATTCCGGCGAACCTGCCGAAATCCTCTCGTTACCGGCGGATGTGCTGATTATTCCCGATGACTGCTCGAACGATCTCGATAACGTCACCATCCTGCTCAGCGCCGACTGTGCAATCACACCCAGCGAACTCGCCTACCTGCTCGAAGCCGCCTGTTTCTATCACGACGACGATTGCGACGCCGACAGCTATCATACCCAGCAGGCGACATTCGATATGCAGGCGCGCTTTGCTGCGAACATGTTGCTGCTCGGCGAGGATGCCGCAATCCTTGAGCGAGTCCGCGAGGCGATCCGCGAGCATGTCTCCTGGCTGATCCCCAAGGACCGGGCGATTAGGATGCAGGCTGTCAACTATCTGGTTGAGGCCAGCTTCGCGGACAATGACGACGGGGCCGCTCTCGGCGCCGCCGAATAGCCCATTCTCTTTCCGGCCTGCCCGGCGCGTCATCACGCGCGCCGCGGCACGCCATGTCCATGAGGAATCGTCCCATGACCCAGGCTCCTCCATTCAGGAAGATTTTCGACGGCGTCGCGACACGCGAGCAGATGTTCGAACTGTTCAACCGCGTTCCCGATTGTTCGTTAGAGGATCGCATTTCGGGGAAGGCTTTTGAGAATAGATGGTTCGAGATTGAACTCGAATCCTACGAATCCATGCTTGAGGAACTGCCGCCGCTCTTCATGCGCGCCGGGATGTTTGCCTGGTCTGAACTCAAGGCCGGTTTCGTCGGTTCGGTCTTCTTCGCCATCACGATCGGACGCAAGCGCTGGTTTACCGGTTATTGCAATCTTGGAGATCGCCATAGCCCCGACGCGATGCGGGCGGCAATCATAGCCCATGAGACAGCCGCCGCTCCGGGCATGACCCGCGAACAGAAGCTGGAACTGATCTGGTCGCACACGCATCCTGATATTCGTGGTCTTGCAGGCGAGGCCGATCCCGATGCGTGGCCCCCGGAAGACCGGGGCAAACGCACGATCGTCATTTGTGAACCGGACGGCGGTTCCGCTTTGAAACTGCTCGAACGCCTCACCGATGATGAGATCGACCACCGGCTGCCGTCGGGGCCGGCGATCTAGCCTGCCGGGTGCTGTTCCATCCTTTCCATCCAGGAGCTGAAAGATGGCCAATCACTATCTGCAAACGGCGTTCGCCATTCCGCTGATGCCGCAGGAAGCAATCCTGCTCAAGGAATGCTTCGCCGTATCGACCCAACTGTCCAGCGACTTCGCCGAACTCCCGTCTAACGGGATGCAAGCGGTGAAGACCTATTACGCGTCGCTCAGCGAGGGATTCAGGAACACCTTTCCGAACAAACCGGAGGAGGAGGATCCTTTCGCGGACTTTCTCGATCTCTGGTCGGATCCGGGCTTTCCCGAGTTCGATGCCGATCTCATCATTCAAGGCGACCCGGAGGCCAAGACACAGTTCGCGTTCATCAGCGGCCATGAAGCCGACGTTCCGGCCCTCGCATCGCTGATCCAGAAAGTCTGCAAATCCGCGCTGCCGTTCGGCTTTCAATGGGCGGAGGTGGCCGACAAGGACATCGCTGACGGTTTCGGAGGCGGTTACTATGTCGTCACCGATACTGAGATATTCGGCGGCTCGACCCGGTGGCTCATGAAGGAGACGCTGCAAACATTGCGAGCTGGCGCGACATGAAGCCGCTGCTCAAGCAGCCGTGCAACGAATGCCCCTGGCGCCGCGATCATCCCGCCGGCTGGCTGGGCGGCTACCGGCCGGAGGATTTCACGCAGCAGATCCAGTTCGACGGGCCGCCGCTGCCTTGCCACAAGACCATTCCGGGCGATGGCAGCGATGCCCGCGCGATGTGCGCCGGCGCACTCATCTTCATGCGCAACAGCTGCAAAGGCGCGCATCACCCCGAATATGGCGACGCGCTCGATATGATCGAGCCGGATACTGAGACAGTATTCGCCTGGTCACAGGAGTTTATCGACCACCATAATAACCCGGCGCATTGGGTCGAGAACGTCCGGGCTCGGATGATGAAGCGCCCCTGAGACCGCCAATAGCTCTTCCATCCCCGACATAGCACCGGACACCTCGTGTGCCCCGTCTGGTCGCACCCGCGAAGGAGATTCCGATGAACGACGATCAATTCGACGCGCTGGTCGATGACGCTACCCATGCGGTCAACACCCTCATTCCCAACACTGTGCTGGACGGTCTGCGCGATAGCGAAAGGTCGGATCTGCTTTTCCAGATCAATGACGCGCTGACACCGATCCTGCGCGAAGCGATCGACAGGACCGATAGCGACAATCCGACCCGCGCCAGCACGATTGCTGCCCTAATCTGCGAGCTGCTGGAGACTCATGCCAAAAAGTGCGACGAGAGCGGCGATTGCAAGGATGACCGTCCGCCCCATGTAATTTCGGAAATCCATGGCACAAGCGCCAATATCGACAGCATCGCAAGCTGCGATATCCAGACGGGGACGCAGATCTACCTCGTGCTGGGCGATCGTTCCGCCTTCCGCATTACCGTGGAGGCGGTCTCCACATGATCGAGATGCACATGGGGCTTCGTGCCCTGAGGCAGATCGCGCTCGCTGCCGACCAGAGCGAACGCGACGTCGTCAGGACGGATGTATCCGATATCCTTGAGCGCGCCGGTTGGGAAAATTCGGCGCGCACCGTCATCGACAGCATCGGTTGCCCAGTCGTCTCCCACGATGCCGCCTCCGACGATCAGGAAGACCCGTCACAACAAGGCTGATCCCGCATCGGCCATGCCCGCCTACCGGGCAGCAAACCTTCCCCATCTCAACCTCATGGAGGATATCATGGCCCAACTGTCTCCCCTTCGCGAGCGTTTGGCGAGCGCGGAGCACGCATATGCCTGCGCGATTCAGCGCCGTAGCGCCACCGGCCGCAACCAGTATGTCATCCGCACCGGCAGCCCGATCCAGCCGTTCTGCGTGACGGAGACGCGCCCGGCGAAGGACGAAAATCTCGTACTGCACGTCGCCTGATACCAATCCCATCGTCGTGGAGGCGCCAATGAACCCTGCCGATCGATACCCGATCACGCCGGGCATGTGGATCAGGACCGAGGAGAACGAGAAGTTCTTCTTCCTGCGATATTCATCGACCGGCCATTGGGGTTTCTTTTCCGAGGAGCGTCATCACACCGTGCGGGAATACAAGCTCCCGCTCGCGGGCCTCAAACCTTGGCACAAGGAACGCTGCCCATGAAAACGCACGCGATGGCGAGCGGCCTTCGGGTCACTCTGAGCAAGACCGAGCTGCAAGCCTTGCTTGCGCTCGCGCGATATGGCGCCGAACAGATCGCGGCCGCACACCATTCTTATATCGTGCCAAAGCGGCAGGAAGCCCTGGCGGCCGACGTCATCAAGGGCCTCGAACAGGGGCTGTCGTCGGTCCGCTGGAAACAGGCGGAGGCCAAGGCAAGACGCGACGCACCGAAACGCGAGGCCGAGCGACGCGCAGCACGCGAGCATCATGCACAGATCGACGGCTATACGGTTTGGGGGATGTTGAGCGACTGGACCGATCTTTCGGACGATCCCGACCGGCACCAGTGGGCGGATCTATTGAATCCTCTAACCGAAGCGCGTGAGCAGGCAGAAATTCGCCATAATGTCTGGCGGATATTCATCAGCAAGGGCAGCGCCGCGGCGGACGATCTCATCGTCTATCCGGGTGATTGCACGCAGACCGCCGATCGTCAGGAAATCGAGGTGCTCGCCCGACGAATCATCGCGCAACATCGGGAATGACGGGATCGCGCTGGCAAGATATGCGCGCGCCCTCGGAGGTGACCACAGGATCGGCCATTGCGAAAGGGCCCGCAAGGAGGGGAGTAGGAGGGGCTGACGGTGAACTTCCCTGGGAGCTTGCTATGACCGCCAGCGATTTTGCCACATACCATCGCGTATCCACGCCACCCATATTCATCTCCGGATCGCTTTCCATCCGGCAGCTTCCGGCCTGCGTAATGAAGCGGCTCGGCGTCGTCATCGAAAAGGAGTTGCCCGTCGTGATTGGCGACGCATCTGGCGCGGATGCAGCGGTCCAGCGATTCCTCGCCGATTGCGGTGTGCGTCACGTCACGATCTTCTGCGGAGGTTCCGTCCCCCGGCACAATATCGGCATATGGCCGGTCCGGCAGATCCGAGCAGATGCTCCTGCGGGTACGCGCGCCTTCCACAGCGCGAAAGATCGGGAAATGTGTCGCCTCGCCGGTGTCGGGTTCGTCATATGGGACGGAACGAGCCAGGGCAGTCGCGCCAACATCCGGCGACTATGCGAGCGCGGGCGGTATGTCGTCGTCTATCTTCGCCCTGACGACTGTTTCGTGACCCTTGCCAGTGATGCGCAAAGGATGGCGTTTTTGGCCTCCGGCCGTCTCGGCTGACATCACTGCGGAATGGTGGTTGCACGCCTCGCTAGAACCCGCCCCCAGCCTCGAACTTCCATCACAAGGATGCCATCGATGACCGAATCCATTCGATTGTCCGCCGATGACGTCCGGCAGCTGCGAGACGTCGCCGAGCGTATCGCCCGCCGCCACAGTTCCGTCCGCCGCTTTGCGATCGAGATCGCCGAGCGCTTCAGCCTCACCACCGGCAACGCTGCCCTCAATATCCGTGCGATCAGCGCCGACCCGGATTGGGCGGACACCGATCTCAATCAGACGTTCCCCTGGTCGCGCATCCGCGAGCGCCATATACTTGCGAACGGAGGTGCGCTGTTCGACCTCTATATCTACGAACGGCCCGGCATCGGGGAAACCGGCGACCTTGTCTGCTGCGTCCAGGCCGAGTTAGATGGACAGGGCCTCATTGCCGTCCACGCGGATAGCACCAGGGATGTCTGGCGCCGGTCGGACCTGTAGACTGTCTTTCCGCCCATTCGATACGATGAGCGCGATCGCTCACAGCAACCACATCTTCGGGAATCCCGCCATGCGCCTGTCAGACGAGCTTGCCGCCAGACGCCGCCTCTATGCCATGCCGCTCGTCACCGCTCCGGCGGTGATGGTCATCGACATTCCGCCGCGTCTCGCGGGGCAGGGGCTCGCACTCGATCGCTATTATATCGTCATGATCGAGACCGATGAGGAGCTTGCCGCGTTCGAAGCGTTCCTCACCGTGGACCGGGACGGCCTGCGAGCACCCGATCTACTCGATCGCAAACCCAGTTGCCGCGAGGCGGGAGAGATAAGCTTCTTCGAATTCTCGCCCCCTGAGCCGGGCTGGCCATGGATCCTGCTTTGTCACTGGCCGCGGCACTTTGCGCGGATGTTCGGCACCGACCCCGATGCTCTCGCGCGCCGGGCCTATTCGATGGAGGCGTTCGACGATCGGGAAGGCCTGGAAGCGGCGCTGAAGGCGCATATTGCCGCGTTCGGCGAACTGGCGGACGTCAAGGTCATCCAGCCGCTGGCCGGCACGGCGGGCCGGGCGTGATCAGGCTGCCTGACTTGCCCCTATTCTGGATGAGCAACTGACCGCAGCGAACAGTCCTGGGCCGCAGGAGGGGAGGAAAGAGGTGATGGGCGAGGGAGCCATAGTGGATCCTCCGATCTCCATAAGGAAACAGCCCATGCCCACCCATCAGCTATCCGGTTTCACGACGGAAGCAACCGCCGACATCATCTCTCGGCCGTCCGCCGATCTTGTCGCGCTGTCCAGCAACGAACTGATGGTTGCGCGCAAGCTTGCCTATAATCCCGAAAACGACGCGCTTGGCGAAGGTGATTTCTGGGCCGAATATATGGAAAGCGAGGACGACTGCATGGCCGCGCGCCAGGTCGTTCCGTTCGACACATTCACGCTTTCCGTCTGGCATACCCTTGCCGCCGACATGTTCGAGGAACGATCCGATGAACGCGATGCATCCCAGATCGACCGGCTGATCGAAAGGCGCGGCCTGTTTCCTCATGATCCCGCCAATCGTCCTTGGCGTATCGCGCTTCCCGCAATCGAACTCCAAATCGCGCTTGAAAAGGATATCAAAGCAGGTTCGTGTCGGACTGCCGATGCCCGGATACGGGTCGATGCCCTCGATCAATTGTCCGGCATGGAGCCCGACTTCTATACGGATAGGGAAGCCATATCGACCGCAGGCTGGGACGCTCTTTCGGTCACCATCTTCGAACAGACCTGCACTGCGCCGACGGGCGTGCGCTTCGGGAACATCTTCGATCGACCCGACCTGACGACCGGAACGCCGCTCGCGCACGCCCGCGCCCAACTCTTCGAACTCCAGACGGCGCTCGCTTCCGCCACACGGAGCCGACGGCAGGATCCTGCGTTCAAAATCTATGTGCGGGGCATGATGGACGAGCTGCTCGCGATGCCTCCGCTGCTGGAGGCGATCCATAATGACCACAGCGGCGCATTCCGCGTCGTGGCCGCCTTTCTCGACGATCATCATCCCGAATGGTCCGAGGGGCTCTCGAAGAACCAGGCATTCAGTCCCTTGCTGCCCCTGCCTGTCGACTGGAATGGCCACGTCGATATCGTTGGCCTGGTGCAGGACTCGCGCGCCCGCATGTCCGCCGAAACGGTGGGTGTCGCGCCGCAGTTCTTCGGACTCTATGCCGGACGCCGCGATGGCAGTTCCGTCTGGCTCGGGGCGGCGGCCTGCGAAGCCGATGCTCATGCGCTGGTGACCCGGTTGGGCTAACCCGGCCCCATATCGATCCGCTCATTGGCGCGGCAGACTGGTGCAACAACAGGGCGGCAACATGGCGCCCTTCGCGTTCTCCACAGGGGGAAAGGGGGTGGTTGGTGGATGAGTTTCATCTGGGAGTTCACCAACCATGTCCAGCAGCCAGCGAACCACGAACACCCCCGAAATCATCGTAACCGACAGCATCACCTGTCCCAACTGCGGCGCAGCCGAGTGCTATGATGATCCCACGAGCCCTACAGGCAAGCGGTTCAACATCAACGCCTATAAGGTCGGCGACAAGCACGGTTACTGGTGGAGCCGTTGCAACCTTTGCAATAGCTGGTTCTAGAAGGGCAGGAGGATTTCCGGCTCCCGCAAGCGTAACCGTCTTTCGTCTCACCGACCCTTCGCTTGAGAAGCGTGACGTCGCGGAGGCCAGCATGAACATAGAGATCATCGTCGGCCTCCCGCATCTCAATCGTGGCCCGCTTCTCCAGCGCGCGATCGAGATGCGCTATCCGGTCCTCATTTCAGCGAACGCGCTGTCGCGATGGGATCGCCGCGAGGGCTATGCGCGCTGGGCGGGCTGGAACCTGCGTTCGCTGGCCAATGCCTCGCGCCTGGTGTCGATCGACCTCGACTCCGCCGGCTTTGTCGTCGCTCATCGCTACCGCGGGCTGCCCTGGACGGCCGATGACTATATCGAACTGGCCGCAAGCTACCCATTTCGGCGCTTCGCGAGCCTCGACCTGTGCACCGAAGAGGAAATTGCCCGCGACCGCGACGAAGTCCTCGACCGTATCTCGCGCACCATCGCGCTCAATCATGCCTGTCATGCAAGAGCCGCCGATCGCGGAATCGATGCCCGGTTCATGCCCGTCATCCAGGGACGGCATCCCGACGACTATCTGCGATGCCTCGACGGCATTGCCGGTATCCTTCGGCCAGGCATGGTTGTCGGTATCGGCTCCATGTGCCGCCGCACGGTGTCCGGTCCTGATGGGCTTCTCGCGGTGCTAAGCCGGCTCGACCGGGACGCAGACCCTGCGCTCCGCTTCCACCTTTTCGGTGTGAAGGGAACAGCCCTCCATTATTTGCGGCCGCTTGCGCATCGCATCGCCAGCCTCGATTCCTGCGCCTATTCTCTGGCCGCGCGGATCGAGGCGTGGCGCGAAGGCTTTTCGAAGACCGACGAGTTCGTTGCCGGTCATATGGAGCGATGGCAACGCCGGCAGCAGGCCCGGCTCGACGGGGGCGACGCCGCATTCCAGCATCATCTGCCGCTCACGAAACCTGCGCTTTCGGCCGGAAACGCATGGGACAGAGCACTCGATCTCGCCCGGGCGGAAATCCGCACTTTGATCGAACAAGGGGAGATCGCGCACGAGCAAATCACCGAAGGGTGGGTCGCGCAGTGGGCGGCTGAAACCTATAGCGCCACGTAGTAACGCAGGTCCTGGTGAATTTAGCCTCGGTCGCTGACCTATGCGGTGTGCGAAGAACTCACCGGCCTATAAGGTCGAGGACGCCACGCAGGGTCTTGCCCATCGATCGAATCATCTCCTCGCCCGCCTCACCTCGTCATCCCGACAGAAGTTCCAATACTCGTCCATATCTGCGAGCGTTAGCTTCTTCGGCTGCATCTTGGCCCAGGCATCCGCCATAAAGAGCATGAAGCTCATTGCGCCGTCATCAGAAACGGCATGCGGCTGATACACGATAGGCAGGTTCATCACGAGCATCCCTGTCGGAGCACTTTGTTTCTTTTTCAAAGCGGCGATAGGCGACCGCCCGTTTTTCACAGGTCCGAGACGCTCCGATTACGCCTGTCGCTGCGAATTCACAAGATTGACCGCCAGATTGGCGTGAACGACGCGCGGTTGCAACCACCGATCACCGTCGCCGCACGGCCTGGCTGTGCCGATGGGGGCAATTGCGGCCTTCAAGCCCGCAAAAAGGAGGTATCCGTGACCCAGTGTCCCGAATCCAATTCGGCCGAGCGTCATTGCTATGGCGTGATTCTCCATCATCGCGCCGAATGGTGGCTTGTCGAATTTCCCGAGCGCGATCCGGACCCTATCAAGGCATGGGCCCTGACCGGCCAGCTTACGCCGGCGATGGCGGATTGGTTTCGTGCCGATACGGGCAATAACGCCGCCAAGGCAGAGGTCCCCGCGTTGAACCCGGACAGTCGCTGCTGGTCTGGTGAATTCTCGATCCGTCCGTCGCCGGATAGCGCCGATCGCTTCGACATCGATGCGCATCCCTGGGGCTCCGAAGCGGGCGAATTGGAGACGCGGCTTGCCCGCGCCATGATCGAAAGCACACTCTTCCCTATCCCGCCCGGCTTCCTTTCAGTCTTCACAGGCCTTCCGGACGACGATCGACCCGTTCTTGCCATCCGCCTCAGCGGCTATATCTGCTCGACGTTCGAAGTGCTCACCGCCCGTTACATGCCGGTCTATCGGCCTCGATCGCCCTGGCGGGACATATCGGGCGAGGCCGTCAGCGACAGCGGCAGTGACATTCTCGGATGGGCACCCGCCCGCGACTGGATCAGGCCGGCATGACACACATGGCCTACCGATGCCGGATCGAGCTTGCGCCGATACCGCTGGATCATTATATCTGACTAACTAGTCAGATGGAGAATTTTCATGACTACCTCCAAACGCGCCGGTGACGGCCCCGCACGCAAAGGTGGTTCCAGGCTTCCACCAGCGGCGCGCGGATGGAAGCTCGAAGACGCCAAGGCGCGGTTCAGCGAGGTGGTTCGCCTGGCCCGCAGCGAAGGGCCGCAACGCGTCACGGTGCGCGGCAAGGATGCCGTCGTTATCATCAGCGCCGACGAACTCGAAAGATTGCTGCCGCCTGAACGCAAGAAGCCGCTTGTCGCCTTTCTCGAAGGACTGCACCTCGAAGGCGTCGATCTGACGCGCGAACGCGATAGCGGACGGGACATCGTCTTGTGATCGGCTGGCTTCTCGACACCAATGTGATTGCCGCCCTCATAAATCCCAACGGCGCGCCGAGCGTGAAGACATGGGCGTCGGAGCAGCCCGAAGAAGCGCTGTTCCTCAGCATCCTGACGCTCGGCGAATATGACAAGGGAATCCACGCCATACCCGCGAACCATCCCGAGCGGCCCCGCTATATCGGGGCTCGCGATGCGCTCGAAGCGCGTTTCAAAGGTCGCATTCTGTCCGTTGATGACGCGATTATCCGGCGATGGGGAGCAATCTCCGGCGACGTCAAGCTAGGGACGGGCCATGCGCCGGGCGTTGTCGACACAATGCTGGCGGCCACCGCGATTGAGCACCAGCTTTATCTCGTGACTCGCAACGTCAAGGATGTGCGTCACAGCGGCGCAGCCATATTCAATCCGTGGGAGGATGATCCCACAACTCTGGCGCTATCCTGACCAGTTCGGGAATGAGATCCTTCCTCAGGCCCCTTCGAGCAATCGCTCCCGCGCCAGATCCAGCGCGTGCGAAAGCCGTATCGCCACCACCTGGTCCTTAGGGTCGACGAGGCATTCGAGTGCCGCCTCCATGTGCTTGATGGCGTTTTCCAGCCCTGGCTCTTCGTCTGTCATCTGTGCTTCTCCGTCCCGTCGCGCTCAGTCGGCGGGCACCCCCCCGGAGGAGGATGCCGGCCCCTGAGCCGGACGGTAGAAAGACGCGAACAATAGAACGCGTGCCTGATCTTTAGCCGGAGCCTGGACATAATCAGGCAATCCGGCCGCAAGGCATGCGCCGACTCTATTGTTCGGAGTTTCTACTCTCCGGCCCACCACCGGCGGACCCGCCCCTCTAACCCAATCGGGCAGCAACTGCCAATCGGTTCCGTGCGAAATTACCGGATGCCGCAGGTGGGGACGGGATATTCAGCGTGTCGATAGACGCGCCGCTTCGACCGGCCGATACATATCCGCGCGATCACGCATTACGCTGGTAAGCCAGGCGAGATGGCTGGCCGCGTCCGCCAACGGCAACGTGGCTACCGCGTCGAACAGGCTGCGTTGATAGGGTGGACCGCTATCGAGGATATCCACCAGCTTTTCCCGCGCCGGGCTATGGGGATCGGTGATCTCGGCATTGGCTTCGCGAGCCGCCTCCAGAAAGGCCTCAGCCAGTTCTTGCGTGGCATAGTAGCCGCTGTCGAGACCTTCCCCGAGCGCGAGGGCGGCGATCTGGCTGCGCACATCCGCGATATCGGGGTCGTTGACTGCATCGATCAGCGACAGGTTGAAATCGAAGGTGGCGAGATAGTCCGCGATCATGGGAAAGTCCTTTCATCCATGAATAGAACATAGGTCGAACATGTTTACAATCGGAATGATGCCCGCAATAGGATCGCGATCATGAGTTTCGCTTCCGCATGGGCCGCCCCGATCGGCCGGCACCCCGCGCCGTGACCATGGCGGCCGCGCCTCTGCGCCTCCGTGGACAGCTGCGCCGATCCGAGCGCGGTTTCCTCCTCGAGATGGAGGATGGCCACGTCTGGCGTCTCAATGGCGCGCAGGATTTCCCGCCGCTGGTGGACGCCACTGTCATCGTCGAGGCACGCAAGGCCAGCAGCAGCCTCCTCGACGTTCTCTGGCTCGGGCCAGCGTAGCAACCCCAAAGGCACGCTCCGATCTCTCCTCGGGCATCGCGTTTGGGGAACCGTCGCCGCGGGCCTCGGCGAGGACGCCTCGGCCCGCAATCAGCGTCGCACGCAGTCTGTCATCACATTCTGCGCCGCCTCGCAGGGTCTCGGCGTGCCAGGGCTGGTCGGGGCAAGCAAGGGCTGCCTCCGGCCAAGAAAACCTAGGAGTAGAAGGGGCCTGCCGACGTTGTCGCTTGGGGTAAGCGGTCGGCAGGCCCCTTCTACTCCAAGCTTTTCTAAAGGCCGCAGCGCGACGTCCCTTGCTTGCCCCGACCAGCCCTGACCCTTGAGCCCCGGCGACGGCGGCTCCGAATGCGATGACAGACGGCCACCGTCGCGTCCTCCGCTGATCAGGAAGGAATGGCTTCGCCATACTTTTCTTTGTTCGGGACGCTGCCGCGTCCGTTTTATTGGCTCTGGCTCACCAAATGCGATGAAATACTGTCAAGAAAACAATGACATATACTCAAAAAGGGGGAGGGGGTATAAGTATAGGTGCTGATGGGGATTGGCCCCGGATGCATCGTTTGGAGTAAAGGCTATGAATATCGGTGAGTTTAACCTGAACAAGGGCCGCATCATCGGGTGGATTGCCACCCGCGCAATCGACCTGCCCAAGCTGGCCTTGCGCCCGGTGGAAAGCGAAAACGAACTGGCCCCGGCTTATGAAATCATCGCGCCCAATGTCGGGGGCCGTGTCGTTCAGGTCGGCGCGCTTTGGGAAGCCGTCGCCAAGAAAACCGGCGAGGTTTTCCTGCAAGGCCATGTTGATGACCCGTCGATGCCCGAAGCCCTGCCCATCGCGCTTTTCGGCTCGGTGGAGGAAGGCTATCGGGTGGCATGGCGCAGGCCGGAGCGCGACGATTTCGGTCCCGCCATTCGCGCCACCCGCGACAATGCGCCTTCCGGCAACCGTGGCGACGACTACGGTTTCGGTGACAGCACCGCCGATGAAAGCGGCGGACTGTCCAGCCAAGGAGCCGCCGCCGATCTGGACGATGAAGTTGCGTTCTAGGGGCTAGGCCGAGACGGGCCGGGGGAGCGTTGCACCGCTTCCCCGGACCCTAACCGATCATCCTGCCATCAGGAGTCAGACCCATGACGAAGAAGTCAGCTAAGAAAACCGTTAGCACATTTGCGGACCTGCCGGAACTTATCGCGGAGGAAACCGCAAACCCTGCCTTTGAAGCATCCTTTGGCGATCCGCTGCCGCTGTCCATCATCGAACCCGGCGACGAACCGGGCGAACACACCATGCCCGAACCGTTCACCGCGCAGAAGGTATGCGGCGAACTTATCACGTCGCTTTACTGCCTCTTGACCGACACGCGGCTTGACCCGCTCGCCCCGCAAATCGCTTGGGGTATCGTCAACAGCTTCCATTTCGTTGCCGGAACGGTGGAGCGCCAAGAGGATAGGCTTGCCGACAAAATCCGCGACATGACGCGGCGCATGGAACCGGGCGAGGTATTCAACAAAGACCTTGAGGATACCCAGTTGCAATGCCGCTCGCTGGCCGAACAGCGCGCAGCCATCGAGACATTGCGCGACTATGCCGCCGCCATGTATCGCGCTTGTTGGCGTCGCGCATGGGCACCGACCAAGGGCAGCAAGGCGTCATCTGTCACCACCGCAAGCTATATCAATGCGCTGGATTTCTTGCAGGAGCGCGCCCTTGCCAAGCGCGAGAAGCACCAGCCGCAAGGCCCCGTCGTCATCTTTTCCGGCCCAGCCGTATGGGAGGAATGGCAACCGCTTTGGGCGAAGCTAAGCGAGATCAAGGCCCGTGTTCCGCATATGACGCTTGTTACCACCGGGCAACGGAAAGGGGCGGACGCCATCGCGGCGGCATGGGCAGCGCGGGAAGGCGTCCCCGTTGTCGCCTATGGCCTCTATGGTGGCGGGCGCAAGGCTCCCTATCAGCGCAACCGCAAGATGGGCGAGCTTGAGCCGGTGGAAGCCGTCCTTTGCGAAGGGTCCGGCATCCAAGCCAATCTCTATCAGACCATGCGGAAACAAGGCGTTCCCATCCATGCTTTCCGCAAGCCCAAGGATGCCCCCGCATCCCGCAAGCCGCAGAACGGCGAGGGGGACACGTTCAGGCAAGCACGGCGCAGCGCCTGAAACCAAACGGCGCGGCGCTTCCCCCAGCGCCGCGCTACCCATCACACGAGACCCGCCAAGGCTGGCGCGCATCCCCGCGCGCTGGCCTTTTGTCGTGCCCCCGGCCGCCGCCGCGCCTGACGGCGCGGCGGCGGGAAGAACCAAAAGGGGAAGGGCCGACAGGTTCACGCCCCCACCGAAGGGCCGAGCGCCCCACCGTCATCCCCCTTTGCGGGCCTTGGCGCGGCTGGCGCTTTCCCCGAATGGGAAGCATCGGAGGCACCCGACGCCCCCTTGAGCGCAGCCAGCGCGGCAGCGCCGCCCAACCGCAACACATGGCCCAGCACGTCCCGGAACTCGCGTTCCGTCAATTGCTCGACCGGCAGCGCCGTCACCATTGCCGCATAGCGATCGCGTAGCCGCTTGCGTAGCGCAGCCTTCTCGACCGCAATCCTCTTCTCGCGATCTTCCAGATCAGCGAGCCTATCGCGTTCAGACATTTTAGGCATGACCAGTTTCCTTCTCAGGCTGGCCCGCTCGTCACGCGATCCTTGTCGCACAGGCGCACCCGCGCCACAAGCGACCCCACCGCATAGCGCGACCTATCTCCCCACATCGACCACCACCGCAATGGGTGCGCCCGGCAGCGGTAGGGATGACGCAGCAACTCCGTTGCTGCGGGCAAGCGACGCACGCGCTTCGCGGTTTGTAATGCACCGTACGCACGGGTGCTGTGGCCTGAAACTGCCCTATAATCAATGGTTTCCGTTGGCAGACGCGTCAGCCAGATTTCACGTTATTTGGCTGACGCGTCTGCCGCCTCAGTACTATTGCCCGAAAAAGCCCCGCAATTCCGCCGTTTCCGGCTGGCAGACACGTCCGCCACGCTGATTTTATTGTGATCGTCGCTTGTCTGCGCTATAGTTGCTGTGCGTCGTGACCTCCTTGTCGAAGCTCCAGTCGGAGCATCACCTTGGCAAGGGTCACAATCCGGATCGACGATGCCCTTTACGAGCGGCTGCAGCGCCGTGCCCGTAAAGTCGGCGTCAGCGTCGCCGAACTCCTCCGCCCCGCGATCGACCAGACCGCCGATCCCCGCGGCGGCTACGTCTACACGACGCAGGACGAAATCCTCTCCTGCGTCCTGCAGACGCTCTCTATCCTCGCGGCATCGGTGCGACGCCGGTCGCCCGAGACGCTCGAACAGGGCATGGCCGACGCCAGGGCGCTGCTCCTCGAAAAGGGGCTGCTCTCACCGGACGAACAGCCATGACCCGGCGCGCGGATCCCCACCTCGCGGACACATGCCCGGCCTCGCGTTCCCCCTCGGCGGGCTTCCCGTCCGGCCGCGCGATTGCCTGCGATTATTCCCTGCCGGTCAGGGCCATCCCAAATCCGGGGGCATGCCGTAGCGCACCGCCAGCCGTTCGGGGGAGGGGCCGGCCATGAGCATCTTCCGCAACGACACGTTGGGGAGCTGGACGCGGGGCGGGCAGGCGATCGTCCACAATGTCCGCATGACCACCCAGGTCTTTTTCCAGACCGTGCTGGCCGGGCTGATCCTCTGGTTGATGGGGACCTGCTGGTATGCGTTCGAAAAGTCGACCGACTATCAGCGCTTCGTCCTCGCCAAGCTGGTGGAGGCGACCATCAAGGCGGATGCGGCGCCGGGGACCAATGACCCGGTGCTGTTCCGCACCCCCGACGGGCGCCAATACTGGACCTCGGCCGACACCCTCGCCGACTCCGGTGTCGCGAAGCAGGCGCTCCACAAACTCGAAAAGGACCTCATCCACGGGGCGGCCATTGCCGGTGTGGTCGCCCTCTTCGGACTGGTCAGTGCCTGGTTCTATTTTACCAGAACTGGGAAGGGGCTCGGCTCCAACGAATATCTGCGCGGCGCCCGCTTCGGGACGGCCTCGGAAGTGCGGCGCGCGCTCCGGGGGCAGAAGAAGGGGGCGCTCACAATCGGCGGCGTCGCCGTGCCGGAAGCCTTCGAGCCCGAACATATCCTGCTGGTCGGCGCTCCAGGAACGGGCAAGACCAACCTCATCACCACCATGCTCGAAGGCATCCGCAAGCAGGGTAAGCGGGCGATCGTCTATGACACGGCCGGGAGCTTCGTTGAGAAATTCTATCGCCCCGGCAGGGACATCCTGCTCAACCCGCTCGACAAGCGCACCGACATCTGGAGTCCCTGGGTCGATGTTCCGCGGGAGTATCATTACGACCAGATCGCGGAATCTACGATCCCCGACAAACATGGCGATCCGTTCTGGAGCAAGGCCGCGCGCGGCACGCTGGTCGCCGTCCTGCGCAAGCTCGCGCGGCAGAAGCACACGCTCATCTCGGTCCTGCTTGATCGGGTGCTGCGTTCCCCGCTCGCCGATCTTGCCGCCTATGTGAAGGGCACCGATGCCGCCGCTTTCATCTCCGCCGAGGGAGAGCGCACCTCGGCCGGCGTCCAGGCCGAGCTTGCCTCGGTCATGCGCAGCTTCGCCTATCTCGACGATACCGAGGACGGCTTCTCGATCCGGCGTTGGGTCGAGGACGAGAAGGACGACAGCTGGCTGTTCGTCACCGTCAAGGCCGACCAGCTTCCTTCGCTGCGCCCCCTGATCACGGTCTGGCTCGACATCGCGATCAGCGCGATCATGAGCCTCACGCCCGACCGCGACCGGCGGCTCTATTGCGTCATTGACGAATTGCCGACGCTCCAGAAGCTCCCCAGCCTATCCGACTTCCTCGCCCGTGCGCGCAAATATGGCGGCTGCGGCATATTGGGGTTCCAGTCCTATCCCCAGCTGACCGCGACCTACGGCAAGGAGGATGCGGCGGCCATCACCGGCTACTGCTCGACCTGGGTCGCGCTCCGGGCGAACGATAGCGACACCTCGGAACTTATCTCCAAAAACCTTGGCCGGGTCGAGCAGGTCGAAGCCAACGAGGGGATGAGCTACGGCGTCAATGACATGCGCGACGGGGTGAACCTCAGTCGCATGCAGGTGACCCGCCCGCTGGTTCTGGACACCGAGGTCACCCATCTGCCGAACCTTTCGGGTTTCCTCCGTTTCGGGCGCAATCTCCCCGTCGTCCGTTTCACCGATCGCTTCAATCCGCTGCCTTCGATCGCGGCCGCGTTCGTTGAACGCACCGAGCCCCCCAAAAGGCTGCCGCTCGGCAAGGCCATCATCTCCCAGGCGTGGGCAGAGCGCCGCGCGCGCCAGGCGCGGGAGGAGGCCGCGAGGCGAGGGCAGGGTCCGGGACATCCGGACACGCCGCCGTCTCCCGGAACGGGGCAAGGCGATCTTTTTACCGGCGAGGCCAATCCCCCGCCGGCGCGGGAGCCGACCCAGGAGCCGCCCAGCCTGCCGGATCCCCAGGACGCCGTGCCGCAGGATGAGGTGTTCGGACCCACCGACCACAGCGATTCCGGCATGACGGACGAGGGAGCGCCGATCGACGATCATCCCGACGAGGAGAACAGGGTTGCCACCCCCATCCCCTTGTTGGGGGCGACGCGCGGCACGATCCGTGTGCGGCTCGACAGCCATGGCCGTTCCGAAGGCCCGCGTGAGAAGGCGAAGCCGGCATGATCCATCCTCGCCGCCTCAAGGGGACACCCGCCAATATCGGCCGCTACTATACAATCGGCGACTATTATACCAAGGGCGGCAACGAACCCTCCGAATGGGGCGGCAAGCTCGCCGCCAGCCTCGGCCTGTCCGGGCCTGTCGACCCCAAGCAGTTCGAGGAACTGCTCGCCGGCAAGGTCGGCGACCAGCAGCTCGGTCGCCGGCGCAAGGAAGGCATCCAGCATCATCCCGGCTGGGATTTCACGATCAGCGCGCCCAAGTCGATCTCGATCCTGGCGCTGGTCACGGGCGACGAGCGCATCCTTGCCGCGCACGAGCGGGCGGTCGGGGTTGCGCTTGCCTATGCCGAGGAACATGCCGAGCTGCGCCGCCGGGTGGACGGCGAGATCGTCCACGAGACGACGGGCCGGCTGCTGTTCGCGCGTTTCACCGAATATGCCAGCCGCGAGCACGACCCGCAGCTCCATACCCATGTCGTCATTCTCAACATGACCAACCATCTCAATGGCGACCGCATGTCGAGTCTCGAGACGCGCTCGATGTATGCCGAGCAGCTCGTCATGGGTCAGATCTATCGCAACGAGATTGCCCGCGACGTGCGCGCGCTGGGGCATGAGATCGTGTTCGATCCGCGTAAGGGGCTGTTCGAGGTCGAAGGCATGCCCGGCCAGCTTATCCGTGACTATTCGCAGCGCGCCGAGCAGATCAACGAGCATGCCGCGGAGCACGGGCTTGAGGGACAGGCCCAGCGCCGGATCTCCTTCTTCGCGACCCGAAAGGCCAAGGAGACGATCGGCCTCGATGACCTGCGCGAGCAATGGCGCGTGCGTGCTGAACCCTATCGTGAAGATCTCGACAGGCTCCAGGCCGCGGCGCAGGAGCGGGGTGAACGAACCATCGAGACCGATCCGCGCGTTGCCCGCCGCGCCGCTCTGTTCGGCATCCGCCAGAATGAAACGCGCGAGGCGGTCAACAATATAGGCCGTCTCTATCGCACCGCGCTCGCATCGCATGTCGGTGAGGTCCGCCTGGGCGACGTGCGGCCGCTCTACGATGCGCAGGAGAACAAGGGCAAGCTGCTGGTCACGGTGCGCCAGACCGGCGACCAGCCGCTTCCGCGCGGCCGGACATCGCGCCGGACCGCCAAACTCGAACTCGCCCTGTCCGAGCATCTGTCGCTGGCCATGGGCGATGCGAAGCCGGTTGCCACCCGTGAACGGCTGGAAGAGGCTGCGACGGCCGCCAGGCTGAAGCCCGAACAGACCGCGGCGCTGATCGCCATCGGCAGCGGCACAAACCGGGCGGTCGGCGTGCATGGTGTCGGCGGCGCAGGCAAATCCACCCTGGTCGCCGCGTTGGTCGATGCGACCCGCGACGACTATACCACCGTGGCGCTCGCACCGACCTCTTCGGCGGCGGCGGAACTCGGGCACAAGGCGGGCATCGAATCCCGCACGCTCGCCTCGCTGCTCGCGAGCGGCGGTTATGGCATTACCGACAGGCATATTCTCGCGCTCGACGAGGCGGGCCAGCTCGGCAACCGCCAGGCGCTGCGCGTGCTGGAGATCAGCCGCGCGACCGGCGCGCGTCTCATATTCCTCGGCGACAATAAGCAGACGGGCGCGATCGAGCAGGGCAAGGCCTATTGGCTGCTCCAGCAACTCGGGCTGCCGACTAGCCAGCTCAAGGAGTCGCGGCGCCACCTGACCGACGCGACGCAGGAGGCCGCGGACATGGCGCGCAAGGGCGACTATGCCGCGTCGCTCGCCGCGCTGGATCGCGTGACCACCGGCGACACCGCGGAGAACCTCGCCAAGGCGATGGTCGCCGATTGGACCCGGCTCAAACCGGAGATACGGGGCGAAACCAATATCCTCGTCCTCGACAACGCGACCCGTCTGATCGTCAACAGCCATATCCGCGAAGTCCTGAAACGCGAGGGCACCGTCGCGGCCGAAGACCATCGGCTCGAAGTGCTGACCCCGTCCGGCCTGACCGACCAGGAAAAGCAGATGGCGCGCTTCTACAGCGCGGGCCAGGTGCTCAAGTTCACGCGCGACAATCCCAGGCTGGGGATCGCACGCGACGCCGACTATCGCGTCGTCGGGGTCGGCCGGAACAATCATGGCCGCCAGGTCGTGCGCCTGGTCGACGAGCATGGCCGCCAGATCGAATGGCGTCCGGGCCTCGGCAAGGCGGCGCATGTCAATGTGTTCCTGCCTGAGAAGCGCGACCTTGCCCAGGGCGACCGCATCCAGTGGCGGCTGGTCAACAAGGAACTCGAGGTCAAGAATGCCGAACGCGGCACCGTTCTGGCGCTCGAGGGCAATATCGCGACGATCAGATGGGACCGCGGCGAGCGCGTCCAGCAGGTCGATCTCTCGGTCCACCGGACCTGGGATCATGGGTATTCGGAAACCGTCTATTCGTCGCAGTCCAAGACCTATGACCGCGTCTATGCGCTGGCGCCTGTGGAATCCGGCCTCGTCAACGGTCAGAACTATTACACCGCCATCACTCGCGCCGCCTATGGCGTGAAGCTCTGGACCGAGAGCCAGCAACGTCTCGCGGAAAAGCTCGCCTCGCGATCGGGCGAGAAGACCTCGTCGCTCGAAGGGCTCGGCCGGATCAGGGCCGACAGCCACAAGATGCGGGGACTTCGCCACAAGGACCGGCACGACCGCTCCCGCGAGGAGAATGCCCGCGAGCGCGCCGCCCGTAATGCCGAGCGGGAGCAGCGCGAGCGGAAACGGCAGGGCCGCTCCGAACCCCGCCCGAACAGTCTTGCCGAGATCCTCGCCGGCCGCGCGCAGGAGGCTGCCTCGCTGGTCGACCGCTTCCTGCGCGGCACGATCGAACGGGACCGTCAGCACGCGCCGGCGGAGCCCGATCGCGCGGGTACGCGCGAGCCTGTCCACCAACCAGAACCCCAATCCCAACCTCAGCCGCAGCACGATCATGGCGATCGTGGCGGCGGGCATGACCGATAGGAGAAGATGATGGAACTTTTGCTGATGGCGATCGCCTGCGCCGCCCTCGTTGCCCTGCTATACCGCCATTATCGCGTTCCGATCCGTCATCGCTGGCGACGCCGACAGGCTCGAACGATGTGCGAGCAGCTGCGCGGACCGGATCGCGATCAGCCCGCCGTCTTGCACTATGCCCGGCTGCGCGCGATGGATCCGCTGGCGTTCGAGGAATTACTGCTCGAAGCCTTCGAGCAGCGCGGGCACCGCGTCATCCGTAATCGCCGCTATACCGGGGACGGCGGCGTCGACGGGGAGGTCATCATCGATGGCCGGCGCTGGCTGATCCAGGCGAAGCGGTATCGCGATGCGATCAAGCCTGAACATGTGCGTGAGTTCGCCATGCTTTGCGCTGCGCGGCGGCGGCGCGGCATGTTCATCCACACCGGTCGCACCGGCGGGATGAGCCGCACGATCTGTTCGAGCGCCGATGGCATCGAAATCGTCTCCGGGCAGCGATTGCTTGCGCTGCTGACCGGCGCTCCGTTCGAGCCGGATGGTCTGCCGTCTCGCGATCTTCTTCGACGTGGCCCCTCCGATTTTCGTGATCGGATAGTGCAATGAGGGCGTGTCGATCAATGATTTTCCAGGCCTCGGTAGCGGGAAGGGCGCTCACCAGTATAGCGATCCTGTCCGTCATACTGACGCCGGCTCCTGTGCTGGCGAAGCAAGCTGCACCTGGTGAGGTCGCCGAAATCGCCCGTTGCATCCGCGTCGCCGCGCGGGGGCGTGCCTGGCTTGAAAAGACGCTTTGGGGCTTGCGGACACAGGAGGCTGGCTGGCTGGGCGCGGAGATCGCGAATACCAACGGCACCCACGATCTCGGGCCGCTTCAGATCAACAGTAGCTGGGTGCCGAAAATGTCCCGACTGCTCGAACGACCCCAGGAGCAGATCCGTCATTGGCTGCGCTACGATCCCTGTTTTAATGTCGAGGCGGCACGCTGGATATTCCTGTCCGGGCTGGAAGCGACCGGAGACTATTGGAAAGCGGTTGGCGTCTATCATAGCCCAACCGAGGCGAGGCAGGTCGCCTATGCGAAGAAGGTCGCAAGCCACATGCGTCGGCGGTTTGGCCCGGACGTGTTTGCGGCAAGCCGCGGGAACCTGGTGAGGTAGTTTTGGGCGATGAATACAAGCGGTTGAATAGCTTTCAACGCTGGACTCCAAGGCTGGGCAGGCAGCCCGTTCGCTGCATCTGCCCTCCGAGGTCATCCCTTTTCAGCGAACACTGGGATCGTACCTAAGATCGTGCGCTGGCCACCTGCGCTTTGCAGCTTCCGCCCCAATTCAGCGATGCGTCGTTCGCCGTCCTCTTACGTCAGTGTACTCCTTCGATGGGGCTGGCGGACTTGCACAGCTTGGCAGGCTTGGTGGACGGCCTGCGATCTGCTGATCGGTGAAACTGACGACAGGCAGGCAATGGCGCGATAGGGTGAGTATTACGCCCGCGCCCGCAGTTCGTCGATCATGCATTTGTGTTGCCCATAACCTGCTCTCGATCTTGGGCCATCCGGCCGGAGCTGATCCGGTCAATCTGATGATCGAGCCGAAGTCCATCGATACACTCAGGAGCCTTACGTAGTGACGTTGCCAGTCGGCGCGGTGATGGTGACCACAAAAGAGGTGGCTGGGTGAAACCTTGAGGCGGCCTCTGGCACCTTACGCAAGCTGGAGATGAGCTATGTCCAAGCCGATGATTTTGTGGTTCGAAGACATCGGTATCGCTGATGTGCAGGCCGTAGGCGGCAAGAACGCGTCTTTAGGCGAGATGACCGCGGCCCTCGCTCAGAAGGGCGTGAAGGTGCCCTCTGGCTTTGCCACCACTGCGGACGCTTACAGGGCGTTCATTCACGACAATGAGCTTGCACCCCGCATTACGGAACATCTCTCCGCCTTCCACTCCGGCGGATGCACCCTTCAGGAAGCGGGGCAGGCTATAAGGAGTCTGTTTCTGGAAGCGGAAATGCCCTCCCATATCGCCGAGGAGATTGTGTCCGCTTATGCGGAACTTGGCCGGCGTACCGGCACAGAGCGTCCCGCCGTTGCCGTGCGCAGCAGCGCGACCGCCGAAGATCTGCCGGATGCGAGCTTCGCGGGCCAGCAGGAAACCTTCCTCAATGTCCGGGGCCGGGCCGCACTTCTGGCGGCCTGTCGTCGATGCTTCGCCTCGCTGTTCACCGATCGCGCGATCAGTTACCGCGATGCGAAAGGCTTCGATCATCTCGAGGTTGCGCTGTCGATCGGCATTCAGCAGATGGTCCGCTCGGACCTGTGCGGATCGGGCGTCATGTTCTCGATCGATACCGAAACTGGCTTTCCAAATGCTATCGTCATCAGCGCCGCCTGGGGGCTGGGCGAGACCGTCGTCCAGGGGAGCGTAAACCCGGACAGATATGTCGTATTCAAACCGCTTCTCGCGCAGCCGGGGACCGAACCGATCATCGACAAGGAGTTGGGCGGTAAGGCGTTCCGCATGGTCTATGGGGAAGGCGGAAGCCACCGTACGAGGATCGTCGAGACAACCGAGCAGGAGCGTCAGAGCTTCGTTCTCGATAACAGCGATATCGTCCAGCTCGCGCGGTGGGCCGTGGCAATCGAGGACCATTACCAGCGTCCCATGGACATGGAATGGGCGAAGGACGGCGAGACTGGTGAACTCTACATCGTCCAGGCGCGTCCCGAAACGGTTCAGGCCCAGGCCAGCACTTCGACATTCCGGCATTACCGCCTCAAGGAGAAAGGCGACCCGCTATTGACGGGCGCGGCGGTGGGAACAGCCATCGCTGCTGGCAAGGCTTGTGTCATCCGGACCGCCGCCGACATCGCCCAGTTCCGGGACGGGTCTATTCTCATCACTGAGACGACTGACCCCGATTGGGTTCCGGTCATGAAACGCGCGGCGGGGATCGTGACCAATCATGGCGGCACCACCAGCCACGCTGCCATCGTCAGCCGCGAACTCGGTGTTCCCGCAATCGTCGGCACCGGAAACGCGACCGAGATCATTGCCGAGAACAGCGAGATCACGATCAGCTGCGCTGACGGTGACGTCGGAACAATCTACGCCAGCATACTCGATTTTTCCGTGACGGACGTGGATATCGGCTCCCTGCCGGCCACCCGGACGGACATCATGGTCAATATCGCGAACCCGGCGGCGGCATTCCAGTGGTGGCGGCTTCCTGCCCGAGGGGTCGGCCTTGCGCGCATGGAGTTCATCATCAACGCGCATATCAAGGTGCATCCGATGGCACTGGTTCACCCGGATCGCGTGAGCGCTGAAGCTCAACGGCAAATACGCGATCTGACCAAGGGGTATTCCGACCCATCGGAGTTTTTTGTCGATGTCCTCGCGCGCGGCATCGCGAAGCTTGCAAGTCCCTATTACCCGCACCCCGCCATCGTGCGCCTGAGCGATTTCAAAACGAACGAATATGCGCACCTTGTGGGCGGCGACGCCTTCGAGCCGGATGAGGAGAATCCGATGCTCGGCTTCCGCGGCGCCTCGCGCTATTACGATGAACGGTATCGCGAAGGCTTCGCTCTCGAATGCCGCGCGCTCAAGCGGGTCCGGGAGGAACTGGGCTTCTCGAACGTCATCGTCATGGTCCCCTTCTGCCGCACGCCGGCCGAGGCGGATCGCGTGCTCGAAGCGATGGCCGAGAACGGTTTGCGCCGCGGGGAGAATGGGCTGCAAATCTACATGATGTGCGAGATACCCTCGAACGTCATTCTCGCCGAGCAGTTCGCTACGCGCTTCGACGGATTTTCCATCGGCTCCAACGACCTCACCCAGCTTGTGTTGGGTGTCGACCGCGATTCCGGGATTCTGGCCAATCTCTTCGATGAAAGAGACGAAGCCGTCACCCGCATGATCTCGGAAGCCATTCGCAAGGCGCACGCGGCGGGCATCAAGATCGGCATATGCGGCCAGGGGCCGAGCAACCATCCGGACTTTGCGGCGTTCCTGATTTCGGAGGGTATCGATTCCATGTCGCTCAATCCCGACAGCTTCGTGCGAACGATCAAGGCCGTCGCGGAGGCGGAGGGACAATCGGGCTGAGCGCCGGGTGAAATGACACTGATGCGAGGTACAGGAAATTGCGTCTACCGGTGCTGATCCGCCTGGGTTCACCCGCATATTGTCGCGCAATCGCGAGCTCGGGAAGGTTACCCGAGAACGTCGTCTGAGTCCGGCGGCATTCGTAAAAGCCCTAATGGCCCCATCCTGGAACCGCCGATAGCCTTTGAGTGCTGGCTGGAATCGGGGAACAGGGTCCGGCCAGATGACGTTGATAGCAACAGTCGGAATGAGCGCCGCCGGTAGCGGGGAGACGGACGGCAACAGGAGGTTTTCCTATGTCTGCCGTATCTGCCTTTCCATCCTTCTCCCAGCCCCGAATGTCCGCGAAGACATCCGGCGTCGTCGCGTGCATCGATTGCACCGATCGCAACGCGTGGATCTATCCACACGCTCTTGCTCTGGCTTCAACGCTCGACGTTCCGGTAACGCTGCTTCAGGTCTTGGACAGAGACGCGTCGCCCGACGCACGGCCTGACCCCATCGAGTGCAATCTTCGTCGCCGCGAGGCCATGCGGGTGCTCGATCGTTGTGCTGCGACGATCGAACCGTCCTCATCTCAAACGACCATTGAGCTCGCAGAAGGACCGGCGGCGGAGGAAATCTGCCGGTACGTGCGGGAGTGTGACGAAGGGATGGTCGTGCTGGGCAGGCGCGGACGAAAGGAAGCCGGCCGCGACGGCGTCGGGGGCACAGTCCACAAGGTGCTGTCCCAGGCACCAGGCCCTGTCCTGCTTGTTCCGGTGGAAGCGCCCGTCCCGGGTTCGGCCTATCGACGGATCGTGGTGCCGCTCGATGGCTCGCGCTGGGCCGAAAGCGTGCTGCCCCTTGCGGTGCGCCTCGCGAAGGCAGCCGACGCTGAGCTGCTGCTCGTTCATGTCGTCCCCACGCCCGAAATGATCCAGGCGCGACCCCTGGAAACCGAAGACGAGACGCTGCGCGAAAACCTGATCGAACGCAACGAGCAGGCCGCGCGCAGCTATCTGGATCGGACCAGGTCCAATCTTTCGGCGATGGGCCTTCGCGCTCGCGCGATTGTCATCCGTGGCGGCGACGTTCGCGACACGCTTTGCGCGTTGATCGATCGCGAAGCGGCTGATCTCGCGGTGATGTCCGCACGCGGGCACGGGCATCAGCATGTCAGGGACGTCCCGTACGGAACGGTTGCCTCCTATCTGATGGCCCATTGCAGTGTCCCGATGCTCGTCCTGCCTTCGGCGAGTCGCAAGGCGCAAATGACTTCGCCTGCCGCCAGCCAGAGCGTGAGATTGCCAACGGCCATTCAGGTCTGATTGATGGCCGATTATGAGGAGCGCGATCCGCTCGCCGGGGCGGCGGAGGAGGTCGCCGACCGTCATCGCCTGACAGGACTGCTCGGCAAGTCGGTGCCGCTGCCCGCATGGGCGCATCTCGAGGAGATGAAGACCTGGCTGAGGCAGGCCCGACAGGCGGCCGCCAAGGCCGACAAGCGCGCAGGCGCCGCGGCTGAATGGCTGCTCGACAACGATTATCAGATACAACGCGCCATCCTGCAGATCCGCGAGGATCTTCCCGGAGAGTTCTACGCGAAACTTCCGGCGATCTCCGGGGACGGGCTCGGTCGCCCTCGCGTGCATCAGCTTGCCCATGCCTTGCTGCAGGCTTCTCACCTGCAGGTCTCGCTGAATGGCGCGGTGCTGTTCGTAGAGCAATATCAAAAGAAGATGCCGCTCAGCATCGCCGAGACCTGGGCCTTCCCGACCATGCTGCGCATAGTCTGCCTGGAATTGCTCATCGGAGGTTTCAGCCACCTCTTCCCGGAGGTCGAGCCGCCCTTTGAGATCGTCGAGACGCCCGACACGGCGATGGTTGGTTTTGACGATACGGAATGCGTCGCGCGCGCAATCGCGAACCTTGGCGTGATCGCGACGATTCAATGGAACGACTTCTTCGATCGAACGAGCCAGGTCGAAGCCATCCTCCGGCGCGACCCGGCAGGCGTCTATCCACATATGGACTTCGATACGCGCGATCGATATCGCCATGCGGTCGAGCAGCTTGCCGACCAGTCGGGACTCCCGGAATGGGATGTCGCCGAGCGTGCCTTGCGCCAGTGCTATAGCAGCGACGAAGCGCCATCGGGCCATGTAGGCTTCTGGCTCATCGATATCGGACGGCCTGCCTTTGCCGACGCGATCGATCCTCGTCCATGGACGCCGGGCTCGATATTGCGACGCGCGCTGCGTTATCCAGGCCTGCTTTATGCAGCCGCCTTGCTGCTCGCGGGCCTTGCGGGCTTTGCTCTACCCGCAGCCTATCTGGTTTCCACCGGCGCCACCGCCGGATCCTGGCTTCTAGGGATCGCGCTCACCCTGCTACCCGCATCGATCCTGAGCATCACCTTCGTCAATTGGCTCGTGACCCACATCGTTCGGCCGAACGTACTCCCCAAGCTCGATTTCAAGGACGGCATCCCCGAAAGTTCGGCGACGGCAGTCGTGATGCCTGTCTTGGTCGCGCGATTGTCGGATATCGCGCCGCTGCTTCGGCGCCTGGAGGCACACCGCCTTTCCAATCCCGATGCCGCGCTCGAATTCGTGCTGCTCAGCGATTTCGCCGATGCGTCACAGGAAAGTGTCTCGGTCGATGCCGATATCGTTCGCGCGCTGACCAGCGGGATCGAGGAACTCAACGCGCGCTTTGCCAATGCCAAGGGACATGGGCCGTTCCATTTGCTGCATCGGCCACGACGGTTCAACGCGGCCCAGGGCTGCTGGATGGGCTGGGAGCGAAAGCGCGGAAAGCTTGAGCAGTTCAACGCCTTCATCCTGAACGGAGATGCGTCCCCCTTCAATGTGACCGTCGGTAGCATCGAACGGTTGCGGCGATGCCGTTTCGTGATGACGGCCGATGCCGATACCAGGTTGTCGGCCGGCATCGTCCGGCGACTGGTGGGGACGCTATCTCATCCCCTTAACCGCGCCCACTTCAACGCTGCGACCGGCGCGGTCGAACGAGGATATACGGTTCTTCAGCCGCGCGTTGAGCTGGCGCCGGAAGCGACCGGCCAATCCTTGTTTTCGCGCCTCTATGGCGGTGACACGACCATCGATATCTATTCGCGCGCCGTATCCGACGTCTATCAGGATTTGCTCGGCACAGGCGTCTACGTGGGCAAGGGCCTCTATGATGTGGCGGCCTTTCATCGGAGCCTCGAAGGGCGCGTTCCCGAGAATACACTTCTCAGCCATGACCTGTTCGAAGGACTGCACGGGCGAGCGGCGCTGGTCAGCGATGCGATCGTTTATGAGAGCTTCCCGACCAGCTATCTCGACTTCACCTGGCGCTGGCACAGATGGGTCCGTGGGGACTGGCAGATCCTGCCATGGCTCTTTCCCTTCGTGCCCGGCGGCGATGGCCGATGGCTGCGCAACCGGCTCGGCTGGTTCGATCGGCTGAAGATATTCGACAATTTGCGGCGCAGCATAATTCCAGCGAGTATTGTGGCGCTGCTGGTGGGTGGATGGTTTCTTCTCCATGGGCAGCCCTGGGTCTGGACCTTGCTTGCCGTCATCGCGCCCGGTGCATATCTCTTTACGGACCTCGTGACCGGCCTCGCGCAGGGCCGCCGCCGCGGCGTCATGCAGAACCTGCTGCGACGTCTGGCGGATCACGCGGGTCGCTGGTTTCTCGCTATCGTCTTTCTCGTCAGTGACGCGATGATAGCGCTGCATGCCATTGCCATCACCCTATGGCGTCTCCATTCGGGCCAAAGAAAGCTCGAATGGACGTCGGCCGCCCACATGGCGACGCGCAACGCGGCGCGACATCCGCGACTGGCGGCATGGCGTGACATGGCCGCCTCTCCGGTGTTCGCGCTGATCATCGGCGCGGGTCTGTTCCTTGCGGCGCCCGCTTCCCTGCCTGTCGCGGCTCCCCTGCTGCTGCTCTGGTTCATTGCGCCTGAGATCGCGATCCGGATCAGCCGTCCGATTGAGCCGGCAAAGGACACGCTGTCCGAAAACGATCGAAAGTTCCTGAGACTGATGGCGCGGCGCACCTGGCTCTTTTTCGAGACCTTTGTGCGCCCCGAGGACAACTGGCTGCCACCCGATAACTATCAGGAGCCGCCCGACGAGGAAATCGCGCACCGAACCTCGCCGACCAACATCGGAATGATGATGGTATCGGTCCTCACTGCCTGGCGCCTCGGACATATCGGCCTCAACGAGGTTGCGACACGGCTTCACAACACGCTCGATACGTTGGATCGCCTGGACCGCTACCGCGGCCATATTCTCAACTGGTACGAGACGAGAACGCTCGCGGCCCTGGAGCCCCGATATGTTTCGACCGTCGACAGCGGAAATCTCGCGGTCAGTCTGATCACCGTCGCGCGAGCCCTTCAGGAAGCCAGAAGCTTGCCACCGGTCGCCACGGATTTGTGGCGAGGGTTTGACGACAATATCGAGTTGCTCGCCGAAGCGATTGCGACGATCGACCTCGAAGCGGCCTCCGCCGCCGGCTCGATCCTTGAGGCTATGCGGGAAACCGCCCGCAGGATTGAGGAAGGGAGGCAAGACTGGGCCGAGAGGATCGACGATCTCCTGTCGATCGATCTTCCTCGCCTGCGCGAGCAGATTACCCTGATGGCCGAAAGCGTCGGCGAGGATGAAATCGCCTCCCTGCGGAATGTCCAAGCCTGGCTGGAGCGGCTCGAACATCATCTGTCCGGCATGCGGCGAGACCTTCGGCTGTTCTCGCCCTGGTGGGAGACGCTCGCGGCGCATCCGGCAGAGTGTTCGAACGTCGCGGCAAAAGTCGCCGACCTGTTGGCGAACGACCGGCTGCCGTCCACGCACGCGGGCGCCGCGGCAGCAATTGGCGTCCTCAATGCGGCGAGAGACCAGCTACCGGCGGAAAGCCGGCAATGGGCGCACGATCTCCAGGCGGCGATCGAGGAAGGCCAGGCGGCCCGGCAAGCGCTTCATGACCGCCTCGATGACCTCTCCAGTCGCGCTAACGCCGCCGCGCACGCCATGGACTTCTCGTTCCTGTTCGATGCCGGCAGCCGGCTCTTTCATATCGGCTACAATGTGAGCGCCGATCGAATAGATCCGCACCACTACGATCTGCTCGCCAGCGAAGCACGCCTCGCCAGCTTTTTCGCCATCGCGAAGGGCGACATAGAGCCTCTGCACTGGTTCCATCTCGGGCGGCCCATCACCAAGCAGCACGCAGGCCTGGCGTTGATATCGTGGAACGGCTCGATGTTCGAATATCTGATGCCGAACATCTTCCTGCAGAGCGATCCCCAAACCCTGCTCGGAATGAGTGACCGGACCGCGATTGCTATCCAGATCGCATTCGGGCGGTCACATGATATGCCTTGGGGTATTTCGGAGTCGTCCTTCGCATCGATGGGCGAGGACCGCGTCTACCGATATCACGCATTCGGCGTCCCTGCGCTCGGCCTCCAGCGAGGTCTGGGGCGCGATCTGGTTATCAGCCCCTATGCGACGGCGCTGGCGCTGACGATCCGGCCCGCGCTGGCGACGCGCAACCTTCAAACTCTGGCGGATCTTGGCCTCATCGGCCGATACGGATTTTTCGAAGCGGTCGACTTCACGCCCGAGCGGGCGCCTGACGGTGAACGCTTTGCCGTCGTGCGCTCCTACATGGCTCATCATCATGGCATGAGCCTTGCCGCGCTCGGAAACGCGTTGTGCGATGACATGCTCGTGCGCTGGTTCCACACCGATCCTCATATCCGCACCGTCGACCTGCTCCTTAACGAAAGGATTCCATGGGAGCTGCCGCCCGAGATCGCGCGGCTTGAGGTTCGTGAGCCACAGCCGGAACCCGACGAACTGATTCCGGGCCTTTACGGCTGGGCACCCACTCGGCGCCGTGGGGAGCACGCGTGGCAGATTCTCGGCAATGGCCGGCTTTCGAGCCGCATTCGGACAGACGGTGCAGGTGGGCTGAGCTGGAACCAGCATGCCCTGACCCGTGGGGACGCAGGTTTCTGGATCTATCTGCACGACCGGGATGCAGATGTTACCTGGTCGGCAACGGGCGGCCCCTTTTCTCGACCCGAAGACGCGCCGGAGGTGATCTTCCAAGCGCATCAGGTGGAGTTCCACCAGCGCGCCCACGGCTTGTCGGTCACGACAACGATCAATGTCGCCAATGCCGACGACCTGGAGATCCGGCGTGTCGCTCTTGTCAATGATAGCGATAAGCCCCGGACCATCGAAGTCACGGGCTACGCGCAGATCGTTCTGGCTCCGGCCCAGGACGCGGCGCGCCACCCTGCCTTCAGCAAGCTGTTCGTGGGGGCGGAAGCCTTGCCTGGCAATGACGGCCTGCTTTTCACGCGGCGGCCGCGCAGTTCGGCGGAACGTCCGCCCGTCCTGCTGACCCGTGTGATCGGGGATGAAGATGGCGTTACCCTGCTCGGTCTCGAAGCCGATCGCAGCGCTTTCATCGGACGATATGGGTGCCCCAGGCGGCCCGCATTGTTGACCGGGGAACTGCCTGGTGGCCCGCTCGGCTGGACGCTTGATCCGATCTGCGCGATCAGGATGACGGTGGAACTGCCTCCGCGCGCGCGACGTGAATTCGCCTTCGTCACCATTGCGGCTGGATCCCGGCAATCGGCCCTCGAACTTGCCGAGCGCTTTACCACCCTGCCGTCACTCGACTGGGCTGTGAGCGATACGGCAAGTGCGGCGGCGCGCGAGATGCACAAGCTGGGCCTGCAGCCGCACATCGTGCCGCAGGCGCAGGCGTTGCTGTCCACTCTTCTCACCAGAGCGGCAGAGCCGGGATCGGCCGG
Source organism: Sphingobium cloacae (assembly GCF_002355855.1). Taxonomy (NCBI): domain Bacteria; kingdom Pseudomonadati; phylum Pseudomonadota; class Alphaproteobacteria; order Sphingomonadales; family Sphingobiaceae; genus Sphingobium; species Sphingobium cloacae. Next base: position 426,367 of record NZ_AP017655.1, read on the forward strand.
CGCGCGCACATTTCGGCGCGGGGACCTTTGGGCGCTCGGGATATCGGGCGACCATCCTATTTTGATGCTGCGTTCCGGAACCGCGGAGCAGCAGGACCTGCTTCGACAGCTTCTCTCCTTCCACAAGCTCATGCGGCAGCGTGGTATGCCGATCGACCTGGTGGTGACGCATGAAGGAACGTCGGGCTATATCGAGCCCGTCCGCGAGCGTCTTCTGGAAGTGCTGAAGGATGCCGGGCTACAGGATCGCCTTGGCACCCATGCCGGGATACACCTCGTCGGCATCGGTCCATCCGATGGCGAGCGGGCGGCGCTTCTCGATCAGGTTGCCCGCCTCATCCTTGACGAAGCCGGCGGCAGCCTAGTCGACCAGCTTGCGCGATACGACCAGCCGCCGCATCCGGGCCCGCTGTTCGCGCCGGTCGGGGCGAACTCCGGTACAATCATGACGGCGCCCGTACCGCGCCCGGCTGATCTGCAATTCGATAATGGGTGGGGAGGCTTCGATCCGGATACGGGCGACTATACTATCTATCTGGAACCCGGTGCGCCGACCCCTGCGCCCTGGGCCAACGTCCTCGCCAACGACGGCTTCGGGACGATCGTGACCGAGGGCGGTCTGGGCTTCACCTGGGCGATAAACAGTGGTGAAAACCGTCTCACGCCGTGGTTCAACGACCCTGTCGAAGATCCTCAAGGCGAACGCCTTTATCTGCGCGATGAGGAAAACGCACGGCTCTGGACGCCGACGCCGCTTCCGGCCGGTGGAGACACGGCATGCCGCATCGATCACGGCCCCGACCGTACGTCCTGGCACCGGCATAGCGAAGGCCTTGAACAGGAGCTCTCCGTCATCGTGCCGACGCACGACACCGTGAAGCTTGTCCGGCTTCGCTTGCGTAATCAGTTGCCGCGTCCGCGCCGGATCACGGCTACCTACTATGCCGAATGGCTGATGGGCGCTGTGCAAGGAGAACAGGCGCCCCTGCGCCGCTCATTCTATGATCCGATCTCGCACGCGATTCTCGGCCAAAATCCCTGGACTGAGGATCAGCGTGCAATAGGCACCCCCTTCGTGGGGTGATCGGCGTGCAAAAAGGACCCCTTCATCCCGGGGATTTAGTCGGCCGACTGGTTTTGATCAGTTGGCGAGAACGGGATGTTGATCGTGGAGACAGTGGTTCGGATTCGGCGTGAGCATGCAGGGGGGAAGGCGATCAAGGCGATCGCGCGCGACCTTCGTTTGTCGCGGAAGGTAGTCCGCAAGGCGATCCGGTCGCCGGAGGCGGCGTTCAACTATCAGCGCAAAGTCCAGCCGCTGCCGCGGATCGGTCCTTATCAGGATCGTCTCGATGCGCTGCTTGAGGAGAACGAGGGGCGCGGCCGCCGCGATCGGCTACGGATGACGCGTATCCATGACCTGCTGGTGCGCGAGGGGTTCGATGGATCCTATGATGCGGTGCGCCGCTATGCGGCGCGCTGGCGTGCTGCGCGGCGGAAGGATGCTGGCGAAGGCGCACCGGCGTTCATCCCGATGACCTTCCAGCCGGGTGAGGCCTACCAGTTCGACTGGAGCCACGAGGATGTGGAGATCGCCGGCAAGCCGATGCGGGTGAAGGTGGCGCATATGCGTCTCTGCGACTCGCGCGCACCCTATGTCCGGGCCTATCCGCGCGAGGGCCAGGAGATGCTGTTCGATGCCCATGCCCGGGCGTTCGCGTTCTTCGGCGGTGTGCCGCGACGCGGTATCTACGATAATATGAAGACGGCGGTGACGGCCGTGTTCACCGGCAAGGAGCGTGTGTTCAACCGCCGCTTCCTGATCATGACCGATCATTACATGGTCGAGCCGACCGCCTGCTCGCCGGCGGCGGGATGGGAGAAGGGCCAGGTCGAGCAGCAGGTCCAGACGATCCGAGGCCGCTTCTTCCAGCCGCGACTCCGGTTCGCCAGCCTGGCCGAGCTCAACGGGTGGCTGGAGGCCGAGTGCCGGCGCTGGGCCGAGCATCATGCCCATCCCGAACGCGGGGATATTACCGTCGCCGAGGCGCTGGATATGGAGCGACCGGCCCTGCAGCCGATCCTGGCACCGTTCGACGGCTTCCATGAGAGCGAGCATGCCGTCACCGGCACCTGCCTCATCAGCTTCGATCGCAACCGCTACTCGGTCATGTCGACGGCCGCACGCCGGACCGTTCAGGTGCGCTCCTGTCATCGGTCGTGCAATTCTCCGCAAAAGTGGGCTTTGAAAATTCCCTAGTTGGTGGCCCCTTCATCTCATTCTGCCGGGGCTAGCCCCGGCAGAATGAGATGAGCCGACATTGTCCTCATCTCCTTTGCAGACGCGGAGACGGGGCCGATGATCCGACTTGGAGAATTGATGATGATCCTCGAACTACATCGGCAGGGCGTATCGATATCCGCCATTGCCCGACGCACTGGTCGCGATCCCAAGACCATCCGAAAATATATCGAACGGGGCATCGAGGCCCCGGTTTACGGCCCTCGCATGCTGGGTCGACCGAACAAACTGGCACCCTATCTGGAATTTTTGCGTGAGCGAGTGACGGCCTTTCCCGATCTGACTGCGGCGCGCCTGACGCGGGAAATCCGTGAGCTGGGATATATGGGCGCCTATACCGCGGTAAAGCGGTTCCTGGCAGCGATCCGGCCGGAAAACGGCCCCAAGCCCTTTGAGGTTCGGTTCGAGACGCCGCCTGGCGTGCAGGCACAGGTCGACTTTGCCCGGTTCGTCGTCGAATTTACCGATGAGCCCGGCGTCAGCCGGATCGTCTGGCTGTTCAGCCTGGTGCTGGGACATTCGCGCTTCCTGTTTGCGCGCTACGTCATGCATCAGGATCTCCAAAGCCTGTTGCGCTGTCATATGCAGGCCTTTGAAGCGCTCGGCGGCGTCCCGATCGAGATCCTCTACGATCGCATGAAAACCGCTGTGACCGGGGAAGATGATCAGGGCCACATCATCTACAATCGATCATTGCTGGCTCTGGCCGGGCATTATCGCTTCGTGCCGCGCGCCTGCCGTCCCTATCGGGCCAAGACCAAGGGAAAGGTCGAGCGGCCATTCAGCTATATCCGCAAGGACTTCTTCCTGGGCCGGAGCTTCCGCAATCTGGACGATCTCAATGTCCAGCTGATCGACTGGCTCGATACCGTCGCCAACGTCCGTGTCCACGGCACGACGCAGCGGATTATTGCTGAAGCCTTCGCCGCCGAGCAGCCTGAGTTGCAGCTGCTCCCGGCGGGCCGCTTTGACGCTGTTCTGAAGCTGGAGCGCCGCGTCAGCCACGATGGGATGGTCTCGGTCGGCGGCAATTACTACAGCGTTCCCGATCGCACCCGGCGCGTCGTCGAAATCCAGCAGTTACCCGACAAGATCCGGATCGTAGACCTGGGCCAGGTCATTGCCGAGCACCCGGTTCTTGAGGGGCGTCGGCAGTACAGGATCGATCCTGCGCATCGGACAGGCAGCAGCGGCGCCAAGCGCCGTATCCATGGCAAAGAGGTAATCGCCATCGGTCGTGTAGGCGAGCATGTCGCCGTGCGCTCCCTGGCCATCTATCAGGCGATCGGCAGCCAACTGGCGCGGGGAGACCGGCCATGAACCATGGGGGTGCCGCATCCCGCGTCGATAATATCCGCCGCAGCCTCGTCCATCTCAAAATGCCACGCGCCCTGGAGATGCTCGACGCCACCCTGCGCGGCATAGAGCAGGGCAAAATCGATGGCATCGAGGCCATCGACATATTGCTGAACGAAGAACTGTCGCTCCGGGAGAACCGCAGGATCAAGGCAGCCCTGCGCATGGCAAGGCTGCCGATCATCAAGACGCTGGACGGATATGACTTCTCCTTCCAGCCATCGCTCGACAGGAACCGCATCCTGGCGCTCGCTGGCCTGGACTTCATCAACCGGGCCGAGGTGGTGCATCTGCTGGGCCCGCCCGGTACCGGGAAAAGCCATATCGCCACGGCCCTTGCCGTCGAGGCCGTGAAGGCGGGCAAGAGCGTCTACTTCATCCCGCTCGCCGATCTGATCGCTTCACTGACCAAGGCTGAACGCGAGGGCACGTTGCGCGAGAAGATCCGCTTCCTATGCCGATCCTCCCTGCTCGTCGTCGACGAGATCGGGTATCTTCCCGTCACGCCCGGCGGCGGCAATCTCTTCTTCCAGCTCGTCAACGCCCGATACGAAAAGGGTGCCATGATCCTGACATCCAACCGCGGCTTCGCCGAATGGGGTGATGTCTTTGGCGATCCGGTGGTGGCCACCGCGCTGCTCGACCGCCTTCTTCACCACGCTGTGGTCATCCAGATCGAGGGCTCCAGCTATCGCATGCGACAGCACGCCGACCTCCTGCCCGAGCATGCGCGCATGGCACCGTCCATCAACCCGCCGCCCTTGCCGAAACGGCGCGGCCGCCCGCCAGCAAAGGAAAAGCCCGATCTCCATCACGGCTGATCACCGACACAAACCCTCCCGCCAAACTAGGGAATTTTAGATGCCCACTTTTGCGGAATCTTCGGTGCCCGTTGACAGCTCCTATGCCGATCGCATCGTCATACGCTGCGGCGATGCGATCGTCGGGGAGCATGAGCGCCACTTCGGTCGGAACCGCACGATATACGATCCCTGGCATTATCTGCCGGTCCTCGCGCACAAGCCCGGCGCGCTGCGTAACGGCGCACCGTTCCAGGACTGGGATCTGCCGCCCGCCCTGCACCGATTACGGCGAAGGCTCGGCACCGGGGACGAGGCCGATCGCAGGTTCGTGCGGGTCCTCTCGGCGGTGCTCACCGATGGCCTGGAGCCGGTAGAGGCTGCCGTGCGCGAAGCGTTGGCGAACGGAACGGCCAGCGACGAGCTGATCCTCAACATCCTCTCCCGGCGCCGCGAGCCGGCGACACCCCACAGCATCGTCACTTCGGAAGACCGGATGCTGCAGCATCCTCCGCTCGCCGACTGTGCCCGCTATGATCTGCTGCGAGGCTATGATGCAGCGGCATGATATGATCGACACGATGCGCGGCCTCGGACTCAAGGGCATGGCGGCGGCGTTCGACGAGGCGGTCACCACCGGCCTCCAGCGCAAGCGCACCACCATGGAGATACTGACCGACCTGCTCCGTGCTGAGGCGACCCACCGGGATGCAGCCTCCATCCGCTATCGGATGACGGCTGCGAGGCTGCCCGTGGTGAAGGACCTGGAGCGGTTCAGCTTCGAGGGCACACCGATCAATGAGGAGATGATCCGCTCCCTTCACGATGGCTCCTTCCTCCCGCCTCGCCGCAATATCGTGCTGGTCGGCGGCACGGGGACAGGCAAGACCCACCTCGCCATCGCGATCACCGCCAATGTCGTGCGAAGGGGCGCTCGCGCCCGCTACTTCAACACCGTCGATCTGGTGACACGCCTCGAAGAGGAGACCCGGATCGGCAAAGGCGGGACCCTGGCGGCGCAGCTGTCGCGGCTCGATCTGATCGTGCTCGACGAGCTTGGATATCTGCCGTTCGCACGCTCGGGAGGGCAGTTGCTGTTCCACCTCATCAGCAAGCTTTATGAGCGCACCAGCGTCATCATCACCACCAACCTTGCCTTCGGCGAGTGGCCTACCGTCTTCGGGGATCCCAAGATGACTACGGCGCTGCTCGACCGCGTCACCCACCACTGCGATATCATCGAGACGGGCAACGACAGCTGGCGCTTCAAAAACCGCAGCTGACCGCTACCTTCGGCGCCTTCAAAAATCTATCTTGCGCTGCGCGCGCCTCCGGTCGGGCTACGCCCGCCCTCCGCCGCACGCAGCGCAAGGCCATCTTCAACAAACCAACATCATATCCGAAAAAGGGGGTCCCTCTTCGACGCCGATCGGGGGTCCCTTTTGAACGCCGTTTGACAGTGCGGTCATCAATGGCCGGGGCCATGATGCGATCATGAGCAGCATTTCACAGATCAAACATGTGCTCGTCGTCGTGGACGGTGCAGAGCATTCCCTGACCGCCGTTGATCAGGCGCTTGCCTATGCCGGTATGCATGAAGCGGCGCTTACGATCGTCGTCGTGACCGAAAATCTCGCATTCGCCGCGGCGGCTGATGCGATGGCTTTCGCGCAGGCCATCACGGTATCCGAGGACCAGCGCGACGAACATCTGGCGGCCGTTCGCGAACGAACCAGGAATACCGCGATCGAAGTAGAGGTTCACTCGGTGTTCGAGGCCAGCGGGCTGATACCCGGTCTCGTGAAGGCTGAAGGCCAGTACGCGGATATCGCGCTGATTCCGGGTGTCGGGCGCTGGCAAAGGGATGGCTTGAGGCGCCGTATCTCCGAGGCGCTTCTGTTTACGGGCGTGCCGACGGTCATTTTGCCGGCCTCCTGGAATCCTGGTCCCATCGATCACGCCGTATTGGGCTGGAACGCATCACTTGAATCGTTCCGCGCCGCGAGGGCGCTTCTCAATCTGGCCGAACCCGATGCCCGTATCGACGTTGCGATTGTCGATGATCCGGGTGTCGAATCCGGGGAGCACCGGGGCGGTGTCCAGATCGCCCGCCTTTTCGCGCGACATGGCCATAGCGGCGGCGTTTGTCCGATCAGCTCATCCGGTAAGGATACGTCGGCTGTCCTTCAGAATTACGCAGTGGAGCAGAAAGCCGATGTGCTCGTGATCGGTGGCTATGGGCGTTCGCGCGCACTCGAGTTCGTGCTTGGCGGCGTGACGCGGGAACTGATCGATCATCAGCGCCTGCCGATCGTTTTCGTACACTGACTGGCGAACCCGTCTAACGGTTGAACGGAGGAGATCATGAAAGCTCTCGTTTATCATGGCCCCGGCGAGAAGAGTCTCGAGGATCGCCCGAGGCCGGCCTTGCAGGCACCCGGCGATGCGATCGTGCGGATCACGAAGACCACCATTTGCGGCACCGACCTGCACATCCTGAAGGGGGATGTGCCGACGTGCGAGCCGGGCAGGATCCTCGGACATGAGGGTGTCGGGATCGTGGAGGAGGTCGGAACCGCGGTTGGAGCCTTCAAGCCCGGAGATCATGTCCTGATCTCCTGCATCACCTCTTGTGCCCGGTGTGAATATTGCCGGCGCGGCATGTATTCGCATTGCGTCGAGGGCGGCTGGATATTGGGCAACAGGATCGATGGCACGCAAGCCGAATTCGTGCGCATCCCCCATGCCGACAACAGCCTTCACGCGATCCCGCCGGGGGCCGATGAGGATGCCCTCGTCATGCTGAGCGACATTCTTCCGACGGGCTATGAGTGCGGCGTCCTGAACGGGAAGGTTGCACCGGGCAGCAGCGTCGCGATCGTCGGCGCTGGACCGATCGGCCTGGCGACCCTGCTGACTGCGCAATTTTATGCACCGGCCCGGATCATCATGATCGATCTCGACGACAATCGCCTCGCCGTCGCGCGCAAGTTCGGCGCGACGGACACGTTCAACAGCGGACGTGATCCGGTCGTGAGCCTGGTTCGAGAGCTCACCGACGGCAAGGGGGTCGATACGGCTATCGAAGCAGTCGGGATCCCTGCGACATTCGCGTTATGCGAAGAACTGGTCGCGCCCGGCGGGGTAATTGCCAATGTCGGTGTCCACGGCGCCAAGGTCGACCTCCATCTGGAGGAACTCTGGTCGCGCAACATCACCATCACCACCCGGCTCGTCGACACCGTCAGCACGCCGATGCTCCTGAAGACGGTCGAGGCCAAGCGCCTGCGGCCCGAACAGCTCGTCACCCATCGTTTCGTGTTGTCGGACATATTGGAGGCGTATGAGACGTTCGCGCGCGCAGCCGATACTCATGCCTTGAAGGTGGTGATCGACACGTGATCGGGGTTTCCAGCGATATTCCGGGCGATGCGCAGCAATTCCATCCGAATATAGGGAGTTCCGAACCGGCGGAACCATCGTTCGCGCGCGCGCGCCGGCTGCGCCTTCACACGCATCATGAGCTGGTCGCGATCATGCGGACCGACAGCCCGGTGTGCCATGCCGAGGGCCTTGCCGCGCACACCCAGGTCTATATCCGCAACGGCAGCCAGCCGATCGCGGCCACGCTCTATCAGGTGGAGGGCGACTTCCTGGCCGGCGACGAGATCGGTCTGTCCGAAGCGGCCTGGGTCGCGCTTGGCGTGGAGGAGGGAACCGTTGTCCAGGTCGGTCATGCGCCGCCCCTCGAATCGATCGCCTGCGTCCGCCAGCGCATCTACGGACACAGGCTGAACGGGGCCGCGCTGACCAGCATCGTCGGTGACGTGGTGGCGGGCCGCTATGCCGATGTGCACCTCGCCGCCTTCCTCACGGCTACCGCCACGCTTCCCTTCGACGAGGACGAGACCTACCATCTCACCAGGGCGATGGTCGAGGCCGGCGACCGTTTGCGCTGGCCGAGCGAGATCGTCGTCGACAAGCATTGCGTTGGCGGTCTGCCGGGCAACCGCACGAGCCCGATCGTCGTCGCCATCGCTGCCGCCTGCGGTCTGACCATGCCCAAGACGTCGTCGCGGGCGATCACGTCCCCGGCGGGAACGGCCGATACCATGGAGACGCTCACCCGGGTCGATCTCGACCTTGGCGCCATGCAGCGCGTGGTGGCGGTCGAGGGCGGCTGCCTCGCCTGGGGCGGCGCGGTCTGCCTCAGTCCCGCCGATGACATCTTCATCGGCGTGGAACGCGCGCTCGACATCGATACGGAGGGGCAGCTCATCGCCTCCGTTCTGTCGAAGAAGATAGCGGCGGGCGCGACCCATGTGGTGCTCGACATTCCGATCGGGCCGACCGCCAAGGTGCGCAGCGTCGCGGCGGCCGAACGGCTGGAAGCCACGCTTGGCGCCGTCGCCGCCCGTTTTGGCCTTGTTATCCGCTGTGTCCAGACCGATGGCACCCAGCCCGTCGGCCGGGCGATCGGGCCCGCCCTGGAGGCGCGCGACGTGCTGGCGGTGCTGACAGGCGATGCCGATGCTCCGCCGGGCCTTCGGGACCGCGCCTGCACGCTCGCCGGCGTGGTGCTCGAACTCGGGAAGGTCGCGGAAGAAGGCCAGGGACGCGCGCGCGCCGAACGCACATTGGCCGACGGCAGCGCCTGGGACAGGTTCCAAAGGATATGCCAGGCCCAGGGCGGCATGCGCACCCCGCCCACGGCCAGGCTCACCCATCCGATCCTGGCGGCGCATAGCGGCCGCGTCACCCATATCGACAATCGCCGGATAGCGCGCCTTGCGAAGCTGGCGGGCGCGCCCGACTCGCCGGCCGCGGGCATGCTTCTTCATGTTCGCCTGGGCGACGACGTTATCGCTGGCCAGCCTTTGCTGACCCTCCACGCCCAGTCGCAGGGTGAAATGGCTTATGCGCTGACCTACGCCGCCGCCAATGCCGACATGCTTGCGATCGTGCCATGACGGCGATGCTGTTTTCCATGCCCGGGAACGAACGGCTGGCCGCATCCATCGCGGAACATACCGGGTGGGCGACAGGCACGCTCGAGGTTCGCCGGTTTCCCGATCAGGAGAGCTATGTCCGGCTCCGCTCCGGGGTGTCGGGATCAGCCGTGGCCGTCATATGCACGCTCGCGCGGCCCGACGACCAGATCATGCGGCTGCTCTTTGCTGCAAGGCTGCTGCGCGAGAGCGGGGCGCGGTCGGTCCATCTCGTGGCGCCTTATCTTGCCTATATGCGACAGGATCGGCGGTTCAAGGATGGCGAAGCGCTGACGTCCCGCCAGTTCGCCCAGCTCCTTTTATCCGAGTTCGATGGGCTCGTGACCGTCGATCCGCATCTCCACCGCTACGCGGATCTGGGGGAGATCTATTCGATGGAGACGGCTTCGCTCGCGGCATCTCCGCTTCTGGCGGACTGGGTCCGGGCCAATGTCGATGCACCGCTCATCATAGGACCCGACAGCGAGAGCGAGCAGTGGGCGGGCGCAATCGCCAGGCTTATCGGAGCGCCCCATGCGGTCTTCGCGAAATCGCGGCGCGGTGATCGGGACGTCCTTATCGCGGCCTCGGACCTGGGGGCATGGAAAGGCCGCACGCCGATCCTCGTCGATGACGTGATTTCGTCGGGACACACCCTTGCCAACGCCGCGCGCGAGATCATCGACCAGGGCTTCCCTCCGCCGATCTGCCTGGCTGTTCACGGCCTCTTCGCGGCTGGTGCCGAGGCTTTGCTCAGGGAAGTCGGCTGCCGCATGGTTACGACCGAAAGTATCTCGCATGCCAGTAACGCGATCACTCTTGGCGCACTGCTTGGCGATGCGCTGGCCCGGCAGATGGAAGGGGGCGCCGGTCGGCTACGTATAACACCCGAATGAATCCCATCACGGCGCTGGGTAGCAGGAATAGCTCAAAGCTGGAGGGACATATGGCTATCAAGGACATTCTCGCCGTCGTCGATACCGGAGACAAGGACGAGCGGTTTTTGCGCGATGCGCTTGCCTTTGCCGAGTTCCACGACGCCAGCCTTGCCATCGTCGTGCTGTCGGCTCTCCCCGCGAGCGACTATGCCCTGACGGTTGCACTGCCTTATGTACTTCTTCCCGATTATACTGAAGCGGTGGAGGCGAAGCAGCAGCGGATCGCGATGCTCGCCCGCTCCACGAACGTAGAGGTGAGGACGATTTCGGACCAGCCGGCGGTGATCTTCGCCAAGACCGCGGTCTATGCCCGTTATGCCGACCTCGTCCTGTTCGGTCCTTCGGACAATTACGACCATCCGCCAATTCGACGTGATACGCTTGAGCGTTGCCTGTTCGCATCTGGGCGTCCCGTTCTGATCCTGCCCACCGGCTATAAACCGGCCGCCATCGATCACTTGGCGATCGGCTGGAATGCGACCCGCGAGGCGACGCACGCGCTGCGCGACGCGACCATGTTCGCGGCGCCTGGGGCAAGGATCGATATACTCATCCTCGATGCGAAGCCGACGGCCCAGGGCCACGGTTCCGAACCGGGAGCCGATGTCGCCCACCATCTCGCCCGGCATGGCTTTACGTCGACCGTAGTTCCCATCCAGGGCGGTGACGTGTCGGATGCGGAGGCGCTGGTCGAAGCGGCTCACCGGCGTGGCGCCGGGATGCTCGCGCTTGGCGCTTATGGCCACTCTCGCCTGCGCGAGATGATCCTGGGCGGCGTCACGCGCGACCTGCTCACTGGCGCGCCGCTGCCGCTGCTGTTTGCGCATTGAAGCCCATTCAATCGGCGGCACGCAAGCGCGGAACCGCGGGCCGGGAATGAAACCGGTCCGCACGGTCTTCGCTCCGCATGCTCAACACGAGATGGTTTGATGTAATACGAAAGAGATTTGATGTCAGGACCCATGGAAACTTCCGAAGTGCGCTGGCATATGCTGTCAACCAGCGAAGTTGCCACGGCACTCGACGTCGGTTGTGCGGGTCTCTCTTCTCCGGAGGTGGATCGGCAATCGGCCCGCTTTGGGCCGAACGCGCTACCCCGGTCGGCGCGTCGCAATGTGTTCCTTAGGTTCCTCGCGCAATTCCATAACACGTTGATCTATGTGCTTCTTGCCGGGGCATTGGCCGCAGCGCTGCTCGATCACATGATCGACGCGGTGGTCATCGTCGCCGTCGTGATCGTGAATGCGGTGATCGGGCATATCCAGGAAGGAAAGGCTGAACAGGCGCTTGAGGCCATCCAGCAGATGATCGCGCCCAAGGCCAGCGTGGTGCGTGACGGCGTGAGGCAAACGATTCCCGTCCGCGAGATCGTGCCCGGCGATCTCGTGATGATCGAGGCCGGTGATCGCGTTCCCGCCGATCTCAGGCTTCTCCATGCGCGGCGAATGCTTATCGACGAGGCGCTGCTGACGGGCGAATCGGTGGCTGCCGAAAAGCAGGAAGCGGTGCTGCCCGAGCAGACCGATTTGGCGGATCGGCGTAATATGGCCTTTTCGGGCACGATGGTTGCGGCTGGGCACGCAAGCGGGCTCGCTGTTGCCACCGGATCTCGCACGCAGATCGGACGGATCAGTTCGCTTATCCAGTCGGTCGAACAACTGGCAACCCCGCTGCTGAAGCAGATCGACGGTTTTGCCCGGCGCTTCACCTGGTTCGTACTCGCGGGGGGGCTTGCGCTGTTCGCCTTTGCCGTTCTGGCGCGGAATTACGATTGGATCGACGCGCTGATCGCCGTGGTCGCGCTCGCCGTGGGGATCGTGCCGGAAGGGCTGCCGGCGGTCATCACGATTACTCTCGCGATCGGCGTGCGGCGGATGGCGGGGCGCAACGCCGTCATCCGAAAGCTCCCGGCCGTCGAAACGCTCGGCGCGACCTCGGTGATATGCACCGACAAGACCGGCACGCTCACACGCAACGAAATGACGGCCCGCCGCGTCATCACCGAGCGGCATACGATGATCGCGAGCGGATCCGGCTATGTTCCCGATGGTCAAATCCGGATCGTCGGGTCCGGGGACCAGGCAGAGGCTATGGCCGATGCGATGCCACTGATCCGCTGCGGGCTGCTGTGCAACGATGCCGCGCTGCGCAAGGTCGGTGCGGAATGGCGTGTCGAGGGCGATCCGATGGAGGGGGCCCTCTTCGCCCTGGCAATGAAGGCGGCCATCGATCCGGAGCAGGAGCGGGCGGAATGGGAGCGGCTCGACGAGATTCCCTTCGACGCCGCGCATCGGTTCATGGCGACGCTCTGCCGGGGTTCCAACGGCACGCGCTTGCTGTTCGTGAAGGGCGCGCCCGAAGCGCTCTTGGCGATGACCGCGCCCGACAATTGTTCCTATTGGGAGAGTTCCATCGCTACCGCCGGAAGCGATGGCGAGCGCGTTCTCGCCTTCGGCGCGAAGGAAATGCCTGCCGGCAGCGAACGGATCTCGTTCGAAGATCTCTCGACTGGCGTGTGCCTCCTGGGCCTTGTCGGCTTCATCGATCCGCCTCGTGCGGAGGTCAAGGACGCCATCGCCGAATGCCGGTCCGCCGGAATCGGCGTCAAGATGATCACTGGCGATCATGCGGCGACGGCGCTGGCGATCGCCCGGCAACTCGACCTTGCCGACGACCCGCGCGTGCTGACCGGGCTGGAACTGGAAAAGCTTCCGGACACCGAACTGGAGCAAGCGGTCGCGGATGTCTCGGTCTTTGCCCGGACCAGCCCGGAACATAAATTGCGGATCGTCCGTGCGCTGCAGGCTCAGGGAAAGATCGTCGCGATGACGGGGGACGGCGTGAACGACGCGCCGTCCCTCAAGCAGGCCGACGTCGGGGTCGCCATGGGCATCAAGGGCACCGAAGCGTCGAAAGAAGCGGCTTCCATGGTGCTGCTCGACGATAATTTTGCCTCGATCGTCAGCGCCGTTCGCGAAGGCCGAACGGTCTACGACAACATTCGCAAGGTCATTTCCTGGGAAATCCCTACGAACGGCGGTGAAACACTGGCGGTCGTATTGGCGATCCTGCTGGGCTTCGCGCTGCCGATGACGGCGACGCAGATCCTCTGGGTGAACCTCGTCCTCGCCGCCACGCTCGGCCTCGTGCTGGCGTTCGAGCCCACGGAACCCGGTGCGATGTTGCGCCGGCCACGGGAGCGCGGCGCGCCGTTGCTTTCGCCGTTCCTGCTTTGGCGTGTCCTTCTCGTCTCTGTGCTGTTCGCGGCCGTCACTCTCGGAATCTTTTTCCATGTTCTGGCGCAAGGCCGGAGCCTGGAGATGGCGCGCACCATGGTCGTCAACATGTTCATCATCGCGGAGATCTTCTACCTCTTCAACGTCCGCTATCTCCACATGACGTCCCTGACATGGCGCGGCGCGATCGGTACTCCCGCCGTGTTGATCGCGATCGGCGTTCTCGTCATCGGCCAGGCGCTCTTCACCTATGCGCCGTTCATGAACGCGATTTTCCACTCGCAGCCGCTGGGCTTCGCGGACTGGGTGTTGCTGGTGGCGTGCGGCATGCTTCTCATGCTGTCGCTGGAGGTGGAGAAGCATGTGATGCGGCGACTGGGCTGGTTTAGCGAACTTAATAATCAGGAGGACATGCCATGACGCGTGACGGTTTCCCTAAATGCATCGCGCTCGCGACCGACCTCAGCCATCGTTGCGACCGCGCCTTCGATCGCGCCCTGCTGGTAGCCCAGGCATGGCGGGCGGAGCTTATGGTCATCCACGCGCTGAACCCGCCGGAAGACGGGATGCTGTCCGTCCGACTCGGCGATCTGCCGTCCTGGCGTCGGCCTCTCGAAGACCCGGTGCGGGCGGCGCGCCATCGCATCTACCACGACCTTGTTCGCGAGGCGCCGCCAATCGACATTTCGGTCCACGTCGAAACCGGCTCGCCGGCACCGGTCGTCCTCGATATCGCCGGAAAGGGCGAGGCGGGCCTGATCGTCACCGGCGTGGCTCGCGATGGGCCGCTGGCCCGGATGCTGCTCGGCGATACCGTGGACCGGCTGATCCGCAAGGCGCCCGTTCCGATCCTGATCGTACGCGACCGCGCTTTCGAGCCTTACCGCGCCATGGTGGTCGCGACAGATTTCTCCGCGCCCGCCCGGATCGCTCTGGAGACCGCCGTCCGCTTTTTTCCCGATGCGGCTATCTCCCTTTTCCACGCCTACGATGTGCCCTTCGCGGGCTATCTCGGCCGATCGGAAATCGAACGGCAATTCGAGGGTTATGGCGAGGCTGCGGCCGACAAGTTCCTTGCCGAAGCGGGACTGTCTGATGTGGCGGCCCGGAACGTCACGCGCATGATCGAGCACGGGGTTCCCGAAGCGCTGCTTCGCGACCGTGCGGAAAATGCCGCACGTCACCTGACGGTCGTTGGAACCCATGGCGGTGGCCTCGTCTATGAGGCTATGATCGGCAGTACGGCGCGCAAGATCCTTGATGCGGTCCCGGGCGATGTCCTCCTCGTACCCGATCCCGCCAGGCGCAAGGTGAACCCGGCCGGATGACGCTGGCGATCGTTTCCAGCCTCATGGGGCTCGCCGCCCTGATCGCTGGTGCGGAGTGGCTGGTGAGGGGAGGCTCGGCGCTGGCCGCGCGGCTGGGCGTTTCGCCGCTGCTCATCGGCCTCACGATCGTGGCGCTGGGAACGAGCACGCCCGAACTCGCCGTCGGGATCGAGGCGGCGCTCCAGGGAAACGGCTCGCTCGCGGTTGGCAACATCGCCGGCACCAACACCGTCAACATCCTCCTTATCCTCGGCCTCAGCGCGATGCTGCAACCACTTGCCATTCGGATGCAGACGCTGCGTCTGGAACTGCCTGTCATCGTCATCGCGTCGGCCGCGCTACTCGTCTTTGCCTGGGACGGTGTGCTCTCGCGCCTTGAGGGGCTGTTTTTGATCACGATGGGAATGGCCTTCACGCTGACCGTCATTCGCGTCGCCCGGCGGGAAAGCATCACGGTGAAGCTGGAGTTCGCGCGGGAATTCGCGGCGCCGCGCTTTTCCCGCCGCCACGGTTTCTCCGCAATGGCGATGCTGGCCATCGGCCTCGTCGTGATCGTCGTGGGCGCCAACTGGCTGGTGGATGGTGCGGTCGCGCTTGCCCGGTTGTGGAACGTATCGGACGCCTTTATCGGACTGACGATCGTTGCGATCGGTACTTCCGCTCCTGAACTCGTTACGACGATCATTTCGACGATTCGTGGCGAGCGCGACATCGCGATCGGCAATCTGATCGGCAGCAGCGTTTACAATATTCTGGTGATTCTCGGCGCGGCCTGCCTGTTTCCGTCGAACGGGATCGAGGTCAGCGCGCAACTGATCCGGGTCGACATCCCGGTCATGTTGGGGGTCGCGCTGGCCTGCATTCCCGTATTCATCAGCGGACGCCAAATTTCGCGGTTCGAGGGTGGAATGTTTGTGAGTGCCTACTTGCTATATCTTGCCTATTTGATCAATGATCGGATTTAACCGATAAGGAAAGCGCGAGGGCATCTTTTGACAACGCCGCGATTTTCCCGCCTTTCGTCTATTATCCAGTGATTTTGGGTCGCAGGCGGTGGCTGCTGCTGTCAGGTTGCTAACGCGGGTCTTTCGATCCCGGTAGAACTTCGCACCCTTTCGATCGGAGCCTTCGCATTCGTGGACCCGCGATAGCGTAACGATTAGGGAAATCCCGGATAGACCCGAGCCCATCCGGGTCCCTCAATGGCGGCCATGATGAACATCGCGACCCTCACCCTGAACCCGACGATCGACGTCGCCTATGAAGTCGATCATGTCTACCACACCCGTAAAATGCGGACGAAGACAGAATTCTATTCGCCGGGTGGCGGGGGAATCAACGTGGCCCGTGTCTATGTCCGGCTCGGCGGGAACGCGCGGAGCTACTATCTTTCGGGCGGTGCAACCGGCCACGCGCTCGATGGTCTGCTCGACCTGCACCAGCTGGTGCGCAACCGTATCCCGATCAAGGGGCATACCAGGGTGGCCACCGCAGTGCTCGAGCGCGAAAGCGGGAAGGAATATCGCCTCGTTCCGTCCGGACCGATGGTCGAACCTGCAGAATGGCGGCAGTGCCTCAATCAGCTCCAGACGGCACAATGTGACTATCTGGTCGCGAGCGGTTCGCTCTCACCCGGCATTCCGGATGATTTCTATGGCCAGGTCGTCGCGATGATGACGGAACGCAATATACCGGTCGTGCTCGACAGTTCAGGCGCTGGCCTGCGCGGAGGCCTTGAGCAAGGCGGCGTCTTCCTCGTCAAGCCCAGCATTGGCGAGTTGCGCCAGTTCACCGGTCGGGATCTTCCCGACACGGAGTCGGTGGGACGGGCGGCCATGCAGATCGTCGGGGGCGGTCATGCGCAATATGTGGCGGTGACGATGGGGCACGAGGGCGCTCTCCTTGCCTCGGCCGAGCGCCAACTCCTGCTTCCCGCAGTGGACATCGAGGTCAGAAGCGCGGTCGGCGCGGGCGACAGTTTCCTTTCGGCGATGGTCTTTGCTATCTCCTCAGGCTGGGAGATCGAAGAAGCGTTCCGCTTCGGCATCGCGGCAGGCGCGGCGGCCGTGATGAATCCGGGGCACGATCTTGCGCGACCCGAAGACATCCGGCGGCTCTATTCGCAGGTCCGTGCAGCCTCCTGAACCTTGCGTTGAACTTGAGCGTACTCCACCGACCAGTTCATGATCGTGGTTCCCGGTCGCGAAATTCGCGACCGGTTCGGCGCACTGCCGGTCAAGTGTTCGGCTGTTTCGATTTCACGGCGTATTATTGTTTCGCTTGATCGGAGAACTGATCGAAGGCCTCGACCGCCTGCGCGGCATACATGAGGCTGGGGCCAGCGCCCATGTAGAGCGCCATGCCCATCGTCTCCATCACTTCATCGCGCGTGGCGCCATGCTTGACGGCGGCCTTCGAATGGAAGGCAACGCAGCCGTCGCAGCGGATGGCGACCGAGATGGCAAGAGCGATCAGTTCCTTGGTCTTGGCATCGAGCGCCCCGGCCTTGGTGGCCGCAGTCGCCATGGCGGAAAAGGCCTGCATCACGTCGGGCGTGCCGAGCCGCACTTCCTTGATGGCGCCATTCAGCTCGGTCGCCATTTTCGGCCAGTCCTTGTGCATATCGTCTCCTGTAAAGTTCAGCGTCCGAGAAGGGCAAGCAGTCGGTAAGCCGCGACGATGCGATCGCTTCGCGCGCGAGCTTCGCTGACCGCTGCGGCGGTTGCCTCGCGTTCGGCATCGAGCAGATCGAGCTGGGGCTTCATCCCCACGCGAACCTCGTGGCGCACGCTGTCGCGCGCCTGTCCGGCGGCAAGGGCTTGCTGGGAAGCAGCCGCTTCGACCAGGGCGGCCGAGCGCACCCCGGAAAAGGCGCTGATCGTCTGTTCATCGACGGCGGCGCGTGCGGCGCGCATACGCGCATCGGCGGCCCTGACCGCACTATCGGATTCGGTAATCTTGGCTGAGACTCGCCCGCCCGCGAATATCTGCCAGCGCGCCCGCACGCCGACCGTGGCGGCATCGGAGCGATAATCGGGAAAGAACTGGTCACGCACCGTCGAACCTTCGGCGAAGGCGCCGATCGTGGGCAGGCGTTCGGCCCGCGCGCCCCGCGCGCCGGCCTGGGCGGCATCCAATGCCGCTTCGGCTTGCGCCAGCGCCGGGTTGTTCCCGCGGGCGCTGTCGAGCGCTTCATCGAGCGAGGCAGGCAGGACCGGACTTGCCGGAATGGGCTGGAGATCCTGCGGGGCAAGGCCAGTGAGGTTGGTGAATCGCGCATCGGCCGAGATGGCAAAGCCGCGCGCGCCTTCAAGGGCTGCCTGTGCTTCGGCAAGGCGCGCCGCCGCCTGCGCAACATCGGTGCTGGGGCTTTCGCCTGCCTTGAAGCGGAGCCGGGCCTGGCGCTGGATCTCCTCCATCTGGCCGACCATCTGTTCATAGAGCGCTATCATTCGGTGCGTGGTCAGCACGTCGCCATAGGCTTGGACCGTCGCGACAACGATCTGGCTGCGGGTCATCGTTTCACCGGCGCGTGCTGCTTCGCTGCCCGCTTTCGCCTGTGCGATCCCGGCGCTGACCCTGCCGCCCATAAAGAGGGGCTGTTCGATAGTGAGCTGCGCCGCGCGCGGCGTGACGTTGGCCGCCGGAAGCCCGAAGAAACCCTGCGGATCGAGTCGTCCATAGCCGATCGTCCCGCTCAGCGTCGCGGTTGGCAGACCCTGGCCGCGTGCTTCCCTGATCCGGGCGTCGGCCGCATCGGCATCGGCCCCCGCCGCCTCGATTTCCGGCGCGTGGTTCACGGCGGCCGCAATGGCTTCTTCAAGCGTCGTTGCCTGCGCGGGCATGGCGACACTCGCCAGCAGGCCGGCGAGCAGGGGGAGGGGGATCGTCCGCCTGAGCGTCATTTGAAGGCGGTTCCCGGACGGACGCCGAACGCCTTGAACACCATCGCAGCCGGGCAGAAACCAGTGAAGCTTGCCTGAAGCATATTGAGGCCGGCAAAGGCGGTGAGCGCGATCCACCAGGGATGCACGGTCAGCGACAGGACGACGCCGAGCAGTACGACACAACCGGCGAACGCCATCACGGCACGATCGAGAGTCATCAGTCTCACTCCTTCGCTTGGGAAACCAGAAGCCGGGGCATCAGAAACGCAGCTTGCGGATGCCCATCGCGTGCATGGCGAGCTTTTCGTAGAAGGGCTCGCTCTCGCCCTTGCGGACCTTGCGCAGGAAATATTTCTCAAAGCCGACCTTGGCCAGATGGACCCATTTGCCGCTGGACGACCAGTTGACGTTGCGCGGCGGGATCTGCGGCTGGGCGACGAAGGCGACGCCTCCGTCGCCAAAATCGGCGAGACACACCGCGTTCCACGTCGCTTCCGCCGTCGGCTCCTGGCCGTCGAGAACCAGCGAGAGATTGGCGGCGATCGCCGTGACCATGGATTCGATCATGAAACCGGTCTTGGGCACGCCCACCGGAACCGGCGTCGGGCCGGTCGGCGGGATGGCGACACAGACACCGAGCGCGAATATCTCGGGGAAGGCCGGATTGCGCTGGTGCTTGTCGACGATGATGAAGCCGCGCGGATTGGCCAGCCCTTCGATATTGCTGACCGCGGGGACGCCCCGGAACGCAGGGAGCATCATCGAGAAGCCGAAGGGCAGGTCGTGCGTCTTCTTCACCGCGCCGTCCTCGCCGACTTCCTCGACGTGCATGACGCCGGGCTCGACCTTGGTGACGCGGGCGTTGGTGATCCATTTGATGTGGCGATCACGCAGCTCGCTCTCGAGCAGCGACTTGGTATCGCCGACGCCGTCGAGCCCAAGGTGGCCGATATAGGGTTCGGGCGTCACATAGATCATCGGCACCTTGTCGCGGATCTTGCGCTTGCGCAGTTCGGTGTCGAGGATCATCGCGAATTCGTAGGCCGGGCCGTAGCAGGACGCGCCCTGCACCGCGCCGACGACGATCGGGCCGGGATTTTGTGCAAAGGCATCGAACGCATCGGCGGCGGCTGAGGCGTGGGGCGTCTGGCAGATGGAGAGGGTATGGCCGCCATGCGGACCCAGCCCCTCGATCTCGTCGAACGCGAGTTCCGGGCCGGTAGCGATTACAAGATAATCGTAATTGATGGATGAGCCGTCATTGAGTTCGAGTCGCTTTTCGCCGGCATGCAGCCGCTTCGCGCCGACCGAGGTGAAGCCGATCTTCTTTTTGGCGAACACGGGAGGGAGGTGGACCTGGATGGCTTCAGGCTCGCGCCAGCGCACGGCGACCCAGGGATTGGACGGGATGAAGTTGTAGGTATCGCTATCGGATACCGTCATCACGTCGGCGCGGTCTTTGACGGCAGCCTTGATCTCATAGGAGGCGATCGTGCCTCCCAGACCCGCGCCCAGCACCACGATCAAAGGCTTGCCCATCTGCGATCCTTCCATGTCTCAATGGCATTGACGAATATCATCATTACACGTTATATGCAAATAACAAAGTTGAGGAAGCTGCCATGTTCGGATTCAAGAAACGTGATGCCCACCGTGAGATCGGCCCCGCCGAGCTGGACGCCATGCTGAAGGGCGGCAAGGCGCTCCTGATCGACGTGCGCGAGACAGGCGAGTTCGCCGCCGGCCACATACTGGGCGCAATAAACATGCCACTGTCGGGCTTTTCACCTCGTAACATCCCTGATCCCAAGGGCCGGACTGTCGTGCTGCAATGCGCGGGCGGAAAGCGCTCGGGCCAGGCACTCGATCAATGCGCGGCGGCGCAGAGCGCGATCGACACCCACCTCGCTGGCGGGATCGGTGCGTGGAAAGACGCCGGCTTCCCGGTCGTTGGTGATTGAGAGCCTGAAAGAGAACCAAAAAAGAGGGGTATCGGCGGCATGATGAGCGGCAGGGGCAAGTGGCTCTGGTTGGCGGGCGCCGCGCTGGCGCTGTCGGCATGCGGGAGCAAGCCGGAGCAGGAGCAGGCGGCGGCGACGCTACCCGCCGGGGAAACTCTGCGGCTCGCCGCAACCGAAATCCCGGACATGAAGGTAGTCGGCGCGGAGATCGCCACGCGCGACCAGGCCGAAGTGCTCGCCCGCATCCCCGGCATCCTCACGTCGCTTTCCGTCCGTGCCGGCGACACGGTGCAAAAGGGCCAGCGGATCGGCATGATCGTCGATTCGCGGCTCGGCTATGAGACAAGCGCCTATGGCGCCCAGACCGCCGCCGCCCAGGCCGAAGCCGCGCGGACCAATGCCGATCTCGCCCGCATTCGCGATCTCTATGGCCAAGGCGTCTATGCCAAGGCGCGCCTGGATCAGGCCGTTGCGGCCGCGCGCGCGGCCGATGCGCAGGTTGCTGCCGCTCGGGCGCAGCAGGGCGCAAGCGTCAGCGTCGCGGGGCAGGGGGCGGTGATCGCCCCGGCGAGCGGTCGGGTGCTTCGCGCCGATATTCCCGCCGGATCACCGGTGGCGCCGGGCATGTCGATCGCGACGGTTACCGCGGGGCCGCCGGTGCTGCGGTTGATGCTGCCGGAGTCGGTTGCCGGACAGGTCCATCCCGGTGCGCGCGTGATCGTCAATGAAGCGGATATGCCGTCCGGGCAGCGCGAAGGCAGTGTGGCGCAGGTCTATCCCGCGATCACTGGCGGCCAGGTCCGCGTCGATGCGACTTTGCCTGGGCTTTCCACCCAATTCATCGGCCGCCGCGTGAGCGCGTCGGTCGAGATCGGCACGCGCAAGGCGCTGGTCGTGCCGCGCTCCTTCATCACCACGCGCTATGGCATGGATCAGGTGCAGATCGTCGCGGAAGGCAAGCGGCTCAGCATGGTGCCGGTCCAGATCGCGCCGACGGCCGATCCCGCCCTGGTCGAGATATTGAGCGGTGCGGCCGCCGGCGACGTGCTGTTCGCCCCCGGTAAGCCGGCCAAGGCTCCGCGGCCATGAATCTCGGTGTTTCCGGTCGCCTCACCAGGGCCACTATCGCTTCCCCCCTGACGCCGCTGTTTCTGCTGGCGGCGATCGCTGTCGGTCTGCTGGCTCTTCTTTCCATCCCAAGGGAGGAGGAACCGCAGATCAGCGTGCCGATGGTGGACATTCAGGTGATGGCGCCCGGCCTGTCCGCCGCCGATGCGACCGAGCTGGTGGGCATTCCGCTCGAAACCATCGTCAAGAGCGTCGACGGGGTGGAGCATGTCTATACCCAGGCGCAGGACGATGGCGTAATGGTGACGGCGCGCTTCCTCGTCGGGTCGAACCCGGAGGATGCAGCGATCCGCATCGAGGAGAAGCTGCGCGCCAATTGGGATCGTAAGCCGGTCGGCATCCCCGATCCCAAGGTGACGGTGCGCGGCATTAACGACGTTCCCGCTGTCGTCCTGACCCTTGCCCCCAAGCCCGGCGCGGCAGGGCAGTGGAACGATGCCAGCCTCTACGAACTCGCCGCGAAGCTGCGCACCGAGATCGCCAAGGTCGACAATGTCGGGATCAGCTTCCTCGTCGGTGGCCGCCCCGAGGAAATCCGCATTGCGCCCGATCCGGCCAGGCTCCGCCAGTATGGCGTGCCGCTGGGGAGCGTGATCGAGGCCGCGAGCCAGGCCAATCGGTCCTTTCCGCTGGGTAATATCCGCGAGGACGGCAAGGCGGTCGGCGTCACGGCGGGCCGCACCCTGTCATCGGCGCAGGAGGTCGGACTTCTGACCGTGCGCTCTGCCTCCGGCTCGCCCGTCTATCTGCGCGACGTTGCCAGCGTAACGCAGGGGCCGCGCGAGGATCAGGCGCGGGCGTGGCGCTGGGCGAAGGAGGAAAACGGCAAGTGGCATAGCGCCCCCGCCGTCAGCATCGCCTTCGCCAAGCGCGCCGGCGCCAATGCCGTGGTGGTGTCCGATGCGATCCTCGAGCGCGTCGAGAGCCTGAAAGGCAAGCTCATCCCCGATGACGTCACGGTCGCCGTCACCCGCAACTATGGCGAGACGGCGAACGAGAAGGCCAACGAGCTGCTGTTCCATCTGGCGCTGGCGACCGTCTCCATCGTCGTGCTGATCGGCTTCGCGATCGGGTGGCGCGAGGCGGGCGTGACCGCCGTGGTCATTCCGACGACGATCCTGCTGACCATGTTCGCCTCGAACCTCATGGGCTACACCATCAACCGCGTCAGCCTGTTCGCGCTGATCTTCTCGATCGGCATCCTCGTCGACGACGCGATCGTCATGATCGAGAATATCGCGCGCCATTGGGCGATGGACGATGACCGCAACCGTACCCAGGCCGCGATCGAGGCGGTGGCGGAGGTCGGCAATCCCACGGTGGTCGCGACATTGACCGTGGTTGCGGCGCTGCTGCCGATGCTGTTCGTTTCCGGCCTGATGGGCCCCTACATGGCTCCCATCCCGGTCAATGCGTCGGCGGCGATGATCTTTTCCTTCTTCGTCGCCGTGGTCATTGCGCCGTGGCTGATGATCCGTTTTGCCCGCAAGACGCTCGGCTCTGGCCACGGCCATGACGAGAGCGGCGGCAAGCTGGGGCAGCTCTATGCCCGTGTCGCGCATCGCGTCATCGATACGAAGAAGTCCGCCCGCAATTTCCTGATCGCGGTGGGCGTGGCGACACTGGTCGCCTGCTCGATGTTCTATTTCAAGGCCGTTACCGTGAAGCTGCTGCCCTTCGACAACAAGTCGGAGGTTCAGGTCGTGGTCGATATGCCCGAAGGCACCGCGCTCGAAAACACGGGCCGCGTGCTGGAAGATGTTGCCGGCGTGGTGCGAGGCTTGCCCGAAGCGACGGCGATGGAGGCCTATGTCGGCACATCGGCGCCGTTCAACTTCAACGGCCTTGTCCGCCATTATTTCCTGCGCTCGCAGCCCGAGCAGGGCGATGTGATGGTGACGCTGCTGCCCAAGGGGGATCGCAGCCGGTCCAGCCATCAGATTGCGCTCGACCTGCGCCAGCGGCTGAAGGCGCTGCGCTTGCCCAATGGCGCATCTATCAAGGTGGTCGAGACGCCTCCAGGACCGCCCGTCCTCGCGACCCTGCTGGCCGAGGTCTATGGCCCCGACGAAGTCACGCGCCAGAAGACAGCGTCCGAGCTGGAAAAGATCTTCAAGTCCGTCCCCTTCATCGTCGACGTGGACAACAGCTTCGGCGAGGCGCGCCCGAAGCTCCGCCTCGACGTGCAGCGCGACCGGCTCGATTATTACGGCCTTTCCCAGCGGCAGGTCGCCGACAGCATCGGTATGCTCATGGGGAGCCAGACTGTCGGCTACGCGCCGCGCGGCGATGGCCGCAGCCCACTACCGATTACAATCGCGCTGGAACAGAAGGACCGCAGCTGGACGCAAGCCTTGTCGAGTATGCCTGTCGCACAGACGCCGGGCGGCCAGCTCATCGACCTTGGCGCGGTGGTCGAAGCGCGCACCGAGACGGGGAGTCCTGCGATCTTCCGCCGTGACGGTCGATATGCCGACATGGTCACGGCCGAGCTGGCCGGAGCCTATGAAGCGCCGATCTACGGCATGATCGAAGTGAACCGCGCGGTCGATGCCTATGACTGGGCGGCCAAGGGCCTCCAGAAGCCGGAAATCCGTCTCAACGGTCAGCCCGAGGATGAGAGCGTGCCGTCCCTGCTCTGGGATGGCGAATGGGAGATCACCTGGGTCACGTTCCGCGACATGGGCGGCGCCTTCATGGTCGCGCTGCTGGCGATCTACATCATCGTCGTCGCGCAGTTCAAAAGCTTCCGCCTGCCGCTCGTGATCCTGACGCCGGTGCCGCTCACGCTGGTCGGGATCGTCATTGGCCACATGCTGTTCCGTGCACCGTTTACGGCAACCTCGATGATAGGGTTCATCGCGCTCGCCGGTATCATCGTGCGCAACTCGATCCTGCTGGTCGACTTCATCCGCCATTCGGCCACGCCGGACAAATCGCTGCGCGACGTGCTGCTGGAAGCCGGCACGATCCGGTTCAAGCCGATCGTTCTCACGGCCGCCGCGGCGATGATTGGCGCGGCCGTGATCCTGACCGATCCGATCTTTCAGGGTTTGGCGATCTCGCTGCTGTTCGGCCTTGCGTCCTCGACGCTGCTGACCGTGCTGGTTATTCCGGCCATTTACATCGTGCTTCGAGATGATGGGAAACCCGCGACCAGATGATGCCGCTTGAGACGCCCCTTGCACAACTCGCCGAGCACGCCGCCCATGCGGCGAGCGTGCTGAAGCTGCTGGCCAATGAACAGCGTCTGCTGATCCTGTGCCGGCTGACCCAGGGCGAATTCTCCGTCGGGGAGATGGTGGAGTTGTGCGGGCAATCGCAATCCAGCGTGTCCCAGCATCTGGGGAAATTGCGAGAAGGGGGTCTGGTCAAGACCCGGCGCGAGGCGACGACGATCTACTACAGCCTTGCTGACAGCGACGTCCGCAAGTTGATCGACATGCTCTGCGATCGCTTCGGTCCCGGTGCTGGACAATCCTGAGAAATCCGATGCGACGCGCCGTCCTTCCGCTCCTGTCCATGGTCTCTCTCGGGGCTTGCGCCTCGAATGAGCCGCCGTCGGATCCGGCGGTGATGGTGCAGGAGGCACAAGCGCGCTCCGATATCCTGGCCGACCGCTTCCAGAAGGAATTATTGAGCGCGCTGACCGCCGCGATGGCGGCGGATGGTCCGCAAGGCGCGATCAGCGTCTGTTCGAGCATAGCGCCCGCGCTCGCCGCGCAGATCTCCGAGGAAAGCGGAGCGACCGTCCGGCGCACGGCGCTGCGCACGCGTAATCCCGCTGCCAGTCCTGACGCTACCGAACGCCGCGTCATGGAGAGCTGGGCCGCCGCGCCGTTTGGCGTCGACGGCAAGCCCAGGCGCTGGTCGGCGTATGAGGGCGGGCAATATCGCTATATGCGCGCCATACCGACCATGCCCATGTGCCTCGCTTGCCATGGCGAGAATGTCGCCCCGGAGGTGATGGCGGCGATCCGCGCGCATTATCCCGCAGATCAGGCGACGGGTTTTGCTTCCGGCCAGCTTCGGGGCGCCTTTTCGATCCGGTGGGAGGAGGCAGCCCTGGCGCGTGCGATCAAAGGCGGGGAGGGCGCGCAGCGAGGTCTGCACCCATGACGATCTTGCGCGCGCTTGCGCTGGCCCGATTTTACAGCGCTGCGGCAGCTGTCGCCTACCGCTCAGCGGCGCCGTGATCGCCAGAGTGCTTTGCCATCAGGTTCGGCCCGGCAGCATTCGGCGCAAGGTATCATCCTTGACGATGTAATGATGGAAGAGAGCGGCAAGGGCGTGAAAGCCGATCAGGAAATATCCGATGGTCCCGACTGTCTCGTGCCAATCCTTCATCTGTCCCGCCAGGGCTTTGCTCTGGCCGACAAGAGCCGGCAGTTCCAGACCGAAGAATGGAATCGGCTTGCCCGACGCACTCAGGATCACCCAGCCCGCCAAGGGCATCGCCAGCATGAACGCGTAGAGTGCGAGATGCGTCGCATTGGCTAAAAGCGTCTGCCATGACGGCGGTTCCGGCGTGATCGGGGGGGTGCGCTGGCTGAGGCGTGCCAGCAGGCGGATGATCGCCAGCGCCAGAACGGTGAGTCCGAGTATGAAATGCCAGGTTTTCAGCCCCTCGCGGATGTCGGTTCCCTTGGGATAGTTCTCCCGCAGGAGAATGGTAGCGTAAACGACCGAGATCAGCAGCACCATGAGCCAGTGCAGAGTGATCGACAGGGAAGAGAAGCGGTTACGGATATCGGTTGTACTCATGGCGAACCTCCCATCAATTTTCATATTGCCAGCGAGATGAGAAAAATGCCTTGATCCTTCTCAAGAAGCTTTGCGCCGAACAACCGCAATAACCGGTCAGCTGCGCTTGCGGACAAATTCCGCACGAAGCACCAAACCTTTGATGCCTTCATACCGGCAGTCGATTTCCTGCGGGTCATCCGTGAGGCGGATCGACTTTATCAGCGTTCCCCGCCTCAGAGTCTGGCCGGCGCCCTTGACGACCAGATCCTTGATCAACGTGACCTGGTCGCCGTCGGCAAGCAGGTTGCCCACGGCATCGCGGACTTCGATCCGGTCCGCGGTGGCGCGCCGTTCCTTCAGTTCGGATGCAGCCATCCATTCACCGGATTCTTCATCGTAGACATATTCATCTTCGCTCATGGAGTTCTCCATCGGTCAGGAATGTGCGTCAGGCACCGAACAGATCGCGTTCAATCAGCCAGGCGCGCATTGCCAGCAATGCGGCGACGAGGGCAGCCACGGCAAAGGCTCTGGCGTCGAGCGTGATCCACGCAACAGCGCCTGCGAGCCCGCCAATAAGGAAGACCAGCCAAAAGGATGCATGCAAGCCAAGCTGGCGATAGTTCGCGTGATGCCGTCCGCCGGCCAATGCCTCCCCGAACCGCACGACCTGCGTGGAGGGCGAAATAGCCTCCTGCAGGTCGGGATCATCCCTCTCAAAAGTGCAATGAGCACTACCCATGGCCATCGCGATCAGCACGGCCGGGATGATCGCCAGATGCGAGAGGAATGTCAGATAGGCGGCGGCCAACGCGATTGCGGTACAAACGAGCGCGATTGTGCGCCGGTACCGGCCTAGCCAGTGCGTAATCAAGGTCGTGAGGACCACACCCCCCACGAAGCTGAAGATCATTCCGCCCACAAATTTCGTGATACCAAAGCCACCGGGAAGGCTCGTGCCCAGAACAGTGGCGTTGGCCTCGGGCGAGGCAAGGAAGACGTGCCCGAATGCCAGAAAGCCGGCTGCATTGATCGCGCCGGCAAGGGCCGCCAGCATGGCGGCCAGTTGGACCAGCGCGCGCTGCGCTCTGCCGATATCCAGGGAGCTGGGCCGTCTGCCTGTCCGATCCGGTTCGCTCATGCTCGCCTCTTACGCATCCTGGCTCGGCAATCGCTCGATCACGAGTGCAATGCCTTGTCCGCCGCCAATGCACATGGTCACAAGCCCGTAGCGGCCGCCAATACGCTCGAGCTCGTAAAGCGCCTTGATGGTGATGATGGCGCCGGTTGCCCCGACGGGATGCCCAAGTCCAATGCCGCTGCCATTGGGATTGACCTTCTCGGGCGGGAAATCGAGCAGTTTGGCGACCGCGCAAGCCTGCGCGGCAAAAGCCTCGTTCGCCTCGATCACGTCGATGTCGTCAAGCGATAGTCCGGCCCGCTTGAGGGCGATGGGCACGGCTTCGACGGGACCGAGCCCCATCACTTCGGGGGCAACACCGGCATGTCCCCAGCTTACAACCCTGGCGCGGGGTGTCAGGCCGTGTCTCTCGGCGGCGGCGGCGGAAGCCAGCACCAGAGCCGCGCCAGCGTCGTTGATGCCGCTGGCGTTGCCCGCCGTTACGGTCCCGCCATCCTTGCGGAAGATGGGCGTGAGTGCGCCGAGGCCTTCGCTGGAAACGTCGGTGCGCACATGCTCGTCGGCCTCGAACATAAAGGTGCCGCTACGGCCCTTGACCTCGACGGAAACGATCTGCTCGCGAAAACGGTCTTCCTGCTGTGCTCTTGCTGCCCGGCGATGGCTTTCGGCCGCCAGCGCGTCCTGCTCGGCCCGGGTGATGCCATGACGTTCGGCAACGTTCTCGGCAGTGACCCCCATGTGACCTGCACCGAACGGATCGCTCAGCGTCGCGTTCATCGCGTCGATCATCATTTCATCGCCCATCCTGCGCCCCCAGCGCAGGCCCTTGAGAACGTGTGGGGATTGGCTCATGCTCTCGACACCGCCAGCAACGGCGATGTCACACTCGGCCAATGCGATCATTTGGGCGGCGGAAATAATCGCCTGCACACTCGATCCGCAAAGGCGGTTCAGGGTGAGCGCCGGGGTCCGATCGGGAATCCCCGCCGCGATAGCGGCAATTCGCGAGACATATGCATCGCTGGGTTCGCTTTGAATGACCTGGCCAAGGACAACATGCTCGACATGGCCTGGTTCGATTCCGGCCCGCTTGATGGCTTCGGCAATGACGATGCGGCCAAGCTCCCACGGCGCGACGTCCTTAAGGCTGCCTCCAAAATCCCCGATAGCGGTGCGCACACCCGACAGGATCACGACGTCGTTCAAATTTCCTTCCTTTCGACAATATGTTCGCCCGAACCGCAGCAGGGTGCGCCGATCAGTGCGGCTGAGTTTTGGGCGCTTCGAGCAAGCTGACCGCGAGCGACTGGGCGCTGGCGAAGTCCGCGGCATAGAAAAGCTTGTCCGAACCAGCTTCCAGGTGAACGCGCGCAAGCATCGACTTCGGTTGCGGCTGCACGCCGGACAACACGACCGTTGCGCCGGCGACGCGCGCTTGTTCGATGAACTGTTCGAGCGCCTGGACGCCGCTTGCATCGAGCAGGGGAACGAGCCGCATGCGCAGGATGATGACTTTGGGCGACTGACCGACGCGGCGCAGCGTATCGAGCAGTTCGCCTGCTACGCCGAAGAAGAACGGGCCGGTGATCCGGAACACCTCGACACCCTCCGGCAACGCGTCGCGCTGGTGAACGTCTTCGGAATCGAGATCGATGTCCTGCCGGCCGCTGCTGTCGACCTCGACAGCCTCGCTCATGCGGGCCATGAAGAGGAGCGAGGCCAGAGTTACGCCGACGCCGATTGCGACGGTGAGATCCACCAGTACCGTCAGGCCGAATGTCAGTAGCAGCACGGCCCGGTCGCTGTTGGGCATGTGCAGCAAGGCAATGAACCGCTCATATTCACTCATGCCCCAGGCGACCATGAACAGGATCGCGGCAAGCGCGGCCATGGGTACGAATGCCATCAGGTCCGTGGCGAACAGGATGAACAGAAGAAGGAACACGGCATGCATGATTCCGGCAACCGGGGTTCTGGCCCCGGAGCGGATATTGGTGGCGGTACGCGCAATCGCGCCCGTCGCGGGTAGCCCACCGAACAGGGCGGATCCGATATTGGCGACGCCCTGGCCGATCAATTCCTGGTTGGAGCGATGCCGCGTTCCGGCCATGCCATCGGCGACGACGGCCGACAGCAGGGCTTCGATGCCGGCGAGAAATGCAATGGTGAATGCCGAAGGCATCACCGCATTGATCTTGGCGAAGGTGAATTCCGGCAGGGACGGCATCGGCAGGCCGGAAGGAATGTCCGGGAAGCGGGAGCCGATAGTGTCGACCGGGAGCTTGAGCAGAGCGACGGCGAGGGAACTTACCACGACCGCGATCAGGAACCCGGGCAGTCTGGGCGCGAGTTTGCGCAGCACGATGATGGTCGCAAGTGCTCCGACCCCGACGCCTAGAGTTGCCCAACTGGTGCTCGGCAGAGCGGCGAGATAGGACTGCCATTTGGGCAGGAACTCAGCCGGGACCTCGGTCATCGAGAGCCCGAGGAAGTCCTTCACCTGACTCGAGGCAATGATAACGGCGATCCCCGCGGTGAATCCGGTGACGACCGGATGGGGGATGAATTTGATCATCTGCCCGAGGCGAAACGCACCGGCGGCAATGAGGATGATGCCTGCCAGGAGCGTCGCGATCAGCAGCCCATCATAGCCGTGCTGGGCGATAACATTGAAAATGACGACGACAAAGGCGCCCGTGGGTCCGCCGACCTGGACCCGCGATCCGCCGAGCGCGGAAATCAGGAACCCCGCCACCACGGCCGTGACAAGCCCCTTGTCGGGAGAAGCGCCGCTGGCGATGCCCAGGGCCATGGCAAGAGGCAGCGCGACGATCGCGACCGTCAGGCCCGCTATGGCGTCGGCGCGGAAGGTCTGAGCGGTGTACCCTTCGCGCAAGGTCGTGATGAGCTTGGGCGTATAGGCTTTCGCGCTCACCTGACCGGTTCCTCCGCCTTGTCATAGAGAAGCGACTGCCCCTGGCCGCCGGACTTTCCCGCGGTCGTTTCGCGCAGACGCACACCGCGGCCCACGCCCGTGCTGGGCGCATTCTCGCCCAGCAGTTCGATGCCTGCGCCTTCCAGCGCGGTGATCACCTTGACCAGCGTGTCGACCACACCGCGCACTTGGCCATCGGATGATTCCATGCGCTGGATGGTCGGCAGGGAGAGGCCGGCCAGCGCGGCGAGCTGGCGTTGATCAAGTCCGAGGAGGGCGCGCGCGGCGCGCATTTGCTGCGACGTGATCATGTTGGCTCCATGATGTTTAATACATCAAATATCACTCTTAACAAATTAGGAGGGAGTTGTATATGTGCATTGTACCGGATAATCGATCACACGCGCTTTGTCGGGGTGAGGTATTTCCGCGTCTGAGAAAGCCGATGGTCTTGAGGGCTGCGACCTTCGAGCCTCCAGATCGGAGATGAGCAAATGATCGTGGAGAAAAAGCACCGCCGCAAAGGTGCAGGTCGACAGGCGCCGCCATCGGATGCCCCGGCGGCGGCGAGTCCGGTGTCGCAACCCGATCGTCTTCGGCGCCCGAAGCTCAGGCTGAAACTTCCCGTCGGAACAGGTTCGGGCGACGCCCGATCCGCCTGCTTCCTTCCAACCCGATCCGAAAGGCCACACAGCAAAATCACGCAGATCCCCGCAGCTTTGGACATCACGGTCAAATCCGGTGGGACGCTTCACGAAAATCTCGATACGCCCGAACTCGTCGAGATCGCCTTGCGGCGCGGTGAAGGCCGCCTGTCCGAGCATGGCGCCTTCGTGGTTGAAACCGGAAAACATACCGGCCGTTCGGCCCAGGACAAATTCATCGTCCGTGATGAGGTCACCAGGGATGATGTCTGGTGGGGGGCTTCCAACAAGCCGATGTCGGAAGAAGCCTTCGCCAATCTGCGCGAGGATTTCCTCAAGCATCTTGCCGCACTCGACGACGTCTTCGTCCAGGATCTGTTCGGCGGCTCGCAGCCGGAATTCCGTGTCGGAGTCCGGGTCGTCACGGAACTGGCCTGGCACTCGCATTTCGTGCGCACCATGCTGGTTAGGCCGACGGCGGATGAACTCACGCATTTCACGGCGGATTACACCATCATCGACTTGCCCGGCTTCCGCGCCGATCCCGAACGCCATGGCTGCCGGTCGGAAACCATCATCGCGATCGATTTCACCCACCGGCTGATCCTGATCGGCGGCACCGGCTATGCCGGCGAGATGAAGAAGGCGGTGTTCTCGGTGCTGAACTATGTGCTGCCGCAAAAGGGCGTCATGCCGATGCATTGTTCGGCGAACATCGGTCCCGATGGCGACACCGCGATCTTCTTCGGCCTCTCGGGCACCGGCAAGACCACTTTGTCCGCTGATGTTTCGCGCACGCTGATCGGCGACGACGAGCATGGCTGGTCGGACAGCGCCGTCTTCAATTTCGAAGGCGGCTGCTACGCCAAGATGATCCGTCTCTCGGCCGAGGCGGAGCCTGAAATCCATGCGACCACCCGCCGCTTCGGTACGATCCTCGAGAATGTCGTCATGGATCCGGAAACCCGCGCACTCGACCTCGACGACGCCTCGCTCGCCGAGAACAGCAGGGGCGCCTATCCGATCCACTTCATCCCCAATGCCTCCGCCGAGAACATGGGGCCGGTGCCGAAGAACATCATCATGCTGACGGCCGATGCCTTCGGCGTGCTCCCGCCCATCGCGAAGCTAACGCCCGAACAGGCGATGTATCATTTCCTGTCCGGCTACACAGCCAAGGTCGCGGGCACCGAACTCGGTGTCACCGAACCCGAAGCGACGTTCTCGACCTGCTTTGGCGCGCCGTTCATGCCGCGGCATCCCAGCGTCTACGGCAATCTGCTTCGCAAGCGTATCGCCGCGGGGAATGTCGATTGCTGGCTGGTCAACACCGGCTGGACCGGCGGCCAATATGGAACGGGATCGCGGATGCCGATCAAGGTGACGCGCGCACTGCTCAATGCTGCGCTTTCCGGGACTCTCGAAGGCGCACAGTTCCGCACCGATCCCAACTTCGGCTTCGTGGTCCCCGTTGCTGTAGAGGGTGTGGATTCGAGTATTCTCGACCCGCGTTCCACCTGGGCTGATGGGGCCGCCTATGACGGCACGGCGCGTTCCCTGGTCGACCGCTTCAAGCGCAACTTCACGCAGTTTGTCGCTCATGTCGACGAAAGCATCCGCGCGGCGGCCCCTCCCGGATGGTTCGATGCCTGACCTCATCCGGTTCCCCTTTGACAAGTTTCACGAAAAGCCAGAATCCATGCCCGCTCATGAACAGGGATCGGTAACCGGCAAGCTTGTCTTGCCGGTCACAGGTTGGGCCGCGATCCTGCGCGGGTTGCGCGGGCGATGCCCCCGGTGCGGCGAGGCGCGCCTGTTCATGCGGTTCCTGAAACCGATCCCTCATTGCCCGCAATGCGGCCAGGACTGGACGCATCAGCAAGCTGATGATTTCCCGGCCTATGTCTCGATCTTCGTGACGGGGCATCTGATGGCGCCGCTCATTATCGCCGTGACCAGTCGCGCGGAAATGTCCGTGCCGATGTTGATGGCGATCCTGCTTCCGTTGGCGTTGCTCCTGATGGTCGGGCTGCTTCAGCCCGCCAAGGGAGCCATCATTGCCTTGCAGTGGTGGTTCGGCATGCATGGGTTTCGCAGGGAACGCCCGGGAGCAATTCCGGACGACGCCGATACATGATCTTCAGCTTCGGCCGTGGCCAGTCTCGAGATTGACCAGGGTATGAGGCTGTCGGGCCGATGCGCGACTTCTCAAATTCAACTTTTTGCCGGAGAACTTTGTCTTGCCTCAGAGCAAAGTCCTGACGCGTTACGTGAACGCCATTTCAACGGGTCAGCTGCGCCCTGACGACGCCCAGCGGCAGGTCGCTCTGCGTTTCGGCAAGGCGGTTGCGGAATTGGAAGCACAGGCGCGCCGTCAGGGCCTCCTGTCGCGTTTCGTCAGGCGCAAACCCGATCCCGTGCGGGGAGTCTATCTCTGGGGAGGGGTCGGCCGCGGCAAATCGATGCTGATGGATCTCTTCTTCGACTGCGTCGAGATCGCCGGGAAACGGCGCGTCCACTTCCACGAGTTCATGCAGGAGGTGCATGACCGGCTACGCTCCGAACGCGCCAAGGAGACCGGCGATCCGATATTGCCGGTCGCCGATGCCATCGCGGCCGAAGCGCGGCTGATCGCCTTCGACGAAATGATCGTAACCAATTCGGCTGACGCGATGATCCTGTCGAGGCTGTTTACCCGGATCATCGGACATGGCGTTACCGTGGTCGCTACATCCAACCGGCCGCCTCAGGACCTCTACAAGAACGGCCTCAACCGCGAACATTTTCTGCCATTCATCGCGCTCCTCAAGGATCGGCTCGATGTGCTCACCCTGGATGGGCCGACTGACTATCGCATGCAGCGCCTTGGAGGGTTCCAGACCTGGCACGTGCCCAATGGCGATGCGGCGACGGAAGCCCTGAGCCGGGCGTTCTTCCGGTTGACCGATTTTCCGGTCGAGGACCGGGAGCATGTTCCCTCCGAAACACTGGCAATCAAGGGCGGACGAGAACTGTT
Organism: Sphingobium cloacae; assembly: GCF_002355855.1. Lineage (NCBI taxonomy): Bacteria > Pseudomonadati > Pseudomonadota > Alphaproteobacteria > Sphingomonadales > Sphingobiaceae > Sphingobium > Sphingobium cloacae. Next base: position 460,773 of record NZ_AP017655.1, read on the forward strand.
CGTGCCCAAGTCGCTGAAAGGCGTGGCCGTCTTCTCATTCAAGCGGCTATGCGGCGAACCGCGCGGCATTCCCGATTATCTTGCATTGGCCTACCGCTATCACACCGTGATCCTGGTCGGGATCCCCGTTCTCGACGCAAACCGGAAATCGGAAGCGGCGCGATTCAAGACACTGATCGACGCCTTCTATGAAAATGGCGTCAAGCTGCTGGCTTCCGCCGATCGCGAACCCGACGCGCTGTATTGCGCGGCAGACGACGCCTTCGAGTTCGAGCGGACGATCTCGCGCCTCAACGAAATGGGATCGCAGGACTATCTCGCCCGCGGTCATGGAGTGAGCGACGAGGTCGCGCTCGCCGAGGTTCAGCGTCCATCGAGAACACAAAGGCTTATGGAATGATTCCGAAACCGGATCTCAAGCCGGCAGTCCGAAACAGCGATGTCTATCTGAACAGACGTGATGTGTGCCTCGCCGAGGCGAAGGAAATGTACGAGAAAGCGCAGCTGTTCGAGGAACGCCAAAGGCGCTGACGCCGACAGGTCATGCCTCGCGCCCTCTGTCGATGCCATCCACCGTCGATTACGGATCCCAAAAGCAGCCTGTGCCTGAGTGATCGCGATTGAGGGAGGCCGTCACGAACGGCGATCGCGTTCCCGCTCCAGGCATTGCCTGAAAGCTGGAAGGTGGCGCTCGCGCGAGGCGGCCTGCAGGTTTTCCATCACCTGGCGCGCCGCGGGGTCGTCGACCATCGGGATCAGCCGGTCGTAAAGCGCGATATTCTCGATCTCGCCCTGGACCGCGCTTTCGCAAGCCTGCGCGAGAGAAGCTGGTGCCGCCACTTTCCCCGTCCATGGATCGGGCGGTACGTCGATGCCCAGCCGGGCAAGCTGGCGCTCAAGTGCGGCGGCATGGCGCTGTTCGGCCTCTATGATGTTGGAAAAGGGCCGGACAGGGCCGAACTTTTCGATCACGGCGGCATAGGTCGCCTCCGCCTTCCGCTCGTCTTCGAGCGCATCGAGGAGGATGTTTGCCAGCTTTGACGTAGCCAAGGTCTCGTCCTTTCAATGGCGGCAGTTCGCTAACGGCCCCGGCCTCGCAGAGATTGCGCGGCCGGGGCCAGTCGTTGAGCGTGTCTTACTCTTCGAGCAGGGCGCGCAGCATCCATGCGGCCTGCTCATGCACGCCGATCCGTTGGGTGAGCAGGTCCGCGGTCGGCTCGTCGCTCGCCTTCTCGACCAGAGGGAACAGCGTGCGCGCCGTGCGGGCGGCCGCTTCATGCCCCTTGGCGAGGATGTCGACCATGTCGAGCGCCTTCGGCGGCACTTCCGGCGCGTCGGGCAGGGAACTGAGTTTGGCGAACTGCGCGTAGGAACCGGGTGCGGGCTGTCCGAGCGAGCGGATGCGTTCGGCGATCGGGTCGATCGCGTTCCACAACTCGGTATATTGCGTCATGAACATGGCATGGAGGCTGTTGAACATCGGCCCGGTCACGTTCCAGTGAAAGTTGTGCGAGGTCAGATAGAGAGTGTAGGTGTCCGCCAGGAGGCGGCTCAGGCCTTCGCAAATCGCAACCCGATCTTCCTCGCCGATTCCAATATTCACTTGTCTGGTCATGGTCTTCTCCTTGATCGAAACTCTACTTCAGATCGCGTAGTCCCGCGAGCAGGGCGGCCCGCGAGATTTCACCGACATGGAGCGCACGGATCACGCCTTTGCTGTCGACGAACAGCGTCGCGGGAAGCCCGGCCGAGCCGGTCGCGGCAGCTATGCGCAGGTCGCGGTCGAGATGGACGTGCGCCGCTTCAAGGCGCTTGCTGTCCAGCCACGCACGTACGTTGTCTGCATCCTCGCCCTGATTGACAAGCAGGATCGGCACGGCCGAGTGTGCCGCTTCTACGACCATCATCGGCATTTCACGCTGGCACGGCGGGCACCAGGTTGCCCAGAGATTGACGACGAACGGCTTGCCCCGGCGATCGTCGAGCAGGCTCGTTCCGCTGTCCAGCGACTGGAGAACGATTCCTTGCGGTAGAGGTCGCTGCGCCGAGGCAAGGGCCGCTGCCGTGGCGCCGGATGTGACCGCGACGCAGCCCGCGAAGACGAGTGTCAAAGGTGCTAGGGCGCGAGATCGCCGTAGTGACACGCCCAGCACGATTGCGGCAGTCACCAGACCGGGGAGCGGCGAGAAACCTCCTTGCCAGACATAGAGGATGGTTGCGGGTTCGATGGCGAAGGCATGCCAGTTCTGCGCCACAAAACCCGCGCGAGCTGCAACGAGGCCAGCGAGCAATGCCCGCCACGCGGCCGTATCGCAATCCACGCCGCGACGGCGGCCTATCCAGTTCGCCGCCGCCAGGAAGGCGATGATCCCGAGAATCGCGAACAGCCGTTCCAACGCGAGCGCGAGAGGGCCGATGGCAATCATGATCCGTCGCGGTCAGGCCGCAATGTCCTCATCGGGATCGGCGTGGAATTCATGCCACATGCCGTTGAGGATACCGAACCCGACGGCGAGGCCCACGCCCAGAATCCAACTGAAATACCACATGGAAAGTCGTCCTTTCAGTAATAGTCGGGGTTGGTGTCGACATCGCGCAGCGTGATGCGGCCGAACAGGACCTTGTAGACCCAGGCGGTGTAGAGCAGGATGATCGGCAGGAAGATCACCGTCACGGCCAGCATGATGAACAAAGTCACATGGCTGGACGAGGCGTTCCAGACCGTCAGGCTCGAGGCCGGGTCGATCGAACTGGGCAGGATGAACGGGAACATCGAGAGGCCCACGGTCGCGATGATGCCGATCGCGCCGATCGATGAGCCGCCAAAGGCCAGAACCTCGCGGCCCTTGCGGATGCCGATCCACGCCAGCAGCGGCCCCGCGAAGCCGAGGATCGGGGCGATCAGCATCCAGGGATGGGCGCCATAATTGTTGAGCCAGGCCCCCGGCGCCGCGACCGTTCCCGACAGCAGCGGATTGGACGGGCCGAGCGGATCGGCCGCATGGGTCAGGCGGAAGCCCATGCCCATTTTCGCGACCATGACCCCGCCCAGCGCGAACAGCAGGATCGACGCGACCGCCGCGACCTTGCCGAAGGCGCGCGCGCGGTCATGCACGACGCCGCGTTCGATCTTGATCGCAAGCCAGCTCGCGCCGTGCAGCACGATCATGGCGACCGAGAGCAGCCCGGCGACCAGCGAGAACGGATGGAACAGGCCGAGCAGGCTGCCCTCGTAGAAGGAGCGCAGATCGCTATCGAGCCGGAAGGGGATGCCGGTCAGGACATTGCCGACCGCGACGCCGAACACCAGCGCAGGCACGAACCCGCCGACGAACAGCGCCCAATCCCAGCGCGAGCGCCATGTGGCATCGGGCTTCTTCGAGCGGTATTTGAAGCCCACGGGCCGCAGGATGAGCGCGGCGAGGACGAGGAACATGGCCAGATAGAAGCCCGAGAAGCTGACCGCATAGACGAACGGCCAGGCCGCGAAGATCGCGCCGCCGCCGAGGATGAACCAGACCTGGTTGCCTTCCCAGGTCGCGCCGATCGAGTTGATGACGAGACGCCGTTCGGCGTCGGTCTTCGCGACGAAGGGCAGCAGCGCGGCGGTGCCGAGGTCGAAGCCGTCGGTGAGAGTGAAGCCGATCAGGAGGACGCCCATCAGCAGCCACCAGATCAGCCGGAGCGTTTCATAGTCGATGGGAGGTGCCATGACCTGTTCTCCTTATTCGGCAGGGATGGGCGCGTAGCCGCTGTGGGTTTCGGGGGATGGCGCCGGAGGCCGATGCTGGTCCGGTCCCTTGCGGATTGCCGCCAGCATCAGCCGCACTTCGATGACGGCGAGCGCGCCATAGATCACCGTGAACCCGATGATCGTCGTCCAGAGCTGCGCGACGGTCAGGCTCGAGGCGGCAAGGAACGTCGGCAGAACGCCATCGATCGCCCAGGGCTGGCGGCCGATCTCGGCCAGGATCCAGCCAAATTCGATGGCGATCCACGGCAGCGGGATGACCCAGACCGCCGCGCGCAGGAAGGTGCGGCAGAAGCGGCTGTCGCAGTTCAGCTTGCGGATCGAAGCCATCCAGAAGGCGGCGCCGAAGAAGGCGATGAAGAAGAAGCCGAGGCCGGCCATCACCCGGAACACCCAGAACATCACCGGGACATTGGGCACGGTCGACCATGCGGCCTTTTCGATGTCCTGGGGCGTGGCTTGCCGCGGATCGGCGACGAAGCGTTTCAGCAGCAGGGCATAGCCAAGATCGGCCTTGGCTTCCTCGAATGCCTCGCGCGCGACCATGTCCTTCTGGTCCACCTTCAGCTTTTCCACCGCATCATAGGCCTTGATGCCGTTCTCGATGCGGTCCTGCGCCCTGGCGACCAGTTCGAAGATGCCGGAGACTTCGCCCGTCAGGCTGCGCGTGGAGATGAGACCGAGCACATAGGGGATCTTGACCTCGAAATAGGTCTCGCGGTCGGCGACGCTGGGAAAGCCGACAACGGCAATGCCCGCGGGCGCGGGCTCAGTGTGCCACATGGCCTCGAGCGCGGCGAGCTTCATCTTCTGGTTATCGGTCAGCGCGTAGCCGCTTTCGTCGCCGAGCACGACGACCGACAGCGACGAGGCAAGGCCGAAGGCGGCGGCGACCGTGAAGCTGCGCCGCGCGACCGCGACCCACTTGCCCTTGAGCAGATACCAGGCCGAGACGCCCAGCACGAAAACGGAGGCGCAGACATAGCCCGCGCTCACCGTATGGACGAACTTCGCCTGCGCGACCGGATTGAACAGCACCGCCATGAAGTCGGAGACTTCCATCCGCATCGTTTCGGGATTGAAGCGCGATCCCACCGGATTCTGCATCCAGCCATTGGCGACGAGGATCCACAGCGCCGATAGGTTCGAGCCGAGAGCCACCATGAAGGTGGTGAGCAGATGCCCGACCCTGGACAGCTTGTCCCATCCGAAGAACATGAGGCCCACGAACGTCGCTTCGAGGAAGAAGGCCATCAGCCCTTCGATGGCGAGCGGCGCGCCGAAGATGTCGCCGACATAATGCGAATAGTAGGACCAGTTGGTGCCGAACTGGAATTCCATGGTAATGCCGGTAGCGACGCCCAGCACGAAGTTGATACCGAACAGCTTGCCCCAGAAGCGCGTGACGGTGCGCCAGATCTCACGGCCCGTCATCACATAGATGCTCTCCATGATGACGAGGATGAAGGAGAGGCCGAGCGTCAGGGGGACGAACAGGAAATGGTAGAGAGCCGTCAGGGCGAATTGGAGGCGTGAAAGCTCGATCACAGCCATGTCCATGGCAAGACTCCTTGCGTTCCGGCCCGGCTTCCATGGGTGTCCTGAGTCGGTTGAAAAGATTATGATTATTCGTTACTCGTAATTGAGTATATGAGCAACCCGTTAGATAGACAGGCTGCGGCCCTTTTCTGGATCGGCGACAGCGGCGCGGCGATCCTCATGGCGGCGGCGCTGGCCGGAGCCGTGGCATCAATGGAGCAAGGGGCGGGGCAGGGCCATCTTGCGCTTGCCGCGGGCGGACTGATAGCCGCCGCCCTGCTTCGCGCCGGGATGCAGATCGGTGCGACCAACGCCGGCGAAGCGGCTGCTATGCGCGTCAAGACGAACTGGCGCCAGCGGGTGTATCCAGGCATTCTCGTCGCCGCGCCGGGGGATCGCCGGATGCTGGGCGAGGCGGTCGCCGATGCCGTCGACCGGATCGAGGACCTGGGCGGCTTCCATGCCCGCTTCCTGCCGCTGCGCCGCGCCGCGGTCCTGTCCCCGCTCATAATCGCGATTGCTGCCGTATTTGGGAGCTGGGTCGCCGGCGTGATCATGCTCGCGACGCTGATTCCCTTTGCCATGGGCATGGCGCTCGCAGGAACGGCGGCCGCGCGGGCCGCCGCGCGCCAGCTCGATGCGCTGAGTCGCCTGTCGGGCCTGTTCGTCGACCGGGTGCGCGCGCTCCCGGTGATCGTCGCCTTCGCCGCGCAGGACCGTATCGGCCGCCACCTTGCCGACGCTACCCGCGAGGTCGCCGCGCGCACGATCGATGTGCTCAAGGTCGCCTTCGTGTCGAGCGCGATCATCGAGTTCTTCGCGGCGCTGTCGGTGGCGCTGGTCGCGCTCTATTGCGGCTTCAACCTGCTCGGCATCCTGCCCTTTCCGGCTCCCGAAAAGCTGACCCTGGGCCAAGCCCTGTTTGTTCTTGTCCTCGCGCCGGAATTCTATCTTCCCATGCGCCGCCTTGCCGCCGCCTATCACGACAAGCAGGTCGGGGAGGCTGCGGTGGAACGCCTTGAAGCGCTCGCGCCCGCTTCTCCGCCCGCGCCGAAACCCGCGATCGAAGGGCCGCCAGCGCTGCGCTTTGACGGCGTGGTGATCGACTATGGCGAGACGGCCATCGGTCCCTTCACGCTGGATATCCCGGCGGGCACCAGCCTTGCCCTGCGCGGAAGCACCGGGGTCGGCAAATCGAGCCTGCTCCATGCGCTGCTGGGGCTGGCCCCCATTGGTGGGGGACGGATTCTGGTTGACGGCCGGGATGCGGCCGAGGTTGCGCTTCCCGGCCATGTCGGCTGGGCGGGCCAGACGGTTGCGTTCGTCCCGGGCACGCTGGCCGACAATATCCGTCTTGCGCGTCCCGATGCCGACGATGCGGCAGTCGAAGCCGTGGCCCATCTGGCAGGCCTTGGGCCGATGATCGAAGCGCGCGGACAGGGATTGGCCTTGCCGCTCGATCATCGCGGGTCGGGCCTGTCCGGTGGGGAACGCCGGCGCGTCGGCATCGCGCGCGTGTTGCTCAAGGACGCGCCGCTCTGGCTGCTCGACGAACCGACCGCGGATCTCGACGCGGGATCGGCGGCCGACATCGCCGGGATACTGGCGTCCGCCGCAAAGGGCCGCACGGTCCTGATAGTGACGCACAGCGCCGAGCTGGCCGCGATCGCCACCAAAGAAATGGTGCTTTCATGAGCCGCGCGGATATGGACCTGCTGCTCGCTGAAGCTATCGGCCCCGAACGCCGCGCCTTCCGAATCGCGGGCTTGCTTGCCTCCGCTGCGACAATCGCCGCGGTCCTGCTGCTGGGCCTGTCTGGATGGTTCATCACCGGCGCGGCACTGGCCGGGCTGGGCGGCGTGTTGGCCGCGCAGGGTTTCAACTACCTGGTGCCGAGCGCGATGATCAGGCTGCTCGCGATCGTAAGGACGACGGCGCGTTACGGCGAACGGCTCTATGGCCACCGCGCGGCCTTGATGGCGCTCGCCGCGGTTCGCGCGCGCCTGTTCGACCGCATCCTGTCGGTGCGCGACGTGCGGGCCGTATCGGCGGGCGATGCCGTGACGCGGCTCGTGCAGGACATCGGCGCGCTGGAGGACAATCTGGTCCGTAAGCCGGCATTGCCCGCCGCGTTCGCCGGCGCTGCCATCGGCCTTGCCCTTGCGTGGCTGGCCAGCCCCTGGACGAGCCTTGCCTTGCTGGCGTTGCTTGCCGGTCTTGTCCTCTGGGCGCATCTGGCGACCCCCCGCCTGCTGGCGAGCGCCGCGACCGATATGGCGGAGGCGCTGGCGCGGCTCAAGGCGAGCATGGTGGACTATGCCGCCGCTTCGCCCGAAATCCTTGCCTACGATCTCGCTCCGGCGATCGGGCGAAGCCTCGCGGTCGAGACGGCCGAGTTGGACAGCGCGCGACCTCGGTTCGCGCGCGGCGAAGCGATCATCGATGCGGGCCTCGTGTTGGGTGGGGGCATCGCCATGGGCGCGATGCTGATCTTCTCCCATGCCTCCCTGCCGGTGACGGTCCTTGCCGTGCTGGCGGCGGCGGGCGCGATCGAAGCGCTTTCCGGCTATGTGCGCGGGGTGTCGCGCGGCGCGCTGGTCGCGGCCGCCCTCTCGCGATTGGAGGGCATGGCGGGTCAACCGTCTGCGCCTGTCCGAAAGGCGACGGCATCCATGGCGCCCGCGCGGACCATTGCCTTTGACCGGGACGGCATGAATATCCGGATCATGGCGGGCGAGCGCTTGGGGATTTCAGGCAAATCCGGCAGCGGCAAGACCAGCCTTCTGGAAACGCTCGCTGGTATTCGGCCCGCTGGCGAGCATTGCGGCATTGCTCTTGATGACCAGCTTCTTGCTTCCCTGCCGTCCGAGGACGTGCGAGCGGCATTCGCGCTCTCGCCCCAGGATGCCCAGCTCCTGTCGGGAACCATCCGCGACAATTTGCGTGTGGCGCGCCCCGGCCTCAGCGACGAACGGCTTTGGGCGGCGCTGGAAGTCGCCTGCCTCGCTGTCGATATTCGCGCGATGCCGCATGGGCTTGACCAATGGGTCGGCGACGGCGGAGCGCGGTTGTCGGGCGGCCAGCGCAAGCGGTTGTCGATCGCCCGCGCCTTGCTTGCCGGCAGGCCGTGGCTGCTGCTCGACGAGCCGAGCGAGGGGTTGGACATGGCGACGGAGGCGCGGCTTGCGGGCCACCTCGACGCGTGGCTTCGCGAGACAGGGACCGGAGTCGTGGTGGTGAGTCATCGACCGATTTTCTTGAGTCTCGTCGGCAAGGGTCGAACAATCAACTTGAAGGATCGCCGCTAATATAGGGATATCTGTAGCTGGCCTGGGGGCGGATCGATTTGGCGCGCGTAATCAAATCCATTCAATCCACGTCGCGCATAAGGAGGAGCCTATCTGCCGCGTTCATACTACCGTTCCCGATCGATTACCTTGCCGTGGAGTGATCATTTGATATCGCTTGATATGGAACTGCTTCGTTCGCTTGCTGCGGCGCTCGCGGTAGGCGTGCTGATCGGTATCGAGCGAGGCTGGCGGCAGCGCGAGGCAGCGGATGGCAGCCGGGTCAGCGGTTTGCGCACCTTTGGCCTGCTCGGTCTTGCCGGCGGCCTTGCCAGCCATATGCCCGAAAGCCTTGCGGCGGTAATCGGGCTGGCGGTCACTGCCAGCCTGGTTCTTGGATATCGCAGCGAACAAGCCCGCACGGCCAGCCTGTCCATCACCAATACGTTGGTCGGCATTATCACCTTCGCCTTGGGATATATGGCCGGGCAGGGCCTGGTGAGCGAGACGCTGGCCGTCGCGGCGGTAACCACCTTGATCCTGACGCTCAGGCAGCAATCCCACGCCATGCTCAAAGGGATGAGCCACAAGGAGGTCGAATCGATCGCCACGTTCGCGATCGTCGCGTTGGTCATCCTGCCGCTGCTGCCGGATGCGAGCTACGGCCCCTTTGAGGCCTGGAACCCGCGGCAAATCTGGATGGTCGTCGTCGTCGTGCTCGGACTCTCCTTCGCCGGCTATGTCGCCAGTCGTCGGCTCGGCGCGGACAAGGGGGTCATGATAACCGCTTTGTTCGGGGCATTGGTATCGTCCACGGCGGTCACTGTTGCCTATGCCCGGCGTTTGCGCGCCAATGATGGTCCGCAAGGCCCCTTGATTGCTGGTATTGCGCTCGCCTCGCTCGTGATGTTCGCGCGCGTCCAGATACTCTCTTTTACCCTCATCCCCTACGCCAGCACATCGCTCGCGCTTGCAATGGTTCCGGCTTTCGTCGTCGGCGGTCTGACAACCCTTCTGGCGCTACGCTCCAAGGTGGATGGTGATGGCGCCAGCGAGGTGAAGCTGGGCAATCCGCTGGATTTCGGGCCGGCGCTTCTGCTGGCGGGCGCGGTTGCGTTGATTGCTGTCCCGGCACGTTGGGCGCTCGCGCGGTTCGGCGATCAGGGCATTGTCGTTGTGCTTGGCCTTACGGGCATGTGGGATGTGGACGCAGCCGTACTCACGCTCGCGGGGCTGCCTGAGGATATGCTGAAACCCGACACGGCCGGACTGGTGCTTGCGGTGCCCGTGCTCGCCAACACGATGTGGAAGGCTGTACTCACGCTGGTACTGGCAGGGCCATCAAAGCAAGGCTGGAAGGCGTCCGGCCCACTCTTCGCATCAGTTCTGGCATCTGCTGCCGGTATCGCCGCGCTCATGGTGTTTCGCTAGGAGCGATGAGCGGGCAGCTCGTGACTGGTTCGAAGCTGGTTCAGGTCCATTCCTGAGCGGGGATGCGCGCTTTCGTTGCTGGCCGTGAATTTGTGGCGACGCAGAGCCATGGCCGGCTATTGTCGTAAGGGCCGAACGCGCGGCATCCGGCCCTTGGGCAGATCAGGCGGCCTGCGACAGGGCTTCGGCGATCTGATCCTTGATCGCGAGGCGGCGCTTGCGAAGTTCGGTCTCGTGATCTTGCGAGGTCGGTTCGATATTGGTTTCAGCCACGTGGATTTCGTCATTCACGACATCATAATCGAGAAGAAGCTGCGCGAAGCGAGAGTCCGAAGCCTTCAAGGCGTGAATCTTGTCCATCTGACCGGGGAATTCCTCGCTCAGGGTGTGGGGGGTATTCGACATAATTACTCCTTTGATGAAACTATGATATATAGCGAATTCGCGGGTGGCCGCACCCGTTTATGTCTGGGGCTGGTCACTTTGTTTTCGCCGATCAGCTCGATCGGCTCTTACGATGCTCGCGATAGGCCTGATAGGAATGCAGAATCTCGGCCATGCGGGCGAGTGCCTCGCGCCGGCCCGACGCGCTCTCGATATTCTGCAGTTCTTTTTTCAGATGGGTCGAAAAATCCGCATAGTCATTCTGCCAATCGCGGCCGACAGCCTCCTGTAGTTCCGGCTTTCCGGTCTTCAGGCGCTTGGACGGGGCGCGTGACGGCAGTGAATAGGTTTCCCCGATCTTCGGCGTGACAATCGATGCCGCGGCATCGTCCGCCTGCATCAGGCGGCGGAACGTCTCGATCGAGCCCTCTTCGCCGTGTCCCAGGAACAGGCTGCCATCGATCGGCTTCCGCGCCCTTATCCAGCGCTGCAGATCCTTCTGGTCGGCATGCGCCGAATAAGTGTCGATCCGCCGGATCTGCGCGCGCACCGCGACGTCCTGCCCCCAGATGCGCACGCGGTTCGCGCCATCGAGGATTGTCCGGCCAAGGGTGCCTGCGGCCTGGAAACCGACGAACAGGATCGTCGATTCACGGCGGCCGAGATTGTACCGCAGATGGTGACGGATGCGTCCCGCTTCGCACATGCCGGATGCCGCCATGATGATGGCTCCGGACATGTCGTTGAGCCGCATCGATTCCATCGTGCTGGCAGTGTAGTGGAACGAGGGGTGACGGAAGATTTCACCCGAGCCCATGTCTTCGAGTTCCCCGGCATGTTTGGCGAACACCTCTGTCGCGCGGGTCGCAAGTGGCGAATCGATGAACACCTGCGGATGCGCCAGGCGTCCGGTGTTGATCAGGGTCGCGATATCGAGGAGCAATTCCTGGGTGCGTTCGAGCGCGAAAACGGGAATGACGAGGTTGCCGCCGCGCGTAAGCGCTGCATTGATCTCGGCTTCCAGCAAAGTCCGGCGCTGCTCGATCGTCACGTCCTCGCGGACGCGGTCGCCATAGGTGCTCTCGCAGAACACATGATCGAGTCCTGCCGGACCCTCGGGATCGGCATGAAAGGCCTTGTGGTCTGGACCCAGGTCGCCGGAGAAGAGCAAGTGCACGCCACCGACCTCGATCTCCACGGATGTGGAACCCAGGATATGGCCCGCATTCCACAAGCGCGCCCGAAAACCGGCGGCAGGTGCGAACCAGTCGTGCAGCGCTACTGTCTCGACCTGTTCATAGGCCGCTTTGGAATCCGCTTCGGTATAGATCGGTTCGATCGGCTCCTCGTCCCGGCGATCCTGCCGTCGATTGCGGCGCTCCGCATCGCCCTCCTGAATTCGTCCGGCGTCGGGCAGCATGTAATACAGAAGGTCGCGGGTTTGCGGTGTCGCGAAGATCGGCCCGCGATACCCTTCCGCCGTGAGCCTGGGCAGCAGGCCGCTATGGTCGATATGCGCGTGCGTCAGGACAACGGCGTCGATCTTGCGCACGTCGAACGCGAAGGGGTCGCGATTGAGTGTTTCCAGCGTCCGGGATCCCTGGAACAAGCCGCAATCTATGAGGATCGTCTTTCCGCCATGGCGTAGTTCCATGCAGGAACCAGTGACTGTGCCGGCAGCGCCGTGGAAGGTTATGGTGGGTACGCTACTCATCGGTCCTCTCATTCTCTCGCCGGCGGTCCAATAGGCTGGTTATGCGCGGGTCGCAGGCCAATCATCTGTAAACTCGCCGATCTTCGTCTGTCCTTACGTATGGTTCCGAATTTGATCGGTGAAGCCCGGATCGATAGTGGCGCTGAGATTGATTCCATGGAGTTCTTGCAAGGACGTGGGCGACGTCCGCGAACTGGTTGAGCTCAAGCAGGGAAAATGGAGGACGATGCCGCCCTCGAAGGCCAGACCTCGCTTCTTGACCGCGAAATTGCTCCCATGAGCCGGGCGCTGGAGCGGATCAGGCGAGGCGCTTACGGCGAATGCTTGCAGTTATGGTATTCCACAAGCCTCGAAATGCTCTCTAACGTTGCAGCGATGATGTTCAGAACTTTCTTGGAAGACATCGTCCAGGACAATATCGTCACAAAATCTTGGCGAAGGTAGCGACCGATCCCTGGGGAAAAGGTCGCTTTGTTTTCGCGGCAGTGTCTCCTCTATTTATCGGAGTTCCCGCTAGAGCGCATAGCAATTTCGCTGTTCCCTCCATATTGGCCGATACGATGCTATAGAAAACGAGTTTCGCATCGCGGCGCGTCTGAACCAGTTCCGCCTTGCGCAAAATTGCGAGTTGTTGGGACAGGCCCGGTTGACCGATGCCGGTGAGGGCTTCGAGTTCGCCTACAGACTTCTCGCCATGTTCGAGGAGCGTCCGCAGGAGCTTCAGGCGGACGTCATGGGCGATCGCCTTGAGGACGCTGGCAGCCTCTTCAAGCTGCGTATCGGTGAAAGTCATCACTTGCCTGTCTTCCCATGCTTGTCGGGCTGCGTGCGGTGGAACCAGCAGCCATCGCCCGCCGCATCGAGCGCACCGTGCTGGTCCTGATAGGGCGGAAGAAGCACGTCATCGCCGGGATGCCAGCCTTCGGGGGTCACTATGTTGTCGTTGTCGACCCGTTGCAGCGCGGTCAGGACTCGAAGCAGCTCCTCCACCGATCGCCCGATGGTGGCTGGATAGCAGAGCTTGGCGCGGACAATGCCTTCGGGGTCGATGAAGAAGGTCGAGCGCAGCGTGGCCGCGTCGGGGGCGTTGTCCGCGAGCATTCCATAGGCGCGGCCGATCACCATCGAGGGATCTTCGACGATCGGGAAAGCGATGGTCACGCCGAAATGCTCGCGGATCGCCCTGATCCATCCGAGATGGGAATAGAGGCTGTCGACCGACACCGCGACCAGGTCGCAGCCGAGCGCCTTGAACCGATCGCTGGCGCGCGAGAGGGCGACGAATTCACTGGTGCAAACCGGCGTAAAATCGGCGGGATGAGAGAACAGCAGTACCCAGCGGCCGCGATGGCCGGACAGGGTCATGTCGCCCATCGTCGTGCGGGCGCGGAAATCAGGCGCGGGATCGCCGATCTGGATAGGGGAGCACACGGCATTGTCGTCTGCGTTCGAGTTCAACTTTCTCACTCCTGCAGAGAGGCAAGTCTTGAACCCTCTCCCTTACACGGTTACATCATGCGGGTAAACGATTAAGCGGTATTGGCGTTCCACAGGAGAGAAGCGCATGTCCGATGTCCCGCTGGTAGCCTGCCCGGTTTGCGCGAGCATCAACCGCGTTCCTGCAGCGAAGATCGGCGCGGCGCCAATTTGCGGGAAATGCGGAATGCCGCTTTTCCAGGGACAGCCGGTCGATGTCGACCAGGCGGCATTCGATCGGCATGTAGGTCGCGGAAGCCTGCCGGTTCTCGTCGATTTCTGGGCGAGTTGGTGCGGACCTTGCCGCGCCATGGCGCCGGCGTTCAAGGCGGCCGCTGCGGAGCTGGAGCCGCATGTCCGGCTCCTGAAGGTCGATACCGAAGCTGAGCAGGGTATTGCCGGGCGCTACCGCATTCAGTCGATTCCGACGCTGATCCTGTTCAGGGGTGGCCGCGAGGTCGCCCGACAGGCCGGGGCGATGGACCGTGCGCGACTCGTCGCCTGGACAAGGCAGGCGCTCGTCACCGCCTGATTCGGGGTGTGATGACCCCATACTTAGCATAAACGATGCTTTGACGTGTTCGCGCCTCTGGTCCCGTGCGCTGCGAATCCGGCCTAATTCGGCCGATTGCAGAAGTGATTGAAAAATCCGATCAAAGGAATTAGATTTATCGTGTTATCACGATTAATAGAAATGTGTATTCAATGTCTGTCACTCACTCAGTCATAGGAGACGATAAAATGACAGACCAGGTCACTCCCTCCATGCCGCGGATCAACGAACCGGCGCCTCCCTTCAAGGCCAAGACGACCCACGGCGAACGCTCGCTCGACGATTACAAGGGCAAGTGGCTCGTTCTCTTTTCCCACCCCGCCGACTTCACGCCGGTCTGCACGACCGAATTCATGGGCTTCGCCAAGGCCGCCGACCGCTTCAAGGCGCTCAACTGCGAGTTGCTGGGCCTCTCCATCGACTCGGTGCATTCGCACATCGCCTGGATGCGCAGCATCGAGGAGAAGTTCGGCGTCGAGATCCCGTTCCCGATTATCGACGATCTGTCGATGAACGTCGCCAAGGCCTTCGGCATGATCCATCCCGGTGCCTCGGACACCTCGGCCGTTCGCGCCACCTTCATCATCGACCCCGAAGGCATTGTCCGCGCGATGGTCTATTATCCGATGTCGAACGGCCGCTCGGTCGATGAATTCGTCCGCCTGCTCACCGCGCTCCAGACGTCCGACGCCAACAAGGTGGCGACGCCTGAAAACTGGCAGCCCGGCGAGCCGGTGATCGTGCCGCCGCCCGCGACGGCCGAAGCCGCCAGGGCCCGCAAGGACGAAGGCTACGACTACACCGATTGGTATTTCAGCAAGAAGACCCTCTGAGGCAGCTGGGCCGGCTTCGCGTCCCAAGTGCGAAGCCGGTACGCCGGGCCAGACAGGAAAGGACAAGGCCATGGCCGACCCGCAAATCCGTGAAGCCACCCGCATCGTCGAGGCCGCGAGCAATGCGCGGCCCGCCGTCATCCGCAGCTTCTTCGACGAGGACACGTTTACCGTGACCCACGTCATCTCAGATCCCGCCACGGCCAAGGCCGCGATCATCGATAGCGTGCTCGATTTCGATCCGGCTTCGGGGCGCACCTCCTTCGCGTCGGCCGACAAGGTGATCGACTATATCCGGAGCGAAGGGCTCGAGGTCGAATGGCTGCTGGAGACGCACGCCCATGCCGACCATCTGTCGGCCGCGCCCTATCTTCAGGAGAAGCTGGGCGGCACGCTGGCGATCGGTCGCCATATTCTCACCGTGCAGGAGGTCTTCGGCAAGATCTTCAACGAGGGAACGCGCTTTGCTCGCGACGGCTCGCAGTTCGACCGGCTGTTCGATGACGGCGACCGTTTCAGGGTCGGCTCGATCGAGGCGATCGCGCTGCATGTGCCGGGCCATACGCCCGCCGACATGACCTATGTGATCGGCGATGCGGCGTTCATCGGCGACACGCTGTTCATGCCCGACTACGGCACGGCCCGCGCCGACTTCCCGGGCGGCGATGCGCGCACGCTTTATCGGTCGATCCGCCGCCTGCTGTCGCTCCCCGATCAGACCGGCCTTCATCTTTGCCACGACTACAAGGCCCCCGGGCGCGACACCTATGCCTGGGAAACGTCGGTCGGCGAGGAGCGAGAGCATAATGTCCATGTTCGCGACGGGGTGAGCGAGGACCAGTTCGTCGCCATGCGCGAGGCGCGCGATGCGACGCTCGGGATGCCGCGCCTCATTCTGCCGTCCATCCAGGTCAACATGCGCGGCGGCCACCTGCCCGAGCCGGAAGACAATGGCATGCGCTACCTCAAGCTGCCGATAAACGCGCTGTAAGGCCATGGCACTCGAATCCATCCAATATCTGCTTGGTGCCGGATCGGGCTCGCTCGTCGGATTCACGCTGGGGCTGGTGGGCGGTGGGGGCTCAATCCTCGCCGTCCCGCTCATGGTCTATCTGGTCGGCGTCGCCTCGCCGCATGTCGCGATCGGCACCAGCGCGCTGGCGGTCGCCGCCAATGCCGGGGCCAATCTCGTTCCCCACGCGCGCCAGCGGACGATCAAATGGCGTTGCGCCGGCATGTTCGCCGCTGCTGGTGTCGCCGGCGCCTATGCCGGATCGACACTCGGTAAAGCGTTCGATGGACAGAAGCTGCTGTTCCTGTTCGCTCTGCTGATGGTCCTGGTTGGCGGGCTGATGCTAAAAAGCCGGGGCGATCCCGGCAATCCCGATGTCCAATGCCGGCGCGAGAATGCGCCCAAGGTGATCGGTTATGGGGCCGCCACTGGTCTCTTTTCCGGGTTCTTCGGCATCGGCGGGGGCTTCCTGATCGTGCCGGGACTGATGGCTTCGACCGGGATGCCGATGCGCAACGCCGTCGGATCGTCGCTGGTCGCCGTCACCGCTTTTGGTCTGACGGCCGCGCTCAACTATGCCCTTTCCGGCTTGGTTGATTGGGGGCTTGCTGCGGCGTTCATCGCCGGCGGCGTCATCGGCGGCCTTGTGGGCGCGGCGCTCTCTCGGCGGCTGTCGGCGCACAAGGGGGCGCTCAATACGATATTCGCACTGCTGATCTTTGCGGTTGCCGCCTACATGCTGTGGCAAAGTACCGCCGCGATCCTGGGCTGATTCTTGAAACGACGATGGGAGTACATCGATGAACGATGCTGGCGAGAACAGGGAAGGTTTGGCCGCGCACGATTGGGCCGGCCAGGCGGGCATGCGTTGGCTCGCCCAGCTCGACCGCTTCGAAAGCATGATCGAGCCGATCGGCAGGGCGTTGCTTGCCCAGGCCGCATACAACGCCGGCGAAACGGTGGTCGATGTCGGATGCGGCGGTGGCTGGACCACGCGGCAGATCGCCACGGCCGTCGGCAACACCGGATTTGCGCTCGGCCTCGACATCTCACCCGATCTGGTGGGGATGGCCAGGGAACGGGCACAGCGCGCGGGCCTTGCCAATATCCGCTTCGAGCAGGGCGATGCCGCGACGACGATGCTGGAGGAAGCGCCGTTCGATCGGCTGTTCTCGCGCTTCGGTTCGATGTTCTTCGCTGAGCCTTATCCCGCTTTCGCCAATCTGCGCCGGATGTTGCGCGATGGCGGGCGGCTCGACATCGCTGTCTGGGCGTCCATCGCTGACAATCCGTGGCAGCTTAGTGTCATGGGCATCATCAAGGAGCATATGGACCTGCCGACGCCGCAGTCGCGCGCGCCGGGACCATTCGCGCTCGGCGAGCAGGACTATGTGATCGACCTTCTCCAAAGCGCGGGTTTCTGCGAGGTCAGATTCGATGCCTGGACAGGTGAGCAGCGCGTGGGCGGCCCCGGCAGTGATCCCGAGAGCGCCGCTCGCTTCGTGCTTGAGGGGATGCAGATCGGCGATCTTGTTCGACAGAACGGGGCAGAGGTACGCAAGGCCATTCACCAGCATCTTGTCGAGCTGTTCGAGCGCCATTGCGATGAGAATGGCGTTCATATGGGGGCGAAGGCCTGGCTGGTGAGCGCACGGGCCTGAGAGCATTCAAGAAAAGGGTGATAATATGGCGCGCAAGAAGCTATCGCTTCGGCTTCCGGGGAAAGGTTCATCCGATGGTGACGCTGCCAATTCCGAGGAAATAGCGGCGGCGCTCGCACTGATCGAGACGCATGGGCAACGTGCCGGACAGGCTCTTGTCGATGAGGCGCAGGCTGCCATCAAGGCTCGCGACGATCACCGTGTTTTGTTTCTGGAACGTGTGCGCGTCGCCCTATTGACGATCGAGCCATCCTCGTCCGCCATGCGGCCTCAATGAAAGCTGAATGGTATCGTAAAGACCAACTGCTCGCTTTCCACGCCCATAGGCGGTGTTGGAAAAGGAGCAGCATTGCGCACCGTGCGGAGCGCCAGGCGATCGAGCGCGGCATTCCCGCTGCTGCCGGCCAGCTCGACGGCAATCAGCGCGCCGTCAGCCCCGACGATGAAGCGGACCGTTGCGACCCCGTCGAGGTGGATCCCCGCGGGCTTGCGCGCGGCTATTCGCGCCCAGAGCTGGCGCTGATAGGCCGCAAGCGCGGACTGTTTCTTATTATCCTGGGCTTGCGGCGGCGCGACCTCGGGTTCCGGCGCGGGCGGTCTGCTTACCGGCGCGACAGCGAACGGAGAGGCGATTGCTGGAGCAGCGGGTATAGGCGACGAAGCTGGTCCGCCTCTTTCTCCCGTCGTAGCCAGCTCGGGCGGGTGCGCAGGGCGCCGCTCCGGCGATAGGCGGGCCTCGTCTGTCCGCGATCGCGACAACGTTGAAGGCGGTGGTGACGGTGGCGACGGGGTAAACAACCGGAAGCGGCTCACCTGCACAGGCTGCGTCATTCGCAGCCGTCCCGATAGATTGGCATTGAGCGCCACTAGCACCAGCAGGCAGCATGACGCGGCGGCAAGGCCCGCGCCCAGGCGCTGCGACCAGGCCGAGGGCTGGCCATAGCCTGCCCTCGGCTCCTCGTTCATGTCGTGCGAGTTCGGGAGCATGGGCGCTCAAAACGCAATCGTGATCCCGGCGTTGACCGATCGCCCCCGGCCCGGAACCGGGCGGCGCACGCCGGTCGCCTTCAGATCGCCGAGCGACATGCCGCTAAGCGGAGCATAATAGGCCTTGTCGAACAGATTGTCGGCGCCGAGCGTCAGGCGAACCTTGTCGATGCGATAGGCGAGCTGGACATTGAGCAGCGCGTAGCTGCCCGTCCGCGGTTCGTTGCGGGTCGGATCGGCGCGATCCTTTTCCGTCACGATGTCGAGGTCAATCCGGGTTTCGAGGCCGCCGATCCGATGCTCGAGGCTCAGCGCCGCATTGAACGGCATCTGGTGATAGAGCGGTGCGTGGTCGGTCAGATTCTGGCCGTGCAGCCAGCTCGCGCGCGCGGTCAGACGCGCGGTGCCGGCCGACGACGATGACCATAGCGGCACGGCGCCCGATATGTCGATGCCGTAGATCTCTGCCTTCTGGTTGGCGAACTGCAATTGAACGAACCCGGTCGGACTGCCCATCATGTCGGTGAAGTCCGCCAGCTTAACGGCGTCGATATATTCGTCGACATGGGTGTAATAGGGCGCGATCTTGAACGACCAGCCATCCTTGCCGCCTCCGGAAATGGCCAGGGCGGCGCTCAGCGTATCGGCCTTTTCGGGGCGAAGGTCGAGGTTGCCGACATAGCCGTTCCCGTCGCCGAACCACCCGATCATGCGGCTCGCCATGCTGCCCCGGCCCCAGCTATAGCGCTCGTAGATATTGGGCGAGCGAACCTTGCGGGCATAGCCGATCTCGATATCCGCCCCGTCCGAAAGCGCGTAGCGGACCAGCAGGCTGCCGCTCCAATTGCTGTCGTGGCGCTTGCGGTCGGCCTTGTTGAACGCCGCTGCCGCCATGACATCGGCCATCTGCATCATGCCGGTGCCATAGGGCGCGACCTTGCCGGTGTTCATCCAGACCTGATCGTTACGGATGCCGGCGATGAGGGAGAAACCGCTATCCCAGCGCGTTTCCCACTCGAGGAAGGTGCCGAGCCGATCGCGCTTGGCCCCGTTGACGTTGATGAACGCATTCGGCCCCATCATCATATTGCCCACAACGGGCGGCCAATAGTCGTTGAGCCATTGATGCTGGAATTCGCTGCCCAGGCGCAGCGTGCCGCCGCCGAGCAATATATCCGCCTGGACGGTATAGCTCGCGCTGTGGACCTCCGTGTTCATCGGCATCCCGCCGGTCGCGGTCCCGCCCTTGTCGGCGAGGAAGTTCATGACGTGGTCGGTGTCGCGCCAGCTCGCCCGCACATCGAGATTGCCCCAATCGAAGACGCCGGCATAATGGCCGTTCAGGAACCATGATTTGTTGGACGTCATGTCCATATATTGGTTCGGGAAACCCTCATAGGGCGTGAAATGATAGCCGCCTTTCAGCTCGATCAGGCCGTTGCTGACTTGCGCTGCGAGATTGAGGCTGTGGTCGGTCTTGGCATATTCGCTGGACCGCACGCCCCCCAGCGAGCCGCCGCCCTTGAAATTGCCGGCCTGGGTATAGGAGCCGCTATAGGTCAGGCTGAGCCTGTCGCTTGCGGCCGTCACGGACAGCGCGCCGCCGAACCCGTCGCCATTGCTTCGATAGAAGGCCGATGCTTCGCCGGTCAGCAGCGTTTCGCCCTGTTTCGCAAAGCGGGGCGGAGCGCTCTCGACGCGAATGATCCCGCCGATGCTGTCGCCGCCATAGCTGACTGGCGAAACGCCGGTAATGACGTCGATCGCGCTCACGGTTTGCGGATCGGTGTAGGACAGGGGCGGATTCATATCGTTCGGACAGGCCGAGGCAATCGCCACGCCGTCGACCAGCACGGTCAAGCGCTGCGCTTCAAGGCCCCGGATCACCGGCAAGGTCGAGAAGCCCCCGGCCCCATAGCCGCTGACGCCGGGTACGCTTTGCAGGATCGCTGCGGTATCGCTCGAGCCGACCTGAAGGTCGCGCAGGCGCGAGGGGGAAAGCCGCTCACCCGAAACCGTCGACCCCGCCTCGCTCGCCGAGCTAACGTCGACCTCTGGCAGCGGCGTCCCGTCCTGGGCGAAGGCTCGCGAGATGGGGGCGCCCGCCAGCACAGCGACGAGTGCGGGAAAAGCGAAGCTCCCGGCGAGGCGAACCTTGAAAGTTGGTTGCTTGCTGGTGGAGCGAGCGAAGGCAGGCATGGTGGTTGCCGCGCAATGCGCGGAATCAAGCATAATCGTCATGTCGGAATCCTGATTCACATGCGGCGCCCCGGCGAGGGGCGCCCATCAACGGGGAATGTCGAAGGAATCAGGTGGTGGGAGGACCGATCGCCGGCGGGCGCAGATAGGTGCCGCGCCGGAGGACTATGCGGTTTGGACGCCGAAAAACCGTTGCGAGGATGAAGGCGAGGGCGACGGCTAGGAGCAGCGCATCGACGGCCGCGAGCGATGGCGAGGACAGGCCGGTAAAGGCGCAAGGCGCTTCCGCCTTCTTGTGCTCGTCATGGTCCTGCTCGCCGCCTTTGCTCGGCAACTTGATTGCGATCTTCTGAGGCCCTTGCCCCGAGCACAGCTGGACCAGGATCACGCCATTCGAGACGACCGGCATGAAACCCGCCGGCACCAACGCCTTCACGAGCAGCGCAGCGCCTAGCAGGAGCGCGCACAGCCAATGGTGCCGGACAAGGAATTTGCGAGCTTCGGTCACGCAGCATCCTCTAAGTGCAGGCTCGTTTCATGTCGAGAATGTTTGCTTGCCGTATGTTAGCTAGTCGTGCCCCGCTTCATCTGGTGCCCAGATGCTGTGGGAATCGATCTGGATCTTGAGCAGAGCACGATCGGCTTCGGAGCGCGCCTCGATTTCCATTCGGCGCGCGTCATTGGCCTGCCGGCGGGCATAGAGCATATCGGAGAGGTCGATCTGCCCGAGTTGGTAACCGCGCACCGTCCTTTCGGCGGCGTCGCCGGCGCTGCGCGCCGAAGCGTCGGCATTGCGCCAGGCATCGAGCCGGGTGTGCGCGTTGGAAAGGTCGGCATTGGCGGTCGCCTCGATGCTGCGCTGCACGGCCGCGAGTTCCATGCGCGCGGCATTGGCCTCGGCTGACGCCTGATCGGCTGCGGCTCTGCGATAGCCACCGCCGAGCGGGATTAAAGCCACCACGCCCGCGCCGGCTTCCGCGCCGCCGCGCTCGCTGAACAGGCGGACGCCGAAGCTCGGGTCTGCGATGCGATCCGCTCGCACCCGACGCGAAGTCACGTTCAGACGCTGCGCTTCCTTGTCGGCGGCGCGGATCTCGTGACTGCGCTCGATTACCAGGTCGCGCATCGCTTCCAGCCCCTGGGCGGGCAGCATGGGGTCGGCCAGTTCTGGTGGTTCGGAGGGGAGCGGGATTTCCGGAAAGGACGCTGCGAAGGTCACGCGCGCCTGTTCGCGCAGCGAGAGTGACGATGCGGCCTGCGCGCGCGCCTGAGCCAGCGCCGCCTGCGCCTGGTCGAGGTCGAGTTGGGCGGCGTCTCGCAGCGTGACCCGCCGCTTTATGGCGGCGATTGCCTCCTCCAGCCCGCGGACGCTGTCGAGATCGTTGCGATAATGGCTTCCCGCAGTGAGCCAGTCGTGCCAATAGCCGGCCAGCAGCAGCGCGGTTTGATGGCGGACATCCTCCATCTGGTTTTCCGCGACCTCAATGCCGAGCGCACCGGCTTCGCGGTCGAGCGCGGCCTTGCCCGGCAGGCGGAATGGGCGGCTGATTGTCGTATCGAATTCGTCGAACCCGCCTTCGCGATCGACGGTTCGGCGAATGTAGCTGCCGCTCACCGTCACTTCGTGGGGGCCTTTGCGCAGCATATCGCCGCGTGCCCGTGCGGCTTCGACGCGCGCAATTGCGGCGGCGACGCTGGGGTGATTGTCGAGCGCTTCGTTGACCTTGTCGGCAGGCGGCAGATCGGTATGCTGGGCCAGGGCAGGCGCGGCCGTCAGAAGGCCGAGAGCGGCGAGTACGATCCGCATCAGGCGATCCTTCCATGATCGAGCAGGGGCGTCGTGCGCCACCGGACCGGCAGATCGCGCCGCGCGTCTTTTACGGTGCGGAGCAGGTCGGGCACCGCGTCTGCGCTCACGATCAGTTCGAGCGTCGAACGCTTCAATTCGCCCGACACGCGCTCGGCGGTTCCCGCATCGCCAAAATCGCGACCTCGCACAGCTTCCCCGCGGACATGGATTGGCGTGGGGGAGACGGCGCGGATCGCGTCCACGAGAAGCTCGGTATCGCGGGTGGCGCAATGGAGGGTGAACAGCAGGTCAGGCATTAGCGGCCTCCCCGGCGCTTTCCCCGAAGCGCTCGAACAGGATCGGCAGTAGGACCAGCGTCAGCAAAGTGGAGGTAATGAGGCCGCCGATCACCACGATCGCGAGCGGCCGCTGGATCTCGGACCCCGGCCCGCTGGCGAACAGCAGGGGGACGAGGCCGAAGGCCGTGATGCCGGCAGTCATCAGCACCGGTCGCAGCCGACGCTGCGCGCCCAGGCGCACGGTCTCGGCCATACCCACCCCGTCGGCGCGCAACTGGCGGAAATAGGCCACCAGCACCAACCCATTGAGCACGGCGATGCCGAGCAGGGCGATGAACCCCACCGACGCCGGGACCGAGAGATACTCGCCCGACAGCCACAGCGAGATCAGCCCGCCGACCATCGCGAAGGGGATGTTGGAGAGGATCAGCAGCGCGGCGCGCAATGAGCGCAGCGCCGCCAGCAGGACGAGGAAGATCAACACCAGCGCTACGGGCACCACCATCATCAGCCGGGCCGATGCGCGCTGCTGGTTCTCGAACTGACCGCCCCAGACGATGCTGTAGCCTGCCGGTAGCCGTACCTTGGCGGTGACCTGCGCCTTCGCCTCATCGACATAGCCGACCAGATCGCGGCCGGAGACGAAGGCCTGCACCAGCGCGAAGCGCGAGCCGTTCTCGTGATCGAGCTTCACCGGTCCCTGCGTGCGCTCCACCCGCGCCATGTCGCTGACACGCGCCAGCGTGCCATCGGGCGTGCGCAATTGCAGGTCGGCGAAACGGGCCGGATCGCTCCGGATGCCGTCGTCACCGCGAATGACGATCGGAATGCGTTTCTGACCTTCGGCCACGACCCCGGACCGCACGCCCTCGACCTGTGCGCGCAGCGCGTCCTGGAACTGGTCGACCGGCATCCCGAACCGCCCCGCCGCCGCGCGGTCGATGTCGAGTTGGAGATAGTCCACATTGTCGTTGGCGACCGTCAGGACCTCCGATGAGCCGTGGATGCCGGACAGGATATCCTGGATCCGACCCGCGAGCTCGGCGAGCGTTGCGGTGTCAGGCCCGAAAATCTTGACCGCTAGATCGCCGCGCGCGCCGGTGAGCATCTCCGAGACGCGCATCTCGATCGGCTGGGTGAAACTCGATTGGATACCGGGCAGGCCGTCCAGCGCCTTGCGCATTTCCCCGACGACGAAATCCTTGTCCCCGCGCCATTGCGAGCGCGGCTTCAACTGGACGAAGCTGTCGGTCTCGTTCGGTCCCATCGGATCGAGACCGATCTCGTCGGAGCCGACGCGGGCGATCACGTCCTCCACCTCCGGCACGGTGCGGAGCGCGCGCTGCACCGCCATGTCGCCGGCCACCGATTGGTCCAGGCTGATCGAGGGCAGCTTGGTAAGCTGCACGATCACCGAGCCTTCGTCCATCGTCGGCATGAAGGTCTTCCCGGCCGCGCCATAAGCGAGGCCCGCCAGCACCAGCCCGGTGGCGGAGAGACCATAGACCAGCTTCTTGTGCGCGAACGCCGCGTCGAGCAGCGCCTGGTAGCGCGGGCCGATCTGCCGCATGATCCATGGCTCACCATGATGGCCGCTCCTGAGGCTGAAGGAGGCAAGGACCGGCACCAGCGTCAGGGCGAGCAGCAGGGAGCCCGCGAGCGCGAAGACGATGGTGAGCGCGACGGGCGCGAACAGCTTGCCCTCCAGCCCCTGCAGCGAAAGCAGGGGCAGGAACACGAGCGCGATGATGACGATGCCCGCCGACACCGGCACGATCACCTCGCTGGTTGCGCGGAATACGTGGTTGAGTCGGGGCGTGTCCTCGCCCTGGGCATGGCTCAGGCGCTCGACGACATTCTCGACCACCACCACCGCGCCGTCGACCAGCATCCCGATCGCGATGGCGAGCCCGCCGAGGCTCATGAGGTTCGCGGACAGCCCCAT
Organism: Sphingobium cloacae; assembly: GCF_002355855.1. NCBI lineage: Bacteria > Pseudomonadati > Pseudomonadota > Alphaproteobacteria > Sphingomonadales > Sphingobiaceae > Sphingobium > Sphingobium cloacae. Next base: position 485,633 of record NZ_AP017655.1, read on the forward strand.
GACGCGCATGAACAGGAAGGTGATGAGCGCGGCCATCGGCAGGGTCGCCGCGACGATCGTGGCCGCACGCCAGTCGCCGAGGAACAGGATCAGCAGCACGACGACCAGCACGGTCGCTTCCAGCAGCGCCTCCTCGACCGTGCCGACCGCGCGCCCGATCAGATCGGAGCGATCGTAGAAGACATGGATCTGCGTGCCTGCGGGCAAGCTGTGCTGAAGCCCGGCAAGCCGCGTCCGCACGCCATCGACCACCGCCCGCGCATCCGCGCCGCGCAGCGCGATCACCAGGCCCTCCACCGCCTCGGCCTTGCCGCCGCGCGTCACCGCCCCATAGCGGGTGAGGCTGCCGGTGCCGACTGTGGCGACGTCGCCCAGGCGGACGATGCGGCCGTCCCGGCTGGCGATGACCAGCGTTTGCAGATCCTCCACGCTGCGGATCGCGCCCACGGCCCGGACGATCAGCGATTCCTCGCCATCGGTCAGGCGCCCCGCGCCGTCATTGCGATTGCCGCTTTCGATCGCGGTGCGCAGATCGGAGATCGAGAGCTTCGCGCTCGCCAGCGCCACCGGATCAGGCCGGACCTCGAAGGTACGAACATAGCCGCCCAGCGCGTTCACGTCCGCGACGCCGGGCACTGTGCGCAGCGCCGGGCGGATCGTCCAGTCGAGCAGTTCGCGTTTCTGCTGGAGAGACAGCGGCCCTTCGATCGTGAACATGTAGACGTCGGACAGGGGCGTCGAGATCGGCGCGAGACCGCCGGTCACGGCAGCAGGCAGATCGCCCGTCACGCCCGCCAGCCGTTCGGCGACCTGTTGGCGCGCCCAGTAGATGTCGGTGCCGTCGGTAAAGTCGATGGTTATGTCGGCGATGGCATATTTGGCGCTCGAGCGCAGGATCGCCTGGTTGGGAATGCCGAGCATCTCCGTCTCGATCGGCGTGATGACGCGGCTCTCGACCTCCTCCGGCGTCATGCCGGGGGCTTTGAGGATCAGCTTCACCTGGGTCTGCGCGATGTTGGGATAGGCATCGACCGGCAAGTTGACAAAAGCCCAGACCCCGAGCCCGGCCGTGGCGGCGGCAAGGATCAGGACGAGCAGACGATAGGACAGCGCGGTGGCGACAAGCGAACGCAGCATCGGGAGAGCCTATTGCGCGGTGGCGAGCGCCTTGAGCGCGCTCGTACCGGAAACCACCACCTGTTCACCGGGCCTGATCCCGGAGAGCAGCACCGTGCGGCCATCACTGCCGCCGCCGCCGGTCACGGCGCGCACGGCAAAGCCGCCGCGCGCGGTCACGAACACAACCGGCTTGCCGTCGATCATGGTGACCGCCGTATCGGGCACGCTGACCGCGCCCGCCGGCGCCGGGCCGACGATGACGATGCTGGTTGCGCGCCCCGCGACAACACCGGGTCCGGCCGGAATCTCCGCCTTGAGGCCGGCCGAACGGGTCGCGGGATCGATGGCCGTTCCCACCGCGACGATCCGGCCGGTGAGGTTGGGAAGTAGCCGCACGCTCATGCCGGGGCGCACTTGCCCGATCAGCCGTTCGGGCAATTGGCCGACCACTTCATAGCGATCCGTCGCGTCGATCACATAGGGCGCGGTGGTGCCGTCCACCGGATTGCCGGTCTGGATGGAGGCGCTGGTGACGCGACCCGCGATAGGAGCCGTCAGCGTATAGGAGCCGCTGGCGCCATGACCGCCCACCATCGCCAGGATGCGCGACTTTTCCGAAACGTCGGCGCGAGCCTCGGCTGCGATGGCATTGGCTTCGTCAGCGCGCGCGCCTGCGATGATGCCTTCGCGGCTGAGCAGGGAGAGCCGCGCGGCATTGGCCTCGGCTACGCCACGCCGCGCGTTCGCGCGGCTGAGGTCCGCGCCGATCGTCAGCACGTCGCGGCTGGCGATGATCGCCAGCGGCTGGCCCCGCCGCACGCTGTCGCCCTCGACCACGAGAGTCCGCAACACGGTGCCGGGAAAGGTCGCGGCCACCGCCACCCGGGCGTTGGCGGGAGGCTCGATCATCGCGGGGATGGTGGCGAGCGCCGCATCCGCGGCTGCCGTCGCGGGCATAAGGCGGATACCCATCTGCGCGGCGCGGCGCGCATCCACCGCCAGGATCCCATCTGTCGGTTGGGCGTTGCTTGCCGGCGCGGAGTTGCCCGTCTCGACCGGCCGACTGGCGAACCACCACAGGCCTGATAGAATCAAGGCGATCGTCGCGGCGCCCGCAATGAGGGTGTATCGTCTGGACATGCGCTCGGGCTAGGGAGCGTTCCTGACCGAACCCTGACGGGATATGAGGATTGAAGATCAGGTCGCGGGAAAACGCAGCACCAGTTCACGGTCGGCCGGATCGGTCTCAAGCGTGCCGCCATGGGCCGCCATGATCCGGTCGACGATAGCGAGGCCGAGGCCGGCGCCATCCTTGCTCGCATGGTCGGCGCGGCGGTGGCGTTGCACAAGGTCGCGCAACCTTTCGAGCGCCAGCCCAGGGCCCTCGTCCCGCACGCCCAATAGCGCGTGGGGGCCGGCGAAGACCTGGATCGTGCCACCAGCCGGCGTCACGCGCGCGGCATTCTCGATCAGATTGCGCAGCGCTGCCGCAATCGCTTCGCGCCTGCCGTTCACGACCGCAGCCTGACCGCGGGTATCGAACGCGATCAGCTTGCCTTGTGCGATGATCCCCGGCGCCACGGCGCTGACGACCTCGCTCGCCACATCCGCGAGTGACACCTGTTCGGGAGCGGTCTGGGCGGCCTCCGCCGCGTCGATCTGCGCGAGCAGCATGAGTTGGTCGATCAGCCGGCGCATGGCCGCCACGTCTTCCTTGAGGCGCGCGGCGTCGTCATAGTCAAGCCGGTCGAGTTCGAGAGACAGGAGGGCGAGCGGCGTGCGCAACTCGTGCGCGACGTCGGCGGCGAACGCTTCCTGCCGCCGCGCGGCCTGATCGAGCCGCGCCAACAGATCGTTGACCGCATAGACGAAGGGTAGCGCCTCGGCGGGCATTTGCGACGCATCGATGCGGAACCCTCGTTCGTGGCCCTGTGCAGCCTCGATCCGGGCGGCGGCATCTTCCAGCGGTGCGAAGGCCTGGCGGATCACTCGGAGCACCATGATCGCGACGGGAACGAGCAGGACGACAAGCGGCAGAGCGACATGCTCAAGCATTTCCTTGATCGCGCGGATCATCGCCGCGCGTGCATCGAGATGTGTGAAGGTGACACTGTAGAAGAAGGCGACCGCCGCCAGCAGCAGAACGGTGCCCGCCACACCAATCAGGCCCAAACCGCGTTTGAGGCGCCGTGAGATGGAGCGCTGCACGGTCATGCCTTCCCGTCCTTCAGCATATAGCCGACACCCCGAACGGTATGGAGCGCGCCGGCCACGCCCGTGTCTTCGAGCTTGCGGCGCAGACGCGAAATGGCGGCTTCGACCGCATTGGGGGTCACCGGATCGTTGAAGCTGTAGAGCGCGTTCTCGATCACTTCGCGATGGACCACCGTGCCGGCTCGCCGCATCAGCAGTTCCAGAAGGTCCGCCTCGCGGCGCGAAAGGTCGATCTCGCGATCGCCAATGCTGGCAGAGCGGCTTGCCGTGTCGAAACGCAGCATGCCGACTTCGATGACGGGCTGGGTTCGAACGCCAGGCCGGCGCAGCAGGGCGCGGATGCGCGCGGCGAGCTCGTCGATCTCGAAGGGTTTGACGATATAATCGTCTGCGCCGGAATCGAGACCGGTGACGCGATCCTCCAGCGCCCCACGCGCGGTCTGGATGATGGCAGGCGGCATCTGCTGATATTTTCGGCGGCTCGCGAGCCAGTCGATCCCGTCGCCGTCGGGCAGGCCGAGGTCGAGTATGATGGCATCATAGCTCGCGCTGCCCATCGCAGCGTCGGCTTGTGCGAGATCATGGGCAACATCGCACACGAAGCCCCGGCGCTGAAGACCGTCGGCGATCAGTGCCGCCATTCGCTCATTATCTTCGACGATGAGAAGGCGCATGGGTTTAATGTAGACTTTCCACCAGGAACGAAAGGCAAGAAGGATTGAAGCTTTCTACCAGACCATCAACCGATGTTTTCAATCCCTTTCCTCGTGCGAACCGTGATGGGAATGGCGTTGCTGCGGCGCGAAGGCGGTCGGATCCACCATGACAATGGCGATGATTGCCAGAACGATCGCTGCGGCACCAAGTAGAGCCGCAAACAAGCCTGGTCCCCGAGCCTCACGCACATTCGGATAGAGGCTGTTCTTCTTGCGGCCGCTGATCATCGCGCGAACAAGGTTTTCGCCGGTGAGCAGCGACATCAACAGCACGGCGCCGACATGAAGCCCGATCAAAGCAAGCAGGCTGTAGGCGAGGGCTTCATGAAGGTCTTTGTCCATGCCGCCTGCCGCAACGCTGCTGCCGCTCCAGATGACGATTCCGGTCAATCCGATCAGCGCCACGACTGCGATCGCGCCCAGTGGATTATGACCCACGGAACGTCGAGGATGGCCAGCTAGAAGGTCGCGTGCATGGGTGGCGATTGCTGTTGGCCGAATGAAATTCACGAACCGGGCATGCTCGCCTCCGACGAAGCCCCAGATCAGACGGAACGCAAGCAAGGCAGCAGCAGACCATCCTGCGACCATATGCCACGATGCGATCGGACTATCGTCGTCGGAAGAGAGAAACGCGATCGAGATCGCTAGGACCAGCAGCCAATGGAATAGCCGTAGCGGCGTGTCCCAAACCTTGAATGTCCTTGTATATTCAGAATTTGTCATCACGTTCGCCTTTCCAGCTGGAAGGGCTACGGGTGTTCACTGACCGAATCCTGACGATGTGAGCAGCGTGGTTCAAACCACTGTTCCGAACAGCCTCCCGATGCCCGCGGTCGCAGCCAGGGCCAGCGCGCCCCAGAATGTGACCCGTAGGATTGATTTCATGGGGCGGGCGCCCCCGGCCCAGGCGCCAAGCGCGCCCAGCAGTGCGAGAAACAACAGGGTTGCCGCGACCTCGATTGCGACGAGGCTATCATGCGGAACGACGGCGACCAACATCAGGGGCATGAGGGCGCCTGTGCTGAAAGTTGCGGCGGATGTGAGCGCGGCCTGGATAGGGCGGGCGGTCACGACTTCGGAAATGCCGAGTTCGTCGCGGGCATGCGCGGCCAGCGCATCCTTTGCCATTAGTTCGTCGGCTACCTGCCGGGCCAGTTCCTCATTCAGACCGCGTTTGACATAGATGTCCGCCAGTTCCTGATGCTCGAGCACCGGTTGAACGGCGAGTTCACCTCTTTCCCGGGCGAGGTCGGCATTCTCCGTGTCCGCCTGAGAGCTGACCGAGACATATTCGCCGGCGGCCATCGACATGGCGCCTGCCACCAGCGCCGCCATCCCTGCGACCAGGATATTGGCCTTGCCCGCGCCGGAGGCTGCGACGCCGACGATGAGGCTCGCGGTCGAAACGATCCCATCATTGGCTCCCAGCACTGCCGCGCGTAGCCAGCCGATGCGTGACACCGCATGGCGTTCGGGATGGGATCTTAGTCGGCTCATGGTGTCCTTCGTAAAATGCCGTGAAAAAGTTCAACAGTCTTTCCTGACGAAACCCTGACGATGATTGGTAGCCGGCATAGCTCAGCAATCCCTACTTGAATCGGTCTACATTTGTCGCACCACGCTGAAATCGGCACTCGGTGAAGGGGCCGTCACGCTTGAATCCATAGAGATTGGAGAGACCCGGCCTAGTTCATGTGATCATGGCCTCCTGCAGGCGGCTCATGAGAGGCAGCGCCAATTCCAGATCATCCGGTTCGACGGCTGCCTCCAATATGGTTTCGACGTGCATGACGGCTATGTTCACAGCTTTGGCCTTCGCATGACCGCGGGGATCGATTTCGGAATCCGTCTTCTTGCGAAACTTCGGGGTGAAGAGACTGCAAAAATTACGTAACTCGCGATCGAATATGATCCAGCCCCCCGTTCGATACGGGTCGTCCACGTAATGCGAGTCCTGAACTAATCGCGACAGCGCGTGCGATTATGGGTGAGGATGCGGCCTATCAGGCCGCTTTGATCGCTGCGGAACGTCGCGTATGAGTGAGAGGCGCGTTAGAGGGGCTTACAAGCCGCATCAGCTTCCAGCCCAGGAAATAGCGGAACGGGAGCCGAACTGGGCAAGGATAACTTGCACTACGTCGCTCAATAACTGCGGCAATCCCCATTCGGATAACGGAAACCGAGCGTATATTGCGAGATGAAGCGATACGGCCTTCCGCTCGAACATGATCGCCGTCGCTGGACAATGGAAGCCGTGGACCGAAAGGGAGGTCCACGAAATCGTAGCCCGATCACGGGAAAGGAATTATCTTTCCCGATTGCTGACCCACATGCTTGCCGTTTTTCGCTGGCGGATGATCGAACAAGATTGGCGGCGCCTCCTCTCGCTGCTTGCTCCGTCAAAGTGAGCGGTTTCGCGCGGGCATCGTCCCCAGTCTACCGTTTCGGCGCCTTTGGGCGCTGCGCGCGGATTTCCGCCAGCAGCACGCCAAGATATTTCTCAGCTTCGGCAGCTTCGCTTTCGGGATAGGCGGCCGTCATGCGTCCGCTCCAATAGCCATAGTCGACTGTCGTCAGGCTGGAACGCCATGGTTTGCCGTCGCGATAGCCGGTGAAAGTTCCGCGATAGGCCTTGAGGCGGCGATTGGTTGGGATCGTCGCCGGTCCTTCCGACACGATGGTCGGCGCGGCAAAATGGGACATCGTAGCCTGACGCATGATCATATAGTGGTCGCGTGGCGGCATCTGGTCGATATGGACCACCGCCATCCGCACCACGATGCGATCGTCGCCGGTGCCGAGTGGCCGGTCGTAGCCGATGGCGATATACTCGCCGCCCGGATCGAATGCCCGTTCCCTGAGGCGGGTAAAGCCCTCGAATTCCTCCGGGAAGCGCAGGCCGCTGGCCACGTGGACAAGAGTTGTGCCGTCCGGCGCCAACTCAAATCCGTCGGGTACCGCGATTGCCGTGGCGTCGGCCGAAGGTGGCGCAGCGGGCGCGGTTTCAGCCAGTGACGGAGCCGCCGAGGACAGCCCCAGCAGGATGGCGGCGGCAAGGGAAACTGGAACGCGCAATGATCGGGACATCGAAGTCAAATCCTCTGGTGAGTATGTCGTAATTAGGCCGGTCTTCGCAATTACGGCAGGGGATTGTTTGGAATCAGGCGGTAAGACGCTGCGATGGACGCGAAGTCGGGATTGCACAACGTCATCGTTCGTTTGTATCCGCTTGGGCATCCTCGCCCGTGAGCACGGTCAGGGATGTGCCTGTACTCCCGCTTTCGAGGGTATCGGCCGTGACGATCAGCGTGCTTCCCGGTTTGAGCACCGACAGCAGGCCCCGTCTGAAGTCCTCGGGAAGGATTAGCCGCTCCCGGTCCTGCCGCGAGACTTCCCCCGTCTGTGCACCGCCAAATACAGGGAGGAACATCCAATGCGTCCCGTGTTCGTCGATGGAGGCGAGGTTGAAGGCCTGAAGGCCGGAGATCTTGCCGCGGATGGCGACAGGCGCCGAACCGATTTCGATGCCGTTTCGCAACACCACGGCGCGCTGGTCCGCCGCGCTGACGATTATGGAGATCGGCCCTGTGAGTGCTTTCTCTGGCTGCCAGACCGTCAAAAAGGCATTCCCGAACGACGAGCGCCGGGCCGTATCCTGCAGGATACGGGGAGCTGGGGCAAAGCGCGGAATCTCGCTTGCCTGCGTGATGATGACCGTCAGGCCAAGCTGCGTGACATCATAGAGGTGCTCGGCGAACGTCAGGGGAAACCGGATGCATCCGTGCGAGGCGGGATAGCCCGGAAGATTGCCGGCGTGCATGGCAATCCCGTCCCAGGTGAGGCGCTGCATGTAGGGCATCGGCGCGTCATTGTAGAGGTTCGATCTGTGCGCGACTTTCTTTTGGAGGATGGTGAAAACCCCGGTGGGCGTTTCGTGGCCGGCTGCGCCGGTGGAAACGGTCGAGATGCCGATCAGGACGCCGTTGCGATAGACATAGGCCCGCTGCCTGGCGAGGCTGACGATGATGACCACCGGACCATCGGGAGCCGTTTCGGGCGCCCACAGGAACTCTCCTGGCCGTAACGCTTCCACGCTCGCCGCGATCGATCCTGGATCAAGCGCCATAGCGCGGATCGGAGCGGCGGTCAGGCAGAGCGCGGCAGTCATGGTGCCGGCAAGAAGCGTTCGGCGCGAGAAGCGTGTCGATGGTGCGTGGGATGCGCCGGCCGTTGCCACGGCAGTGAGCGTCGGGGTTCGCAATATGATGTCTGGTGTTGTGATCTTATCCATCCTCTTCTGATCAGGCCATAATATCGGTCTGCTTCGCGACGGCCAGCGAATCCTTGCCGAAGAACATTTCTGTCCGTCCTGCAAATACACGGCGACACGTTCCTTGGTTGGCGGACCACTGCTGCTATGTTGCGTCGATATGACCCCGCGAACGATTCTGTTTCCAACCGATTTTAGCGGTCGCTGCGACCGAGCCCGCGACCGCGCGATACAGCTGGCGAGCGAGTGGCGCGCACATCTGGTTCTTCTCCATGTTCAGAGGGATCCCGATCCCGCAGACATGCTCGACGGACTGCAGGCTGCCGAGAGTCGCCTTCATGCCCGCTTGCGGGCGGAGGTGGCGGACCCGGATATTCCGGTCGAGACACGCCTCGCCACCGGCGCCGTCTCGCAGGCGGTGCTGGAAGCGTCAACCGCATGCGGGGCGGATCTCATCGTGACCGGCATCTCGCGCCATGACGATATCGGGGATTTCCTGATCGGCACGACCGTGGAGCGCATGATACGCCATGCTCATGCGCCGGTGCTTATCGTGAAGGAAAAGACTCAGCACCACTATCGCCGGGTCTTGGTCGCAACCGATTTCTCCGGCTGCTCGGCCCAGGCGCTTCGCACGGCCATGGCCGCATTCCCCGCTGCCGAGATCACTCTCGTTCACGCCTATCACGTGCCGCTGGAGGCACTTCGGGGCCGGGAAGGGCCGGCAGCTGCGCTGCAGGCCAGGATAGCCTATGATCTGGATGCCTTTCTGGACAGGACCGATCTGCCCGCCGACGCACGCGACAGGCTGGATATCAATGTCGACTATGGCGAGGTTTGCGAGGTTGTCCGCAATCATGTGAAGCTGAGCGAAACCGACCTGGCCGTGATCGGAACGCACGGTCGATCGGCCCTGACGGTGGCGGTGCTCGGCAGCACGGCGCGGGCGCTGCTCAGCCGTCTCGATTGCGATGTCCTGCTCGTGCGCCAGCAGCCGCAGGCGGATGCTGCCGTCTGATCCGGATCGTCATCCTTGCCTGCCTGGGCTTCGTCGCGGCGTCGATGCTCGCGACCTGGGTCTACGGCCTGTTCGCCAGTCGCGCGCAGGGGGAGCCTTCCTACGCACTGTCGATCGAACGCGGCCGGACGCCGCTCGATCAGCGTATTGGCGCCACGACGGATGCGCACCCCGGTGAGAGCGGCCTGCTTTTGCTGGACGAGAATCTCGACGCCTTCGCGGCACGTGGATTGTCGGCGCGCAAGGTCGAGCGCTCGCTCGATCTGATGTATTACATCTGGCACGACGATCTGACCGGCCGCCTTCTTCTGGCCGAGGCCCTGTCCGCGGCCGATCGCGGCGTCAGGGTGCGGATCCTGATCGACGACATCGGCACCAGCCATACATCTGATGCGATGATCGCCATGGCGCATCATCCGCATATCGAGATCCGTATCTTCAACCCGACCCGGGCGCGGCAGGGCGGCTTGCGGCGCGGCATCGAAATGATGCTGCGCGCCTTCAGCGTGACCCGGCGCATGCACAACAAGGCCTGGATCGCTGATGGCCGCGTCGCCATCCTTGGCGGGCGCAATATCGGCGACGCCTATTTCGATGCCGCGACGCAAACCAATTTCCGCGACATGGACGTGCTGGTGATGGGGCCAGCCGTCGCCCAGACGGAGAAGATCTTCGACGATTACTGGAACAGCGGCCTGGCGTTGCCGGTCGATAGGCTTTCGCCCTTGAAAGATCCTGGCGTGGCGCTGACGCGGATCGCCGCCGAATTGAGCAACGCTGCCAATGAGGCTGCCGCGCGCCCCTATCTGGAGCGCATCGCCAAACGGCTCTCGCTTCTCGATCCCGAGACCACGCGGCCCGACTGGACTCGCGCCGCCCGCGTGATCGCCGATCCGCCGCGCAAAGTGCTGGGCAAGGAGGGCAAGAACTGGCTGATGCACGACCTGCTGCCGGTCTTCGATGCGGCGCGGGAAAGGCTTGAAATCACTTCGCCCTATTTCATCCCCGGCGAGGAAGGCACGGCGGCGCTCGCCGCGATTGCGGCAAAGGGGGTTTCGGTCTCGGTCCTGACCAATTCTCTTGCGGCAACCGATGTCGCCGCGGTCCATGGCGGTTATGCGCGCTACCGTGTTCCGCTGCTCGAGGCAGGGATCAAGCTCTGGGAATTGCGGCCCGAGCATCAGGAGCGGGACTTTTCCCTGCGAGGATCGAGCCGGGCAAGCCTGCACACCAAGGCTTTCACTGCCGACGGGCATATGGGGTTCATCGGCTCGATGAACCTGGATCCTCGTTCGGCTTCCCTCAACACGGAAATGGGCGTCCTCTTCGAGTCCGAGGCCCTGGCCCGGAAGATGGCTGCCATCTGGCAGCGCGATACCGCGCCCTCCCGCAGCTATGAGGTCTGTCTGACGTCGGATGGCGACGTGGAATGGGCCGGGAGCCGGAACGGCGTGCCCGTCCGATACGACCGGGAACCGGAAGCCTCGTTCTGGCGCAGACTAACCGCACAGGCCATTGGCCTTCTGCCGCTGGAATCGCAGCTTTGACCCAAGCAGGCTTTCGGCGCCGTCTTCAATTTTGCGTGTTGCCGACGAATGGACCGTCTGCGACGGGGACCTGTTTCCTTGAGATCATGCGCTTGAGCGCGGATCGTTGTCGGAGCGCAGAAATCTGCTCCAGTCGATCTGGGCGAGCGCAGCAAGCAGGATGATCATGCCGATCTGCATCGCGATGCCCCACGGACTGGTGAGGCGCTCGGTAAAGACGTCACCCAGGCTCGATTTGCGGATCACGCCTGCTGTCGCGGCATAGATCGAATAGGAGACGAGACGCCCGACGAAAAACGCTGCTGTGAACTTCCCCAGCCTGATACCCGCAAGGCCGGCCGCTTCGAACAGTTGCGCCGAGGGAAGCGGAGAGAGAGCGAACAGTGCGAGCCCGAAAATCGCGCTTTTCGGTCGGTCCTCGACGACTTTTTTCGCTGCTTCGAGGTTGCGCTTTTGTTTCGCGGGCAAATAGTCCTTGAGAAATCGAAAGCCCCAGGCAAGCAGCAAACGTCCAAGAGCGGCCGCGAGCGCGCCAATGAACACGATCAAGGCGACAGGCAGATCGGTCGTCAGGCCATAGAGAACGATGATCGACCATGTCGGGGGACCGAACGCGGGCAACAGGTTGATACCAAGGACGATCAGGAAGAGAATCAGGCACGCGGTCATTTCGCCTTCGGCGTTATCGCATTTGCGCAGGGTCAGCGAGCCGGATGGGAGAGATGTCTTTCAGCCTGTCAATCCATGCGTCTACTTCTCGACGCGCGTCCAGATCTGCGACCGGCACCCGATGCGCCCGACGAGGCAGCCGTTCGCCTCGAGCCTGTTGCTGTCGAGTACCGTGACGCGCCCGGTGAAGGTCCGGCCGATATCGGGCACGAAAACGCGGCCGCGCCACACGCCGGGCTGCTCCTGCTCGAAATCACGAAACAGCTGTGCGCCCACCAGAGGATCCGGGCTGCCCTTGCGCGCATCGGCTTTCGCCTTGTCGTTAGCCCAGACGACGACACCGCACATCCTGTCGTCGCACGGTTGCGCGCGGATATGCACACTGTTTGCAGGGTTGCGCCAGATAGTCCCGGAAATGCTCGATGCCGGAGCATTTCCGACCGTTGCCGCCAGGATGAGCAAGACCGAAAGCGGTTTGTATCCTCCGATCATCCTGGCGTTTCCTTTGTTGTTCGGGGCAGGGCACCCTTGCCGCACTAAGTCTATAGCTTACCGATGCGGCGCAGACCCATGGCGAGGATGATGAGGAAGGTTCCTCGCAGCAGGAAGCTCAGGCCGACCGCCAATGCCAGGAAGGCAAGTCCGGTCGCGGGATCGCTGAACAGGAGGAGACCGCCCAGAACAGTGTCGAGAACGCCGAGTAGCAGGCGCCAGCCCCGGTCATGCGCAGACTGGAATGCGCCGACGATTTCGAAAACGCCGATGATGAGCAACCAGGCGCCGATCAGCGCGACGAGCGTCAAGGCCCCGGCGAAGGGATTGAAGAAAGTGATGGCGGCCGCGACGAGGCTCAGCACGCCGAGGAGGATCTCGATCCAGCGTGCGCGCCGGGAGAGCGAGGACAACCCGGCCGCGATAGCCAGTATTCCGTATATGAGGAGCGCCACGGCAAGGAAAACACCTGTCGCGAAGCCCGTCGCGATTGGGTTGAGGAGCGCAAAAACGCCGATCAGGATCACGAGCAGCCCATAAGCCAGGACCCAGCCCCAACTGGTCTCCAATGCCGGGTCGGCCATACCATAGGGGCTGGAATAGCGCCTCGATTGTGACGGCATGTGAAGGGCTCCTTCTTGGTGACTCGGAACTTTTGCTGTGAGCGTGTCGACTATTGCCAGAGTGCAACCTCAAGTCGAGCAGGAAGCGCTGATGTCGCAGGAGGCGTCGCTCAAGTGCGTGATGTGCATGAAGGCGGGTTTCAACGCACCAGTGCCACGCCCAGACGAAAACGGGTCGTATGGCGATCATAGTCGAGCAGATTCTCGCCATAGCCGATGAAGCTCTGGCCGAAGAGATAGAAGTCGGGTCCCCCACCCAATAGCCGCGAGAGCGGATAGGAAAGATCGGCGGCGAGTGCGCCTTTGCCGCTGGAGACGCTGAACCGCGTGGATGTCGTAAGGCGTAGGCCGTCATCTTTCCCGACTTCCAGGAAGAGCGAGCTATTGCCCCTGTAGCGGCGGATATCGGGATTGTCGGATTTGTCGCCGACAAGGAGGGAGAAGCGCGGAGCTACCGACAGGCGATAGCCGCCGCCCAGTGGGAAGGCGGCCATCGGCGCCACATAGAGCGTGTTGAGGCTGCGGGAATCGAGACCGGAGCGACCGTTGGATTCATGGCGAAAGCCGCCCTGTGCGCTCAGCGAGATGCCGCGTGTCAACGTAGCTGAAGGGGTCAGGTAGAAGAGTTCCGGCTGATAGTCGATGTTACGAAACGGCGAGGAATCCGCGCCAAGATCCCAGAACATGCGCTGGGTATAGGCAAAATGCAGTCCGTCGCGCCAGGAAAGTGGCAAGCCCTGGGCGCGTCTCGTTCCGAAAATCTGATATTTGAAGCTGATCTGGATGCGTGCGGCGCTGTCGGTGCTCGGACCATAGACAGCATAGATCGGTTCATAGGCCGACAGGTTGGCGAAAAAGGCGTTGCCCGCCGACCGGTCCGAGGGAGGCGGCACAGCCTTGTTTTCCAACCCCGGCGCGTTGGGAGGCCCGGATTGCGCGGAGGTGTTCGTGGCTATTTGCGCCCCTCGGTCCGCGGGCCGCAATGCCAGCGTGATCTGCCGCGTGCCCCATGCGGGAACGGAGATCGCGGCGCCTTCCAGCGACAGATTGGTCCTCCGCGCAAGCCGGTAGGTCGCGCGCGTGAAACCGCCAGGTGGAATGATCGGGTTTGGAGGCGTCGTCGCCATGCGCTCCAGCCAGACGGTGCGAGAGACGCCGCTCTGCTCCACCTGCGCTTCGATGCGGTCCGGAAGGGCCATGCCCTGCGGATCGCCGCTGTCATTGAGCAGGCGCAGATCGACCAGAACGGCGCCGGTTTCGTCCTCCTGCCCGGCATCGCTGATCAGGATTTCGACGGGCGATGCGGCATGAGCCGCGGCAGGGGTGGCAAGCGCGATGGCGGCAAGGCTTATCGCGCGCCTCATGATGGATTCTCCCCCAGCACATGCAAGGTGTGGAGCGCGATCATCCGTTCCTCGTCGGTGGGAATGACGCGCACCGCGACATGGCTGCCGGGCGTGCTGACAAGCGGGGCGCCGGCAGCGTTCGCCTGTTCGTCGAGTTCCACGCCCAGCCATGCGAGGCGTGCGCAGATACGCTGGCGCATCGCGGCGTCGTTCTCTCCGATCCCGGCGGTGAAGACGATGCCGTCCAGCCCGCCCATCGACGAGGCGAGCGCGGCCGTCTCGCGCGCGGCGCGCCAGGCGAACAGCGCCATCGCCTCTTCCGCTTCCGGCGCATCGCTGGCCGCGAGCGCCCGCATGTCGCTCGACAGGCCGGACACGCCGAGCAGGCCGGACTGCCGGTAAAGCATGTCCTCCACATCGGCCGCGCTCATGCCCATGCGGAGCTGAAAGTGCAGGATCACGCCGGGATCGATAGTGCCGCAGCGCGTGCCCATCACCAGGCCGTCGAGCGCAGTGAAGCCCATGGTCGTATCGACGCTCCTGCAGTCCCGCATGGCGCAGAGGCTGGCCCCGTTGCCCAGGTGCGCCGCGACCACGCGGCCCGCGGCCAGCGCCGGGTCGATCTCCGCGAGACGCATTGCGACATATTCATAGGACAGGCCGTGAAAGCCGTAGCGGCGGATGCCCTGATCGTGGAACTTGCGCGGGATGGCCAGGCGCGAGGCGACGTCCGGCTTGTCGTGGTGGAAGGCCGTATCGAAGCAGGCGACCTGCGGCAGGTCGGGTTTCAGCTTCGCGATCGCGCGGATCGCCGCGAGGTTGTGCGGCTGATGCAGCGGGGCGAGGGGGCACAGCGTTTCCAGCCTGTCCAGCAGGTCGGCATCGACCAGGCGGGGCGTGACGAAGTCCAGGCCGCCATGCACCACGCGATGGCCGATGGCGATCACGTCCCGCCCTTCCAGCGGATGATCTCCCGCCCAGGCGAAGAGGTCCGCCAGGAGATCCGCATGGCTGAGCGCAGCGCCGTCCGGCCAGTCCCGCTCGATGAGGATTTCTCCCGTCGCGGAGCGGGCCCGCAGGCTGGGCGCGATGCCGATCTTCTCGATCTTGCCGCCTGCCGAGAGCGTCAGCCCGTCCCGGCCATCGAGCGTGAACAGCGAGAACTTGATGCTGGACGAACCGGAGTTGATCGCGACGACGGCTTTCATGCGCTCGCCGTCCCCGGCAGGCCGGGCGCGGCCTTGGTGGCGGCGCGCGCCATCAGCACCGCGACCGCGCAGGAGGCGAGGCGGGTGCGCAGGCTGTCGGCCCGGCTGGCGAGGATGATCGGCACGCGCGCGCCCAGCACGATGCCTGCCGCGTCCGCACCGCCCAGGAAGGTGAGTTGCTTGGCCAGCATGTTGCCAGCCTCCAGGTTTGGCACGACGAGAATTTCCGCTTTGCCCGCCACCGGCGAGACGATGCCTTTCTCCTTCGCGGCGGCTTCGCTGATCGCATTGTCGAAAGCCAGGGGTCCGTCCAGCACGCCGCCCGTGATCTGACCGCGATCGGCCATCTTGCACAGGGCAGCGGCGTCGAGTGTGGATTGCATCGCGGGATTGACAGTCTCCACGGCGGAAAGGATCGCCACTTTCGGTTCCGCGATGCCGATGACATGGGCAAGGTCGATGGCGTTGCGGATGATGTCCGCCTTCTCCTCGAGTGTCGGCGCGATGTTGATCGCGGCATCCGTGATGATGAGCGGTGTCGGATGGTTCTGGACGTCCATGACATAGGCATGGCTGATCCGGCGCTCGGTTCGCAGGCCCGTGGCGGAGCGCACGATGGCGCCCATCAATTCGTCGGTATGGAGCGAGCCTTTCATCAACAGCTTCGCTTCGCCGCCGCGCACCAGGTCCACGGCCTTTGCCGCCGCTTCGTGGCTATGGGCGGCGGATACGATGCGGAAAGGCGAAATGTCCTTGCCGGCGTCTTCGGCCGCCTTGCGGATCTTCGCTTCCGGCCCGACCAGGATCGGCATGATGAGATTGGCTTCGGCGGCTTCAATCGCGGCCAGCATGGCGGCCGCGCTGCAGGGATGAGCCACCGCCGTCGGTTCCGGCACGCCATTGGCGGTCATCTCGATCAGCTTGCGGTAGCCGTCATGGTCGCGCAGGCTGACCTCCGGCAGCGCCGCACGGGGGCGGCGGACCTTCTCGGCCGGCGCCTTGACTTCGGCCTGGCCGCTGATGACTTCCTCGCCGTCCTGGTTGACGCAGCGGCAATCGAACAGGATATCATGGTGCGCGCGTTTTTCCGCCACCGTCACCGACGCCGTGATCGTGTCGCCAAGGCCTACCGGCCGCGTGAACTGCAGCGACTGGCTGAGATAGATCGCGCCGGGGCCGGGCAGTTCGGTGCCCAGCACGGCGGAGATGAGACCGCCGCCCCATAGTCCGTGCGCGATGACGCGGCGGAACATGTCGGTCGCGGCATAGTCGGCGTCCATATGCGCCGGGTTCACGTCGCCGGACACGAGCGCGAAAAGCTGGATGTCCTCTTCGGTCAGCGTGCGCGAGATACTGGCGGTATCGCCCACTTTTATCTCGTCGAAGGTGCGGTTCTCGATCATGGTTCCGTCAGTCATTGCTCAATGCTCCAGCACATAATGGCCGGGAGCATCGGCGATCGCCGCATAGCCCTTGTCCGCTGCGCCCATGGGCGGCGGCGCACCAGGTTCTCCCGAACGCGCGGCCAGCCATTCTCCCCACGCCGTCCACCATGAGCCTTGCTTTTGCTCGGCGCGGCTTGCCCATTCTTCGGGATCGTAGGAGGTGCCGTCGACCTCGCGGGTCAACACGCGGTAGCGGCGGCCCTTGTGGCCCGGTTCCGAAACGATGCCGGCATTGTGCCCGCCGCTGGTCAGGACGAAAGTGATCTCGGCCCCGGTCAGCAGGTGGATCTTGTGGACGGAATGCCATGGCGCGACATGATCGCGCTCGGTTCCGACCACGAACAGCGGTTTGCGGATGGAGGCAAGGTTGATGGTTCGCCCATCCACCCGGTATTTTCCTTCGGCCAGGTCGTCGTCGAGGAACAGGCGGCGCAGATACTGGCTGTGCATGGCATAGGGCATCCGTGTGCCGTCGGCGTTCCAGGCCATGAGGTCGTTCATCGGTTCGCGCTCGCCCATCAGGTAGGTGGCGAGCACACGCGACCAGACCAGATCGTTGGAACGCAGGATCTGGAAGGCGCCGCCCATCTGGCTGCTGTCCAGATAGCCCCGGCTCCACATCATGTTCTCCAGCAGGTTGAGCTGGCCTTCGTCGATAAACAGGCCCAATTCCCCCGGCTCGCTGAATTCCGTCTGTGCGGCCAGCAGTGTGACGCTGGCGAGCCTGTCATCTCCGTCGCGCGCCATGGCCGCGGCCGCGATCGAGAGCAGCGTGCCGCCCAGGCAATAGCCCATGGCATGGATGCCCGTCGCGCCGGTGATCGCCGTCACCGCATCGAGCGCCGCCATCGGTCCGAGGTGCCGGTAGGCGTCCATGTCGAGGTCACGGTCGGCACTGCCGGGATTGTGCCACGAAATCATGAACACGGTGAAGCCTTGCGCCGTCAGCCAGCGGACCAGCGAGTTCTCGGGCGACAGGTCGAGAATATAGTATTTCATGATCCACGCGGGCACGATCAGGATTGGCTCGGGCCGCACGGTGTCCGTGGTCGGTTCATACTGGATCAGTTCGATCAGCTTGTTGCGGTAGACGACCTTGCCTTTGGCCGTGGCGACGTTTTCGCCCACGCGAAAGGCTTCGGCGCCGACCGGCGGCAGGCCGCGCGCCATGTGCTGCATGTCCTCGACCAGGTGCCGGAAGCCGTCGACCAGGCATTGGCCACCTGTTTCCGCGATCTTGTGTTGGAGAACGGGATTGGTGGCGAGAAAGTTGGTCGGCGCGAGCATGTCCAGCATCTGCCGTGCGGCGAATTCCACCATGTCTTCATGATGTTTCGAGACACCGCCAATGCCTGTCGTCGCGGCGTGCCACCATTGCTGGTTGAGCAGGAAGGCCTGAGCGACGAGATTGAAAGGTAATTCTTTCCAGGCGGGATCGGCGAAGCGCCGGTCCTGCGGCAATGGTTCGATGGCCGGTTCGGCCTCGCTGTCTTCCATGCGGCGCTGCAGATAGTCGAAAAGCCGGGCATGCTTGCGGATGGCCTTGGCGCCAAGCTGCATTTGTTTGCCCGGCGACGTGGCGAGATGAATCCCCCAATCGGCCATGGCAAGCAGGAGCGTGGCCGGCGAAAGGCCGAAAGTCGTCTGCGCGATGGCCGCCGATGCCGTGCGGTCGAGCGTTTCGCTGATTCCGTCCAGCGGATCGTCGGAAGGCGGAGGGGACGTGGCCATGACTATATACTCCGAGTTCCGCTGGAAGGTGCCTCGTCTCTCCGACAGGATTCCACAGCAGATGTTTGGGCCGCCCCTCCCGGTTCTTCTTATGCCGAACGGTACTGCATAGGTAAGATAGAATGCAAGCCGCACGGAGCTTGGTTGCGACCGGACGGCTGTCTGACGGCCAGTCGCAACCGCGGGCGCGGGGATATTCGGCCATGGCCTGCTGGAGAAAAAGGAGCCTCAATCATTGAGCGTAAAGCCACTAGGTATAGTTCACGATGGCGATGCATTGCCTGGAGATACAGTGTACGGCGGTCGTCATCCCGGGCAATTTTGCGGGAAATTGAAGGAGAATGGATGATCCGCGAGATCGCCATGATGGCAGCGGTTGCGCTGGTGCTGGCCGGCCGGGATGGAGACGCGTACTGACCCGGCTTTTGAGGGACCTTGGCGGAAATCTCGGGCATGATGCCCAACTCGTATCGCCGGCCGCGCGTTCGGAGAGCGAGCCGCTTGCGCCCGCGTCAATCGGACCGGTCGCAGTCGAGCGCGCGCCGACGGTTCTTTCGATCGCCGGGATCGAGAAGTCCTTTGGCAAGCGGAAGGTGCTTGACGATGTCGCGCTCGAAGTGCGGGCAGGCGAAATCGTGGGGCTTCTGGGGCCAAACGGGGCCGGCAAGACGCTCTGCTTCTATGCGATTGCCGGCCTGATGAGCGTGGATGCCGGCAGGATCGAGATTGGCGGTCAGGATGTCACCGCGCTTCCCATGGATCGAAGAGCGAAGCTGGGCCTCGGCTATCTTCCCCAGGAAGGATCGATCTTCCGCGGCATGACGGCTGCGGAGAATATCGCGGCCGTGCTCGAACTGCATATCGCCGATCGCGATGTAGCTGCCGCGCGGCTCGATGAACTTCTTGCCGAGTTCAATATCGCCCACATTCGCGACGTTCCCGCACAGCGGTTGTCCGGCGGGGAACGCAGGCGCTGCGAGATCGCCAGGGCCATGGCGGCAGCGCCCTCGGTCATCCTGCTCGATGAACCGTTCGCGGGCATCGATCCCATGTCGATCGCCGACGTCAAGGCGATGGTGCGAAAGCTCAAGCGAGAAGGCGTGGCGATCCTTCTGACCGACCACAATGTGCATGAGATGCTCGAACTGGTCGAGCGGGCCTATATCATCGATCAGGGCAGGATGCTGTTCGAGGGCGGCCCAGAAGCGGTACTCGACAACCCCGAAGTCCGGCATCGCTATCTTGGCGAGGGCTTCAGGATGTGAGGCGGTTACCGCGCCCTTCGTTCAGGAACGGAATGGCCTTTGCCATGAGGTCGAGCGCTCGCTCGATATAGGCAGCCTTTGTCCGGGTGGTGTTGTGCAGATCATGGCGCTGCAGGATGCGCTGGCGCGGCACGGTGACCAGCGCGTCGAAGAGAAAAGCAGCGAGGAACGGAAGATCGCCTGCTTCCTCGCTGTTCGGTTCGCTCGCCTCGGCAAGGATCGTCTGCATCAGATCGATGCCGAACTGGGTGCCGATCGCGGGCTGTGCCCGCATCATGCCCGGATTGTGGTTTGCCAGCCAGATGATGAGCGCTTCGATGCCCACGACATCGCCTTGAAGCGACAGGTCGAGCATCCTGCGAGCGATATAGGCGATTTTTTTGCGGGTGCTTCCTCGAGGGACCGATGCCGCGATCGGATCGAGATAGCGGGCAAGGCTGTGTTCCATGGCGGCGACGAGCAGGGCGAGCTTTGAGCCGAAGCGGGAATAGAGCGTTCGCTTCGATGTCTGTGCGGCGGCGGCGATAGCTTCCATACTCGTACCCTCGACGCCGCCGGCGATGAATTGGGCAAGCGCCGTCTCGAGGATATGATGTCCAAGCCGGGCTGCGACCTCCTGTGGCGGCCTTCCTCCCCTGGGATCGCGGGCAGGCAGACGCGAGCCGGTTCCCGATGCGGCGCCGTCATCTTTCATGAATCGCTCGCGGCCCATCGCTGCTTCATTCCAGCTTTCGCGCTTGATCGGCAAGTGATACCGGGCAATATCAAAACCACTAAGTGTAGATACTAATAGTCCGGAGAGGTGCTTGCCCATAGGCGTACCGCCTGTTTGAACCAGAATGGAACCGGACTAGATGGCTCGCAGCGCTCATATTACTGGCCGTTTATGCGGGTTCCGGGCCGTCATGGCGGCGATGATCGTGCCATCTTTCCTGTCCGGCTGTTCCTTCGCGCCGCCCAATGTCCGGCCGGCCCAGCCGGTGCCGCAGGACTATCCCGCGCCAGCCGCGCTGGGCGCGTCCATCGCGCGGATCGGTTGGCATGATTTCTTCCGGGAAGAGCATCTGCGTGTGCTGATCGCGGCCGCGCTGGAGAACAACCGCGATATCCGTATCGCCGCGGCCCGCGTCGATCAGGCGCGCGCGGCCTGGCGTATCGAGGGATCGGCGCTCTATCCCGAACTCAACGCCGTCGGCACCGGCACGCGGGGTCGTTCCATCATCAGCCTGCCGGGCGCAGGCACGCAGAGCTATGACATCAAGCAGGTCACCGCGCAGGTGAGCGCGAGCTGGGAAATCGATTTCTGGGGCCGTCTGCGCAACCTGAACGACGCCGCGCGCAATCGTTATCTGGCGACGGAAGAGGCGAAGCGCGCCGTTGCCACCGGCCTGATCGCGCAGGTCGCCAATGGCTATCTGCTGGAGCGCGAATATGAGGAACGCCTCGCGCTTGCCCGGCGGACGATCGTCACGCGCGAGGACTCACTGCGGATCATGCGCCGCCGCTATGAAGTCGGGTCCGGCTCGAAGCTCGAAATGACCCAGGCGCAGTTGCTGCTGGCGCAGGCGCAGGATGCGCTGCAAGCGCTTGAGCAGGACCGCGACGTGAACCGCAACGCGCTGGCGCTGCTGGTCGGGCGGCCCGTGGAGATCGTGCCTGGGCCCCTCGGTCTTGCCGAAACCGGACCGGATATCGCCCTTCCGCCGGGTTTGCCCTCCGACCTTCTGGTCAACCGGCCTGATATCGTGGCGGCGGAATATCAATTGCGGACGGCCAACGCCGATATCGGCGCGGCGCGGGCGGCGTTCTTTCCCAATATCAGCCTGACGGGTGCCTTCGGCACGGCGAGTTCCGATCTCGACGGGCTGTTCGGCGACGGGAGCCGCGCGTGGAGCTTCACCCCGACGATCGCCCTGCCGCTGTTCAATGCGGGCCGCCTTTCCGGCAACCTCGATCTGGCGAAAGCGCGGCAGGTCGAAGCCGTGGCCAGCTATGAAAAGACCGTGCAGGGCGCGTTTCGTGATGTTTCCGACGCGCTGGTCCGGCGCCGGCAACTGGCGTTGCGGATCGACACCGCGCGCAGCTCGCTGGACGCCTTGCGCGAACGGGCTCGGCTGGCCGGGTTGCGGTTCGACAACGGGCGTTCGGCCTATTTGGAAGTGCTGGACGCGCAACGCGACCTTTTCGACACCGAACAGGCGCTGATCCAGTTGCGCCGCGCTCATCTGGCGAGCGGCATAGCCCTCTACGCGGCGCTTGGCGGGGGCTTTCCCGCCGAAGTCGTCCACGACAGCAACGATCAAGGCGGAGAACACAGGCGATGACGGCGTCCCGGAAGACATGGCTCATCAGGGGCGGCATCGCGGCGGCGCTCGTCGTTGTAGCTCTGCTCCTTTGGCAGGTGCTCAAGCCCGGCGATTTGCCCGAAGGCATCGTCGGCGGTAACGGCCGGATCGAAGCGGTTGAAATCGACGTTTCCGCCAAATCGCCCGGCCGCATCCGCGAAATCCTGGTCGACGAAGGCGCGTTCGTGCAGGCGGGGCAAGTCGTCGCCCATATGGATACGGACGTGCTGAGTGCCCAGAGGGCCGAAGCCGAAGCGCAACTGGCGCAGGCGCTGAACGGCATCCAGATCGCGACCAGCCAGGTCGCGCAGCAGCAGAGCAACCGGGCGGCGGCTCTCGCCGGCGTCCGCCAGCGTGAGGCGGAGCTGAACGCGGCGCGCAAGCGGCTGGCGCGATCGGAAACGCTGGCGCGAGAAGGTGCGACCGCCGTGCAGGAACGGGATGACGATCAGGCCCGCGTCGAAGGCGCGGCGGCGGCAGTGGAGGCCGCTCGCGCCCAACTCGCGGCCGTCGACGCGGCGATCACGACGGCGCGCAACCAGGTGATCGGCGCGCGTTCGCAGGTCGATGCCGTGCGCGCCACCATCCAGCGGATCGAGGCCGATATCCGCGACAGCGACCTCAAGGCGCCGACGGCCGGCCGCGTGCAATATCGCGTCGCCCAGCCGGGCGAAGTCGTGGGTGGCGGCGGGCGCGTGCTCAACCTGGTCAATCTGGGCGACGTCTACATGACCTTCTTCCTGCCGGAAACGGTCGCGGGCAAGGTGGCGCTGGGCAGCGATGTACGCATCGTGCTCGATGCGCTTCCGGATCGTGCGATCCCTGCGAAAGTCAGCTTCGTTGCCGATGTGGCCCAGTTCACGCCCAAGACGGTGGAGACGCAAAGCGAGCGCCAGAAACTGATGTTCCGCGTGAAGGCGCAGATCGATCGCAAGTTGCTCGATCGCTATATCACCCAGGTCAAGACCGGCCTTCCGGGCATGGCCTATGTGCGGATCGATCCGAAATCCGAATGGCCCGCGAAACTGACCGTCAACGTGCCGCAATGACGGAAGCTGTCGCCCGCGTTTCGGGCGTGAGCCTGCATTACGGCAAGGTGCTGGCGCTCGATGATGTGAATCTTGAAATCCCCGCCGGGCGCATGGTGGCGATGATCGGCCCGGACGGCGTCGGCAAGTCCAGCCTGTTTTCCCTGATCGCGGGCGCGCGAGCCATCCAGGAGGGCCGGGTCGAGGTGCTGGGCGGCGACATGGCCGAGGCCCGCCACCGCAACGCCGTGTGTCCGCGCATCGCCTATATGCCGCAGGGGCTGGGCAAGAACCTCTATCCTACGCTCTCCATCGACGAAAATCTCGAATTCTTCGGGCGGTTGTTCGGGCAGGACGCGGCCGAACGCGAGCGCCGCATTGCCGACCTCACCGAAAGCACGGGCCTCGCGCCGTTCCGCAAGCGCCCGGCGGGCAAGCTTTCGGGCGGCATGAAGCAGAAGCTCGGCTTGTGCTGCGCGCTCATCCACGATCCCGATTTCCTGCTGCTGGATGAGCCGACAACCGGCGTCGATCCCATGTCGCGCGCGCAATTCTGGGATCTGATCGACCGCATCCGCGCGAACCGCCCGCACATGAGCGTGCTGGTCGCCACGGCCTATATGGAAGAGGCCGAACGCTTCGACTGGCTAATCGCGATGGACGCGGGAAAGGTGCTGGCCACCGGCACCGCAGCCGACTTCTATGCACGCACCGGCGAACAGTCGCTGGAACAGGCGTTTATCTCGATGCTTCCCGAGGAGCGCCGCCGCGGGCACAAGCCGGTGGAGATTCCGCCGCGCAGCGACGGCGGCGAGGCCGAGATCGCCATCGAGGCGCAGGGGCTCACCATGCGTTTCGGTGATTTCACGGCAGTCGATCATGTCGATTTTCGCATCGAGCGCGGCGAGATCTTTGGATTCCTCGGCTCCAACGGCTGCGGCAAGTCGACCACCATGAAGATGCTGACCGGCCTGCTGAAAGCCAGCGAAGGCCAGGCCTGGCTGTTCGGCCGCGAGGTCGAGAATGACGACATGGCGACGCGCCGGCGCGTTGGCTATATGAGCCAGGCCTTCTCGCTCTACTCGGAACTGACGGTCCGGCAGAACCTCGAGCTGCATGCCCAGCTCTTCCATGTTCCCGCCGGGGAAGTGCCGGCCCGCGTGAGGGAAATGGCGCAGCGGTTCGGCCTGGATGGCATCATGGATGCGTTGCCCGGCGCCTTGCCGCTGGGCCAGCGCCAGCGGCTCAGCCTAGCCGTCGCCATGATCCACAAGCCGGAAATGCTGATCCTGGATGAACCGACGTCCGGCGTCGATCCGATCGCGCGGGACCAGTTCTGGCAGATGATGATCGACCTGTCCCGGCGCGACAAGGTGACGATCTTCATTTCCACGCACTTCATGAACGAAGCGGAGCGGTGCGACCGCATATCGCTGATGCATGCGGGCAAGGTGCTGGTCAGCGACACCCCCGCCGCCATTGTCGAGAACCGCGGCGCGGCGGACCTGGAAGAAGCGTTCATCGCCTATCTTCAGGATGCGAGCGGCGAGACGCCGACAGAAAAGAGGGACGATCCGGTTCCTGCGGGCGCGCCTGCCGCGGCCGATCAGGACATTTCGGCTGCACCGGCCCGCTCCCCATGGTTCATGCGGCGCCGGATGATGAGCTATGCCCGGCGCGAAGGGCTGGAATTGCGCCGCGATCCCATCCGCGCCACCCTGGCCCTGCTGGGCAGCGTCATCCTGATGTTCATCATGGGCTATGGCATCAGCATGGACGTGGAGGACTTGCCGTTCGCCGTGCTGGACCGCGACGGCACGACCACCAGCGAGAACTACGTCCTCAACCTGGCCGGATCGCGCTATTTCATCGAACGGCCGCCGATCACCGACTATAGCCAGTTGGACCGGCGGATGCGCTCGGGCGAACTGAGCGTGGCCCTGGAGATTCCGCCCAATTTCGCGCGCGACCTGCGCCGGGGCGTGCCGGTGCAGATCGGTGTATGGGTCGATGGCGCCATGCCGCAGCGGGCCGAGACCGTGCAAGGCTATGTCCAGGCCCTGCATGCCCACTGGCTCAGTGAAATGGCCGTGCAGGAAACAGGTGCGCGGCCATCGATGGGTCTCGTCAATATCGAGCTGCGCTATCGTTACAATCCGGACGTGAAAAGCCTTGTAGCCATCGCGCCGGCCGTGATTCCGATGATGCTGCTCTTGTTCCCGGCGATGCTGACGGCTTTGAGCGTGGTGCGGGAAAAGGAGCTGGGTTCCATCGTCAATTTCTACGTGACGCCGATCAGCAAGGTGGAATTCCTGCTGGGCAAGCAGCTTCCCTATGTCGCGCTCGCCATGCTGAACTATGTCTTGCTGGTGTTCCTCGCCGTCACGATGTTCGGTGTGCCGTTGACGGGCAGTTTCCTCGCGATGACGCTGGGCGCTCTCTTCTATACGCTGTCGGCGACGGCCATCGGCCTGCTGTTCTCCATCTTCATGCGCAGCCAGATTGCCGCGATGTTCGCCACCGCCATCGGCACGATCCTGCCCGCCGTGCAGTTTTCCGGCCTGATCAACCCGGTGTCCTCGCTCGAGGGGGCGGGCGCGGTGATCGGATCGATATATCCCGCGACCTGGTTCGTCACCATCTGCCGCGGCGTCTTTTCCAAGGGGCTGGGCTTCGCCGACCTCTGGCCTGACCTTCTCGTGCTGTTCGCGACGTTTCCCGTCATCCTGGCGCTGTGTGTCGCGTTGCTGCGTAAGCAGGAGAGCTGATATGCGCCACGCGGCCAACATCTACCGGCTCGGCATCAAGGAACTGCGCAGCCTGTGGCGCGATCCGATGATGCTGTTCCTGATCCTCTATTCGTTCTCGGTGGGGATCTACGTCGCGGCAACCGCCATGCCGGAAACGCTGCACAAGGCGCCTATCGCGATCGTCGATGAAGACCAGTCGCAGCTTTCCAGCCGGATAACCGGCGCCTTTTATCCGCCGCACTTCACGCCCCCTTCGATCGTGGGACTGAACGAAGTGGACAAGGGGCTGGATGCCGGGCGCTATACGTTCGCTCTCGACATCCCGCCCGATTTTCAGCGAGACGTACTTGCGGGACGCCAACCCGGCTTGCAGCTCAACGTTGACGCTACGCGGATGAGCCAGGCTTTCACGGGCGGCGGCTACATCCAGCAGATCGTGCAGGGCGAAGTTGCCGAATTCATGAAAGGCACGCGTGCGAGCACGCCGGTCCCGGTCGAGCTGGCGCTGCGCGTGCGGTTCAATCCTACGCTGGCGCAAAGCTGGTTCGGCGCGGTCATGGAAATCATCAACAGCGTCACCATGCTGTCGATCGTGCTGACGGGCGCGGCCCTGATCCGCGAGCGCGAGCACGGCACGATCGAACACCTGCTAGTGATGCCGGTGACGCCGTTCGAGATCATGGCCAGCAAGGTCTGGGCCATGGGGCTCGTTGTCCTGGTCGCCTGCGCTTTCGCGCTTTTCGTGATGGTGGAAGGGGTACTGTCCGTTCCCGTCGAAGGGTCGATCGCGCTGTTCCTCGCCGGAGCGGGGCTGCACCTGTTCGCCACGACCTCCATCGGCATCTTCATGGGGACGATCGCGCGCTCCATGCCGCAGTTCGGCTTGTTGCTGATGCTGGTGCTGCTGCCGTTGCAGATGCTGTCCGGCGGTTCGACGCCGCGCGAAAGCATGCCGGAGTTCGTCCAGACGGTCATGTTGGCCGCGCCCACCACCCATTTCGTGAAGATGGCGCAGGCCATCCTTTACCGGGGCGCGGGCTTTGACGTGGTCTGGCCCCAGTTCCTGGCTATCATTGCTATCGGCGCGATCTTCTTCGCCATTGCGTTGGCGCGGTTCCGGCGAACCATCGGCACGATGGCGTGAGGAGGCAGTCGAATGTCAGAACACCAAATTGCGTGGGACATCGTAACGATGCTTCAGACTAACGATTGCCGAACGGTTCCGCGCAGGTTTCGCAGGAGAATAATACCGGCGGCGGTGTCGCGGATCCTGAGCCAGGTTTTCGAAACAGCGAATCCACGATTGCCCTAGCAGCCTCACGCGTCAGCCATAGCGCTGGCTGACGGCTGTGAATGCCCCCTATCTCCCATAGGTATCACAACGGCTTCTTCTGGCACGTTTGCCGGTGCACGGCCAACACAACCCAAGGAGGATGCCATGTATGTCAATGCCAGAATGCGTGAGACACTCTCACGCTTCAATGCCGCTTCTTCAATGGAAGCGCTGCTCGCCGCCTTAGCTGATGCCGCCACGAAAATGGGCTTCCCCTATGTCGCGATGATCCAACATGGCGGCCTCCCACGCTTGGTCGAACGGGCGCTGGTTATTACCAACTATCCGGCGGAGTTCGTGCGTTTCTACACCGAGAGCCACGCGTACGTCATCGATCCAGTCTATGAGGTGAGCCAGTTGCTGGACCGCCCGTTCAGCTGGGACGAGATTCCCGGTTATGTCGATCTCACAGGCACACAATCAGCCCTGTTCGAAGAAGCGCGGCTGCATGGTCTCGTCCACGGTGTCACCGTGCCGCTCCACATACCGAGCGAATCCCATGCGTCTTGCACTTTCGCACGCGCGGAGCCGATCATGGCTTCGCCATCGCTACTGACGACGCTCCACATCGTCGCTGCCTTCGGGTTCAAGGCGGGCCTCAGACTACATCATGCCTCGCGCGGACATGACGTACCCAGGCTCACGCGCCGCGAAGCTCAATGCACGGCATTGGTCGCCGTCGGCAAGAGCGATTGGGAGATCAGCCAGATACTCGGTCTGAGCGAGACCTCGGTGCGCTATTTCGTCTCCCACGCAAAGCAGCGTTACGGCGTCTACAAGCGCTCAGAGCTTGTCGCCAGGGCGCTCATCGACGCGCAGATCCTTCGAAACGACCAAGGGATCATTGAGGCTGGACCCCGCCGCCCGCGCCACAGGGCGAAACGGCGCAGTCCTTGACAGTCCTGTCGGTGTCGCCGTGCTGCGCATCCCGTCAATTGGCCCGCGAATCGCCATGCCTAGGGCGGATAAGTGTATTGACCTACGGTCGCACGATCCAGTTTGCCGAGCTCTGATAATGCCAAGCAAGGCTTAGCCAATTTCGAAATTAATAAACTCGACAGTAGTTTCCCAATCTGTCAAAATGCATAGCATGGCTTCGCAAACATTAGGAAAATTAAACCGGCTGCAACGGGATCTCCCAGAGAGCCTGCTGGTCGACGCGGCATGGATGGAAGCCCATGGTTACTCATCATCGCTGCGGAGCCAATATGTTCGCGCGGGATGGCTCGATAGCCCGACCCGGCGCGTCTATCGCCGCTCGCGTGGACCGCTCACCTGGGAACAGGCCGTTATCTCACTGCAATCCCTGTTGGACCTGCCTTTGACAGTTGGCGGGCGCACAGCGCTCGAACAGCAGGGCTACGCTCATTATCTCTCCATAACGGTGCGCGAAGTCCATCTCTATGGGCCAAGCCGGCCGCCGACATGGCTCGACAGCCTGCCACTCGATGTCTCGTTCCGCTGGCATAACAGCCTCCGGCTGTTTCCAGTCGACGGCGAGATTCCTCCCGAGCCTGCGCCCCGGATGTCCAGCACCGCCGGCACGACCTTGCCGATCCGCTGTTCGAGCAAGGAACGCGCCGTTCTCGAACTGCTCGATGAGCTTCCCCATGAGAGCTTCCATCAGGTCGACATGCTGATGGAAGGAATGAGCGACCTCAGCCCACGTCGCCTTCAGACACTTCTTGAGGCGTGCGCGAGCGTAAAAGTGAAGCGTCTCTTCCTCTTCTTCGCGGATCGCCATGGCCATGCCTGGCGTTCGAAGCTCGATGTTTCCCGCCTGGATCTCGGATCGGGCAAACGCGTCCTGGTCAAAGGAGGGAAGCTCGACCGGCGCTACAACATCACCGTGCCCTCCGACCTGGCGGGAGAATAGCTGTATGGCGTTTCTCGACGGCTACCGGAGACAGGTCGCTCTTCTTCTGCGTGTTATGCCTCACGTCGCGAAGGAGGATATCTTCGCGCTGAAAGGCGGAACAGCGATCAATCTGTTCGTGCGTGACCTGCCGCGACTTTCGGTGGACATCGACCTCACCTATCTGCCGATCGAGGACCGCGCGACCTCGCTCGCCACGATCGATGCGGCGATGCTGCGGATCAAGGAACGCATCGAGGAAGGACTGGTCGGAGCCAGGATTCATGCGTCGCGTTCCGCTGACGAAAAAATCGTCACCAAGCTCATCGTTCGTGCGGATGATGTGCAGATCAAGATCGAGGTCACGCCAGTGTTGCGCGGGACGGTCTATGATCCCGTCGTTATGGGTGTCGTTCCCGCAGTCGAGGACGCCTTTGGTTTTGCTGAGATTCAGGTGGTGTCCTTCGCCGATCTCTATGCGGGAAAAATCGTGGCGGCGCTCGACCGGCAGCACCCTCGCGACCTCTTCGACGTCCGCGACTTGCTGGCGAACGAAGGCGTCACAGACGATTTGCGACGTGCATTTCTCGTCTACCTCGCCAGCCATAATCGCCCGATGGCCGAGGTTCTCGCTCCCGCCCGTAAACCGCTCGCCGAGGAGTTCGAGCGCGGTTTCGTCGGAATGACTCACCAGCCGATCACTCTGGCGGAACTGGAATCAGCGCGTGAAGACATCATCGCGCGCATGGTTGCCGGGATGCCTGACACTCATCGGCAATTCCTTGTCGGCTTCAAGCGTGGTGAACCGGACTGGGCGCTTGCGGGCATTGATGAGGCGAGGCGACTGCCCGCGGTCTTGTGGAAGCAACGTAACCTGGACCGGTTGGACCCTGGCAAGAGGCAGGAGCTTGTTGCCGCGTTGGAGAAGCAATTGCTGCCGGGATAGGTCAGGCGCCCCTCCGACGCCTGCAGGTCAGCCTGTTTGCGGCGAGCAGCGCGGAAGGGTGGTGGTTAGGTGAAGTGCGGGAGCAGCGAGGAAAGGGTGGAGGTGATGGGAGAGGGAGCCGCTCGCGTTTGGGACCAGCAGGTACATTGAAGGCTTACGGTTCGACATGGATTTTGGCGGAATGGCCGGGCAATGTCTTTCCGCTAGCGCTGCCTATATTCTTGGTGATGCAGGCGCGCGAACATAGCGCACAGCGTGGTCGAGGCGCTCCGCCGCGTCGGCCTCGCTGATGCGGAGGCGGCGTGCGATCTGGCCAACGGTAAAGCCGTCATTGCGATGAAGGAACAAGGCCCGCATGGTCAGGTGCGGTAGATCGGTAAAAACAGAATCCCATACCTCGCCTTCTTCCCCCATCTTGCCCGACGACCCCATGACCCTCTCAATCACATCGTGGAGATCGGCAGCAGCGGGTTCCTGCAAGGCGTATAGGATCGCCAAGGACTGCTCCATCATTTCCAGCGCTTGTTCTTTCAATTCGTCGTTGCCCGGCTCGTTACGCTCCCCATGCTCTCACCTCCTTCTTAGTTGCAGAGGAGCATGACAGAAATCGCGGGATTTTCATCAACAACAACCCCCAACTTGGATATTGTTGTGCGCTGGCTTTTTGCGCGAAGGTGCCATGCGCTATTTTATGATTTCCGAGCCGTTAGCCGGACTTCAGATTTTGAAAACATCATGACTGCCAGCCTTACAGGTCGCGCCGCCGCTCGCATCAGCGGAGGTGCCGAGAATGGGGTTGCCCGGGGATGGAGATGCTCGAGATATGGAAAATGCACGGTCTCGTGCCGACCTTGTAAGTCATATGCCCAGCAGAAGCGGCTGAGACGCAGTCCGTGTTGGACACCGCAAAAGCTGTCCCAACCGCGACATTTACCGGAACTGGCAAGAACGACCGTCATGCATTGACATTGGTGACGGTTATTGCGGCGGCGCCAATACCCTCTCTCTGGAATTGACGCCGCCACATCGATCCCTGTTCGCAAAGATGGGTCAATGCCGATAGATTAGAAGCGTTGTTCCCAATCGGTTTCCAGATCGAGCCGATTCACAAATGATGGAACACCGACAGAATTCTGCTATAGTCCTCCAGTGAGGATATAGCGATGAACAACGCCGCCCATATTCAAGCGCCCGAACCGGCATCGCCTCGGCTGAAACCGTCCGATTGGCTCTGGCGTCCGTGGTACGCGAAGCTGTGGTGGTCGGCAATTCCGGTCTGGTGGATTGGCATGGCTACATCGACCAGGATCGCGCCGCTTGAGGCGTTCTACGACAGTGCGGCGGCCGGTTTTCTCAACCTCCTGTTCTTTCCGATGACGGCACTCATGGTGCTTGGACTCGGCTATGTGCAGCAGTGGGTGGCCGGGTTTTCATCGACGGGCGAGGGTACGCCTGTGTCCGATGAAGCGGTGGCCAGAACCTCCAAAAGAATGTGGGAGGAACATGAGCGAGGAATGGAAGACCTTCGTGCTGGCACCGATATATTCGATCCACGGTCGGGAGGTCTCTACATCGGCAACCCGCTGAGCCTTCAGCACCCTAGTCGGTTCTTCAAGCACTAACGATTCTTGAAGCTGCTGTCGCCATCGCCGGGGCTGCCATCCACGTCCGTAGAAAATCTACCGCTCTTCAGGACGGAGTTCTGTTCGACCGAAGTCAGGGGCCCGGTAATGTCGAAAGTTGCCCGGCCGGAATCCGCATCATGGAGATATCGGTTGCGTATGCCATCCGGGCCAAGAATCCGGTCCGACAGTTCACGCGAGAAGGTCGCCGCCGGGTCGCTCGAGCGCGCGGCTTCGCGCTCGGCGGCGGCAATCGCTTCGCGCACGTCGTAGTTGACGATGTCAATCGACGACTGTGCTGTCTCGTTGCTGATTCCGACGTCACGACTTTCAAAACCAAGACTGGCGCCCACTCGACCTGAGGTCGACGTGGTCTTCTGTGGCGACTGCGCTTGGCCCGCTTGCTTGCCTTTCTCTGCAGGCTGCCCGCGACCGCCTATCGCCTCCGATTCATCGACCCCAACCGAGCCTCCGAGTTGAGCGCCGACGCTTGTACCGATCGTGACATTATCCTGCGCGGATCGCGAGAGCCCGCGCTGCCACCCGGTCTGCGCGATGATCGCCTGCACGTCGCGCGTAAGCGTATCGGCCACCTGCGGGTTCAGACGCCAGTTGCCATGACGGTCCATCTCGAACCCGCCCTTGAGCCAGTTCTGCATCATCGCCTGGCCCTGTTCGCCGCTGCTGAGGAAATGCTCGATCGTGTCGGGCCCGGCCTGTTTCCCTGCCTCGAACCGCGTAGAGGTATCGTTGCGGGCCGATTGCTGGAACCCGACCGAGCTGGAGACGAGAAGATCGTTGTCGGCGAACGAGAACCTTGCCCGCCCGCCATTGGCGACCGCGCCCAATTGGCTCTCGTTGATGAGCCCGCCGCGCCACATCTGCGCCGCCGTCTCCGGGGTGAGATTGAGGCTCAGATCGCCATTCTGCGCCATGGCGATCTGCCGCTTCGACATGTCGACACCATGATCGGCCAGCAGCTTCTGCATGCGCGTCAGGCGCTCATTATCGATGATCCGCGTCATCCGTTCGTTGCGAGCGCGGTCAGCGATCCCGGCCGCACCACCTTCGGCCATGTCGACCTGATTGCCGGCGCCCTGCGACAGCGTGCGGATGAAGCTGTCGAGATGTGCGGCCTGGCGCACCGACATGCCCGCGGCGGCCGCGCCTTCCGCGAACCCGGCATTGTCGGCCTGTCGCCGCTGCTCCCCGATCCGGGCGGCCGAGCGCGTACCGTCGTGACCGACCTCACGCTGCGCGTCGAGCTTGCCCGACCGCTCCGCAAAATCGAAGCCCGCTGCCTCGCGGGTGCGGCCATAGACGCTGGCGCCCTCGCGCGCGGCCTCGACGGTCGCACCGTCGGCGGTGCCGACCTGCACGGCGGCATTGTAGGTTTCGAGCGCCCGCATGACCTGCGCCTCGTTGCGGCCGGTTGCGCGGGAGAGTTGGGAAATGGCTGTCGACCGAGCCTCTCCGGATAGCGCATTGATAAAGGCGATGCGGCGGGAGGTTTCCTGGACTGAGAGGCCGAGCATGGAGGCGGCGTTGCGCTGGCCCTCATTGCTGCCGGTCCTATGCGCCTGCTCGGTCGCGACATTGCCGCGCTCGATCCGCCTTACATTGTCGCCAGCAAAATCGCGCCGGCCTTCCATCGCGCCGACTTGAATCTGCGCGCCGGTAAGATCGTTGCGCAGCATCTGCTCCTGGTCGAAGGTATTGGCGATCAGTTTGGCGAAGGTCGGATCAGCCGACGCTTGGGCGATCACCGTCGAGGCTTTGAGCGCGGCATCCTTTTGGTCGTAGCCGTTCCTCTCAAAATGCCGCTGGGCTCCGGACAGCATCATGTCATAGGCGCGCGTATCCCCGAACGCCTTCCACTGGACCATCTTCTGCGTGAAGGCCGCGAACGAACGTTCCCCGGATTGCCCCTCGCCAAAATAGCCGGTGCCAAGGCTGCGGAGCGCATCCTTCTCGGCAAAATTATGGATCGCACTGGTCGCGGCATTGTCGCGCACGGCGCGCACGGTCGCGGGATCGGTGAGGCTGCGGCCGGTGAGGGCAGGGGAGAGCCCGCCCAGTTCGCGTGCCGCATCGAGCTTGCCCATGCCGAATGCGGCCGTCCCGCTGGCGCCGCCGCCATGTTCGCCGAGCACGCTGCTCGCGGCACCGAACGCACGGGTTGCGCCGAAGGCCGAGCGCTCCCCGAAATCCCCGAAGTTCGAAGCCGCGCCCCGCCGCGCCATGGTGCCCGCTGCTCCCGCCTGCGCCTCGAGCGCGCCGGCATAGCCTTCGCTGGTGGCAAGCGGTGCGGCGGCTGCCGTGCCCTGACCCTGCACACCGAGCGCGCCGGATGTGAACGAGGTGAACACATTACCGGAGAACCGGAAAACCGTGAAGACGAACGCCCCCGCAAGACCCGCGGACGCGGTGCGGAAACTCCCGAAGATGGCGAGCGCCTTCATCGCGGACGACGGCGCCAGCATCCAGGCATTGGCCGCGACATGGTTGGCGCGCATCTCGGCCAGCACATCGGTCGCGCGGCCGAGCGTCAGCTGATAGATCCCGGCGTCGATCACGCCCCAGAGCGCCACGAAGACGAACAGGCCGAGGGCGAAGGAAGCCACGCGCAGATTGATCGGGGTGAGGATGAACAGCAGCGCGACGGGCATCATGAAGAGCATGATCCCGAAGACCGTCGCCCGGATCGTGGGCATCCACTCGTTGGCCGTCGACATGGTGGCCAGGCCTGACGAGACGACAGCGCGATTGGCCATGACACGCGCCGCCGTTGCAGGACTGTCCTCGAACAGCACATCGCCCACCGTGCTGCCGAGCATCACATTGGTCAGGAACTGCTGGAGCGAGAGCGGCGTATCCATCATCATCTGGCCAAGTTCGCCGATGTTGGAGCGGCAGCGCTGAAGCTGGGTCGCATTGCCGATGTCGTAGCCGGTGCGGGTGCAGACCTGCGCGACATAATTGTCGAACAGCGCAGGTTCGGAGAGGCGTGTCGAGATATGTTCCCACGCCTCGTTGCAGCTCACCGTCGTGCCGCCCTTGTCGGTGGACGTGAACACCGTGCTGAAGGTCGCCGGCCCCGCCATCGCGGCAAAGGCGGCAGGAAGATCGGTCGCCGTGCGGAACAGCTGATCGTCGTCGACGCCATAGGCGGGCGAGACCCGCGCGACCGGATAGCATTGCCGGACATAGTCCTTGATCGTCGCGTCAAGGAACGTGTCGGTCATCGGGCCGCGCGGGCTCGCTGCATTGAGGAACAGGTCGAAACTGTGCCCGCCCGCCCCGAACTCAAGCTTGGCATGGGGATCGGTGGTGTTGTCGTCGATCACTTCCGCGAGCGCGCGCTCCATCATGTTGGTCATGCCCGCGACCAGCACGATGAGGTTCGGCACGTCGCCGACCGGCTGATAGGCGTTGCGGACGCGGTCGTAGACATGGACCGTGCCCGTCGTCGCGACCAGGCCGACGAACAGGCCGACGCCGATCAGCATCTGGAACCCGAAGGCGACGATGCCCATGCCTTGCCCGCGGATGCTGGCGAGCAGGACGCCGAGCGCGATGCCCACCACCGCGACGATCAGCACCAATGTCTCGTAACGCGAATCCCCGAAGATCATCGAGACGAGGCGGAAGGCGTCCACCGTCTCCGCAAAGCCGTCATAGGTGTGGAAACTCGCATCGATCGCCAGCGCGGGACTGGCCGAGAAGAGAGCGATCAGGACCGAGATCGCGCGAACTAAGCGGTGCATGACGCGGCCCTCCGTCAGCGGTTGCGGTTGGCGGCGGCGCCGGCGGCGTCGCGCGCATCACGGTCGCGCTGGCGCACGACCCCGGCATAGTTGGCCGAGAGGTTCGCCTGGTTGAGGGCGGCCATGTAGGACTGGCGCATCTGCGCGCGCTGGCGCAGCACCTCGTCGCGTAGCCCGCTCAATTGCTCAATGCCCTTGGCGAGGATGCGGGTCTGGCAGATCCGGGCGCTGCCGGCATCGGCCGCGCCGGCGGCGGTCACGCCACGTTCGGCATTGGACACGGCAAAATCTATGCTACGCGTGAGGTCGTTGAGCATCTGGTATGCGAGCGTCAACGCGACCAGTTCGTCGGTATCGCCGATCACGCTCTCGACCAGCCCCTGGCGCACGCCCCATTCCAGAAGACGATAGACGGGGAGGGTGCGCACATTGGCGACGAACTGGCGTTCCTCCGCCGTCAGCGCGGCGCGCGTGCGGATCTTGATCGCGATCGACTCCATCCGGCCGCGCGCGAGCACCAGCGCGCCCTTGCCGCTGCCGTCGGTCGAGCAGTCGGCCGAGGTCGGCGGCACCGCGATCGCGCGGGTCTGGACCTTGCCGGTCAGGAAATCATCGACGCTCTCGGTGTCCTGCCGCGCGCAGGCGGGGATAGCCGTGAACAGCGGTACCTTGTCCGCCGGGTCCCAGCGCATATAGACGTCGCCGACGCGGGCGCGCATGACGCCGGCCCAGTCGGACGCGCCGACACGCGCGGCGGCATGGGCGAGGAGCGAGCCGGTCTTGAAGATGTCGGTGACCTCGGCCGGGCAGTTTTCCAGCGCGTCGCGCAGATCCTCGGTCGGATTGCCCTGGTTCGCCTGAATCTTTTCGCGGCTCTGCTGATAGCTCTTGGAGAAGCCCTCGCGGACGCTCTTGTAGCCGGTCATCTCTTCGATGATGCCCGACATATTGTCGTCGCCCCGGGCGATCTGGACCATGCGGTTGGCGAGCCGGCAATCGTTGACCTGGATCGAGTTGAGGAAGTTGGTCGCCGCCTCCATCTTCGAGATGATGTTGCCCATTTTTTCATCGAGGGTTTCCAGCAGGTACTGGAAAGCGACCGCCGGGGCGGCCTGAAGGATGCTTTCGAGCTTCTGGACGAGATAGTCGGGATCGAGGAACGACATGCCGCCCAAAAACATGTCGATTCCCCCGCAGCCCGCGCGGACCTTGGGCAGCGTGACCGACATGAGATAGTCGTTATGGACATCGATCCGGCCCGACATGCCGCCCGCGGTGATATAGCCGCGGGTCTGGTCCTCGAACGAGCCGGGGCTGGTATAGGTCACATTGTCGAACCAGCTTTCGGCCCAGCTTTGCGCACAAGCCGGTGTGGCGAAGGCAACGCAAGCCAGCAGGGGCAAGGCGAGCAGGGTCAGGCGGCGGCGCGGGTTTGCCATGGCGGGCAGCTTTCGTTTGCGCGGGCAAGGGTCTGGCTCCCCATGTCAGTTCCTTGCTCGGTTGGAGGATGGAGGCGTGGGCGCGGCCACGATTCCGGTGAACTTCGCCATGCCGCGCACGCCGACAGCGGGCTTCACCCCGGTCAGCATCTTGGCGGCGAGGTAGAGATTGCGCGCGAGGTTGGGCGCGTGATCGGTGCCGATCGCGACGGGAATGATGCGATTGGAATCGGCGACAGGGCGGACCCAGGCGACCGGATGCCCGACCCATGGCAGACCGAGGCGCCCGGAGCGCAGCATCGCTTCCTGGCTGCCGATCGTGCGGACCTTCCAGCCATAGCGTTGCCCCAATGTGCCGAGCCGCGCCCAGAGATCGGCGCAGGGGATGCAGCCGGGCGCCGTGCTCATCTCGACGATGAACGCGGGGGCCTGGCCTTTCATGGTTTCGGCGAAGTCGGGCGGCCAGTCGCGCGTCACCGGAACGCGGGCGAGCCATTGGCGCATCTTCGCGTCGGTGGCGACCGGGTGGATCGCCGCGCGCATCGCCTGTTCGTGCGTCGGCGCCTGCGCGTGCGCGGATCCATTGGCCATGAGCATCGCCGTAAGCAGGATGGGGGCAAAGCGGATCATGGCCGGGGTCCCATCCGAACGTCCACCAGATCGCCGCCCAGGACGCGCGGATCGGTGGCGGAGACCGGGCCGTTGGCGAGCGCGTCGAAGAACCCGTCTTCCTCGCCCGCGCCGGTCAGGAACTGTTCGGGCCGGATATCGCCCGCGAGCAGCCGGACCGCCTGGTAGGCCATCTGGATGAGGTTGGGATAGGCCTCGACCCCGCTGGCGATCACCATGCGCTGCTGGCTGCCCCGCCGGATCACCATCGTCGTGGGCGTGACCTCGACCCCGAAGCGCTGCGCGAGTTCCGGCTTGCGGTCGATGTCCTGAAGTGTGACCTGCCAGCCCATCTCGTCCTGGAAGCGCTGGACGATCGGCCACTGGACGCGGCAGTAGCCGCAGGTCGAACGCGAGAACATGACCAGCGCGAATTCATTGGCGCGGCTACGCAGATACTGGCGGCGGACCTGATCCTTCTGAGCGGAGAGTTGGTCACGCGCCTCGCCGACCATCGGATTGGCGGACTTGGCGTTGAGTTCGGGATTTTGCAGCATGGCGATCTGCGTGACACCGGCGAAGGCTCGGGCCTTGCGCCGGGCGAAGTCCTGCAGACGCCAGAAATCCGCGACCGCATCGACGGTGAGCACGGTCGCCGCGTAGTCGCGCTGTTCCTCGATCAGCTTCCTGATCTTCGGCGGCGTCCAGGTGGCCAGTTCGACCATCGGCGGGATCACCGGCTTTTTGAGAGCGTCGGGATCGGCATCCTCTTCCGTGGGTTTGGGCGGCGCCTGATACCACCAGTAGCCGGTGCGTTGCTCGCCGGTCTGCGCATGGACAGGCAGGATCGGCAGGAGCACCGCCACGATGAGGAGGGCGAGGCGGATCACAGCAGCTTCTCCATGCGCTTCAGCCGCTCGATCTCGACCGGGCCGTAGTAGCGGCTGTCGAACCCGCTGGCGTGCGACGAGCCGACATAGATCATGCCCGGCGGGATCGTTCCGATCATCGGACGCCAATGGTCGAGCTTCTGCCCATTGTGCCCATAAGGCTTGCTGATCCCGAGCAGCTTGCCGTTGCAATAGTACCAGCCATCCCATTCGCCGGGATGTATGGGGCCAGATGCAGACGACGGCTTCTCGATCCAGTCGATGCGGTCGCCCGGCAGGCACAGCGCCATCTTGGTAACATCGACCGGCTTGGGACCGGCGAGCGGATGCGACAGGGTAAACGATACGAAATCGCCGCGATGGATCGGCCCCGGCGCCTTGCGGACGAGCCAGGCGTCGATCGACGGGCTCATCACGATCGTCGCCTGGGGAATGGCCCACCACGTCAGCAGGCCCACCGGCAGGACGATGCCGAACGCCTTCCACAACTGTTCGGGTCGGGGTGGCTGGCCGAGCCCCGAACTGCCGAGCGCGACCGCGGCCTTGAGCGGCAGCAGCTTCAGTTCGGCCCAGCCGGATCTAGCGGCCCTGAAGGCGAGTCTGAGCATCGCGCACCTCCTGCTTGCCGCCGAGGCGGGCATATTCTTCGAGCAATCCTGAAAGTGCGGCGTCGCCGTAGATGACATGCGCGGCGCGCGGGGCATCATCCTCGCGCTCGCAATAGGGCAGCGCCGGATCGCCGGGCACCATGGCGAGTGCGGGGACGCGGGTGACGCCGTGCTGGCGGAAAATGAGCGGATCGACGATCAACTGCACGTCGCGCATCGCGCAGGCCGGGCCTTCGCATCCCGGATCATGGCGCAGGATTTCCGCGGAGAGTTTCGCCATCGGCGCGACCTTCGTGAGCCCGCCGGGCATCCCGCGAAAGGCCAGCACGCCGCCGACCCGTTCGAGCTGCCCGGCATAGATGCGCAATGTCGTCACCGGCATCGAGGACGAGACGAACAGCACCGGCACCCAGCCTTTGGTTTCGGGAGGCGTGGTGATGCCGGCTACGGCCTGCATGTCGGGCGCATCGAGACCGAGCGCCTGGCCGAGCCGTCTGGCCATGGCGTCGTGCTCGGCGGCCATGGCCTCCTTGCCGTTGTCGAGCGCGGTTCGCGCCCGCGCATCCATCGCCGGCGACGGAGCGCGCTTGCGCAGCCCCTCGAAAGCGCGGCGGCGGGTCTCGTCCGATGGCGTCG
Organism: Sphingobium cloacae; assembly: GCF_002355855.1. Classification (NCBI taxonomy): domain Bacteria; kingdom Pseudomonadati; phylum Pseudomonadota; class Alphaproteobacteria; order Sphingomonadales; family Sphingobiaceae; genus Sphingobium; species Sphingobium cloacae. The sequence goes on from NZ_AP017655.1 coordinate 525,127, forward strand.
GCAGCGCGGTCGGACCGCGCATTTCCGCTTCGGCCTTGCGCGCGGCGGTGGCGCGTTCGAGCCGGTCCATCGCCGTGTCGCCTTGCTCTTGCGCGCGCTCCCTCGCGCTTACCGGCGGAGCGGTGTCCTGCGCTGGCGCGGAGGTGGAGAGGAAAGCGATACCGGCCAGCGCGAGCGAGACGCGCGCGTTATTGGCCGATGACCTGCATATAGGCATCGATCTTGTCCTTCATGTCGATCTGGATGTCGGCCTGGGCGCGGGCCTCGATTTCGGAATAATATTCGGAGAGGTCCATCTTGCTGAAATCCAGCGCCTGGAATTCCTCGGGGGTGAATCCGCGGCAATAGGGGTTCTTCGGCGTGCCCCAGCCAAGGCCGTTGAAGCTCTTGAGCTGCGGGCGACCCTGTTCCTGGATGATGCGGCCAAGCTTGGTGTTGAAGCAGCAGTGGCCCTTGGATTTCTGCACGCAGATGCCGAGGATCTTCGAGGAGCAATACGTCCCGACCTCGTGGCACATGCCCGACCCGCGCAGCATGCCCACTTCCATGTCCTGCTGGTCACAGCCGGACAGGAGGAAATCCATCATGAAATTGATCGCGAGACTGATGGCGATCGAGGTCGGATCGATCCCGGCGATGATCGCGTTCGCGCCGGAGCTCGCGGCCTGGCCGGCGGTCGCGCCCGCCTTGAACGCGCCATAGGCGGCCTTCATGCCGGTGAAGACGCCTTTCGCCACCGCGATCTTAGTGCCGATCGACGAGATGGACGAGCCCATCCCGTCCTTGACGATCTTGCCTTTGTCCTTGCAGCAGTTCGAGAAGGTGGTCTTGAGACCCGCTGGGCGGCAGCGCACCGCGCGTCCCGCGAATATCTCGATATTGCCGAGGCAATGCCCTTCGGCATCGACTTCGCCATCGGCAGGCGCGCCGGGATCGTCGACGATGGGATCGTCCTCAATTCCGGTGCCGTCGCTGCCGGTGCAGGCATTGGGCGAGCACATCGGCGTGCCGCCGCCGACCGGCGTCAGGCATGAGTGCTGGCTGCCGAGCGGGCAGCTATACGCGCCCTCGGCATCGGCCACGCACATCACTTGCTGGATCGGGCAGAGCCATTCTTCATCCGCCATGATCGTGCAGTTCGCGACCTCGCCAGGATCACCGGCATCGCCGTTGCCATCGAGATCGACCGCGCAGACCGGGAGCGTTTGCGCTTGCGCTGGCGTGACATGCCCCGCGAGCAGCAAGCCGTACAGGCCGAGCGCAAGCAGCTGTGCGCGCTTCCGCCAGGGAAGGAGGCGCCCGATCATCGGACTTCCCCCGTGCAGACCATGTCGGCCCCACCGAGGCGGACGGTCTGCATCATGACGACGGCTTCGGGAAAATCGTCGAGGCAGCCGCAGGCCGAGACGATTTCCTCGCCCGGACCCACAGGGCAGACATCGCCGCCGCCTGCCGCCGTGCAGGCATGGTAGAAGGTGTCCCACCCGACAGGCGCATTCTGTTTCGTGCCGACCACTCCGTCGAGGGTAGCCGCCGTATTGCGCGCGGGCGCGCGGGTCTTGCAGACCGGCTCGCAGGCCGGAACCGAGCCGCGATCGGGCAGCGCGAAGGGCCGTGACGCGGTGGCATAACCCCCGTCCGAGGTCCTCGTCCGGTCGGCCAGCATGGTCTCGGTCGAATGGTCGATGATATAGGCGCCGCGGCTCAGATCAGGTTCCGGCATCGATCCGGTATCGACGGTACAACGATAACGGCGCTGACGCTCGAACCATGGCCGCGCGAGACGGAGCGAGCAGGCGCCGCTCTCGAACAGGCGTGCCTGGGGGAGGGGTGTAAGGCCGGTGCCGACGCCGTTGCGGAACGTCTCGACGCCATCGACGCTTTCGTCATGAAGCGCGCAATTGACGTCGCCGGCATAGCCCGCGCACAGGTCGACGATCCGCTCGGTCGGGTTGCAACTGAGGTCGAGCATTGCATCGAACTGCGCGAAGGCCTCTCCTTCACCGCCGACCGCGATGCGCATGGAAATGACATGCTCGCCGCGGGTCAGCCACGGCTTGAGGTCGAGATTGGGATAGGCATGCCAGGTCCGTTTCCGCTCGCACTTGCCGGGCGGCAGGCCGGTCCCGGTCCAGTTCGCCGGATTGGACAGCACGAGCTCGCCGTCGATGCGAAGCTGGAGCCAGTCGTCGAAGAAATAGTGCGAGAGCCGGAACTGCGCGAGGCGATCGGGATCATCGATCCGCAGCCGCATGGAAAACTCGAAGATGCGGCAGCTCCCGCCTCGCAGGCTGTCGTCGCGCGGCGAGCCCATCTGCAATGTGAGCTGATCGGGTGCGGGCGCATAGATCGCATAGGCGCCGCCGAGATGCGCGATCACATCGTCCGCCTTGACGGCGTTCAACGACACCTCCCGCGTGATCGTGCAGGACCGGATCTGCTCGGCCTTGCCGACGCCGGCGGGCGAGCCCTTGAGCGCCTGGAAGATGCTGTTCGATGCGGCGACGCTCGCGGCATCGCCCTGGATCGTGGCGGGACTGGCGCGATAGGCCGTCTGCGGGAGCGCGGGGTTGGGCGAGCAGGCCGTGCTTTGGGCGCCAGTGTAACGGATGGCCGGGCCGTCGATCACCGCCTGCGCGACGCCGACGCGCGGATCGGCCGTGGTGAGCGCGCCGATGACGCCGCCGCCCAGGTCTTTCAGCACCGAGGCCATATTGCCCCAGACGAGGTTGCTGCCGCAGCTGTTGTTGATGCAGTAGCAACCGGCGAGATCGGTCAGGTCGACTTGCGCGAGCTTGAGATCGCCGCCTGACGCAACATCCCATTTGAAGCTCTTGCACTGGTTCCAGGTGCCCGGCTGACAGGAGACGACGCCATTGGCGCAAATGCCCGATACCGGCACCGGCAGGGTCAATGTCTGGTCGACCGTGCCGTCGAGATCCTTGTCGCGCGATATCCGCAGCGTGCCGATATCGCCGGTCGCCGCCGGCTGCGCGATCAGTTCGAGCAGCGTCGCCGTCTTCTGGCACGCTATATTGGGGTTGAACGTCCGGCTGTTGTCGACTGTCGAGATCGGTTGTCCGGCAAGCCCCGGCGTCAGATAATTCTGCTGGATCGCATCGCTGTCCGAGGTCTTCGCGCGGGATGCTTCGGCGGCGGCGCGGGCGCGGTCCTCGACCGTCTGGGCCGAGAGCGGCGCCGGCGCCAGAGCGCTGGCCGCGAGGAGGAGGATGCCGCGCTTCACCATGGCGTCCTCGCGCGGGTGGTTCGCGAGCCATGGGCGAAGCGCAGCACGTCTCCCGCCCGGAACGCGCTGGATCCGGGCGAGAGTATCCTGAAGACGGCCTGTCCCTCAAAAATGGTCAGCGCGGCCGCCACCGGAGATACGGCGGGAGGGGGCATTGCCGGCCCCGGCGGGGGGCTTTCGGCCGCGCCGACCGAGGGGGGAGCGGCGGTTGAAAGGCACACCGCCGCTCCTTCCGCGCGCCCGCTCACGGTGGGGAGCGTTCCGTGACGAGCGGGGCAGCTACCCGCGCGAGACGCACGGTTTGGGGGAAGCGATCTGCTCATGGCGTGGAAATCCCCGCGCAGCAGATCGCCTTCTCGAACAACATGAATTGGGCATTGTCCTTGCCCGGCGCGTGCTTGCCCGATGTCCAGAGCGCGCCGGGACGGCCGATGTTGACGCACTTGCCGCCCTTGACCGGCTCCATGATCTGCATCTTGTAGCGGCTCTTGGTCCAGATCGGCTGCGGCTTGAACGAGCAGCCGTCCGCCGAGTGGATCGTGAGAGCGCCCAGCCTGCCCATCATGAACGTCGAGCGCGCGGCGAGACCCGCCCAGGCCTCGACGCTGTCCCCGAAATGGATGTCGCCGGCGACCGGATAGGTCGCGCCCCAGGAGCCCATGCACCAGAACAGGGGATCGATGACCTTGCCAGCAGCTGCGGCGGCGCTGTCGGCCATACAGGCGAGGCCGGCCGCCGGATTGCCGAACAGGATGCCTTCGGGCTGGATGATAGCGCCCAATGTGCCCGACTGCCAGGTCGGCAGCACCTCGGTGATCATCGCGACGTCGAAGCCATCATCCTCGATGCACGGCAGGTCCGTGAACATGTCGAGCATCTTCCAGACCGGCGAGATGTAATAATGCGCCTGCGCGAACATCTTGCGGGTGTTGGTGCCGTCCGAGATCGACGACTGGCTGCCCTGCAATTTCCCACCGGTCGGCATGAGATCGACACCGAGCGCCATCATGCAGCCCGGCTCGGTCACGACATCAACCATGCGATTGGGTGACCAGAACGAAACCTTGACCCCTAACCAGAAGGTCGCACCCTTGCGGCAGGCGCAGAGCGGTTTGGAGGCCGACTGGGCGTCCAGTTCCTTGTCGAGCTTATCGTAGGAGCCCACCCGCACGCCCCCGATCGTGATCGGGAAGATGCAGTTCCAGCGCACCTTGGTGATCGGATTGAACACGGTGCCCGCCTCGCATTTGGAGGCATGCGCAGGCGTGGCGGGCGCGACGAGCGCCAGAGCGAGGGCCGCCGCGCCGGTGCGCAGCATCGAGATGAGCCGACTCATGGGATGGCCTTTCGTACGGGAGCGCGATCGACGCGCACCTCTGTCAGCTCCAGCTTCTGGCCGACCTGCCGGACGATCACGGGCGCGACGGTGAGGCCCAACCGCTCCTTCACGCGCTCCTCGAGAATGAAGAGGGCACGGCCGTGCTTCTCGCCAAGCGAGAGCGCATCGTCCTTTGCGTCCCCACCGCCGGTGAGGATGATCCAGTCGGTGAGCGCGGCGGTCTTCAGCGCCCAGCCCAGATCGCGGGGATGCACGACCACCAGCTTCTGCGGCAGCGACACATAGGTCAGCGGGTTGAAGGTGAAGCCCGCAGGATAGAGCAGCTTGCCGTCCGGCAGCCGGATTTCCTGATCGAGCGTGTAGAACGGCACAACGCTGCGAACCTGGTTCTGGCGCGCGACACCGAGCGTCGCGCCTTTCAATGCGCTCCAGCCCGAACGCGGCCCGAACTTTTCGGCCATATTGGGCGGCTGCTTTGCGGCACGCGCCTCGATCTCGGCCATCGCGTCGGGCTCGGCGATCGGCCATGTACGACCAATGGTCGATGTCTCGGCGTGGGCCACCCCCGCGACGATCAGCGCGCCGGCCAGACACCCGGCGATGAGCGCGGACTGGATGGCGAGGACATGCCAGCCTTGGGGGACACGTCTATCGACCACGGCGGCGCTCCCTCCAGGGAACGGCAGGCGTACGACTCTCGCCGCAGACCGCGCAGATGAACGCGGTGACGCCCAGGAACAGCGTGAGCCAGATCAGCGCCTGGCTGCCGCCGAGGTCGGGGGCCGACCAGAGCACCAGCGAAGACTGGAGGATCAACAGCAGATGGGTGCCGACCAGCAGGCGAATGGATGACGGACAAGGCGCGCCGGAGAAGATGCCGTTCATCGGCCCCACCTTTCGGCATGTCGGGCGAGGGCATTTGCCATCCTCGACGCGCGGTGCAGGAACCAAAGTCCTCCCCGCACAAGCGCGATCGGCGTCAGGACAAGAATGGCCGCCCGCATGAACAGGGGCATTTCCGGGACGAGCAGGAACAGGCCGACGATGATCGAGGCCGCCGCCGCTTCGAGGCCCACGATCTGCCGAAAGCGCAGAGCCGCGATCCTCTCGTCCCGACCGGACGTATATTCCATGGCAAGCGCGGAACGGGTCATGATCAGGAGCACGGCTTCATTCGAGCGATGCAGGCGTTCGACGTAGGCTTCCTGCGTCTCGCCCGGCAGGCGCGGGGCCATCCCTGGACGGATCAAAAGATTCTCCGGCCGTTTTCCGGGACGAGGAGGGATTTCGTCGATCCCGCCGTCGATCTGTCGGGCAAGCCAACGGATCATGTCGCCGATCAGCGGCCGGATCGACGACGGGTCGGGCGAGCCGGAGAAGCTGCCGTTCATGCCCATCTCCGTGCCCTCCGCGTGACCAGCCAATTCGGGATGCTGTCGATGATGCGGGCGATGCCGATCGCCAGCGCGGCGCCGGCAATTCCGGCACAGGCGATCAGCCCGGCCATGAGCGGCACTGGCAGCACGCTGTCCGCGGCCCCGCACAAGCCAAGAGCGGCATAGGCCAGGGCGGTGATGACCGGCCCGGTGAAGGTTAGCAGGAGAGCGTGCCGCCGCCAGCGCTGGCGCTCGCTTTCTAGGATGGTCCATTGCGCATCGCGAACGGACGCGAGGAACCGGACCCGGTCGCCCAGTTCCCACTGGCAGCGGACCAGGTAGTCGTGAAGGGATTCGTCCGGCCTGCGCACGACGAGGGTCAGGCGCTCATTGCCGCCACTGGGCGGGAGTATGTCCAGCATCATCTTTTCCTCCTGAGTTTTGCGAGCAAGCGGCCCGCGGCCCCGGTCAGGCCGATGAGGATGAGCCCGGTCAGGAAACAGCCGCCGCCAACGATCGCCGCGCCGCGAAGAACGATGCCAGCGGGCTGTTCGAGCACCAGCCCGGCCGCGAGCACGAGCGATGCGATCATCACGGATTCGATGACCACCAGGCGGAAGCGCCAGCGCAATGCGTCGGCTTCCGCCCGTGCGGCGACGCGCGCCTCGATGATCCGCTCGATATCCTCATCCGGGCTCTCCACGAGCCGGAGCGGCAACTGGTCGGGGGAGGGGGAGCGCCGCGTCATGACAGCGCGCTCCGCTTCAGCGGCGCTGCGTCATCGAAGGACGTGCCGATTATCCCGGCGGGATCGACGCCGGCGAGATCGCACACCGCTTCGAGCGGCGAGCGTCCGGCGCGGACCAGCGCCTCGAACGCGGCCACGTCTTCGGGCGCGGAGGTGTTGATCCAGTAGCTGAACGGATCGACGACGAGCCGGGCGATGCCGAGGCCAAGCGGGCTGTCGATGAAGACTTCCGAATAGTTCGGTTTGTTGTTGCGGACCGATTTCAGGAGGTCGAGGACGAAACCCGAATAGTCGAGGATCTTGTTTTCGACCGCCTTGTCATAGGTCGATCCCTGCAGGAGGAAGCGCGTCGCGGCATTTTCCAGGATCACCTGTCCCGTGCCGCCGAACAGCAGCAGATCGTTCATGCTCTGGAGAATGATGCCGAAGCTGCCGCGATATTTTCGGGCGCGGCGATAGCCCTGGCTGATCGCCTCGGCGAGGCGCGACAGGTCCTGGCCCTCTTCGCGGGTCATGAACTGCGCGGCTTCATCGCACAGCACGAAGCGGGGGCGATCACGGGCGGACAGGTAGAGTTCCTGCGTTACCGCGTTGATCACCACCATGACGACCACGTTGAACAGGTCAGGCATGGCCTTCAGGCGCTCGAGTTCGAGCACCACGAATTCATCGTTCGAGATGTCGAACGTGCTGGGACCGTTGAAATAATGGCCGTAGGCTCCGTCCGACCCGAAATCACGCAGGTTGAAGGCCAATTCGCGCGCCGTGGGCACGAGGTGGTCGACCCGGTCGAGATCGGAGACGGTGTTGGCCGGATAGGAGCCGAGCCATTCGCGCACCGCATCGATCCCGGCTTCCGCGCGGCCGCTCTCGATCGCCCATTGCACGGCGGACTTGAGCAGGTTCCATTCGGACGTGGTGACGCCCTTGCGCGTCCCGGCGTTGGCCATCTCCGCGACGATCGACACCGCCATCGAGATCGCGGACTCTCGATCGTCGCCGTCGAGAGCGAGCCCCAGGTCGAACGGATTGAGGACGAGATGCTCTTCGCCCAGATCGATGTAACGGCCCGAGCAGAGCGTGCAGAGCTTCTTGTAGCTGCCGCCGATGTCGATGATGCGGATGAGCGCGTTCTGCGCGAAATACTGCTGGCACAGGTTATTGAGCAGGAAGCTCTTGCCCGCGCCCGATTCCGCCGAGACGATGAAGTTGTAGTTGTTGATACGCGGATCGAAGAGGTCGAGCGTGATGAGCTGCCCCTTGCGGCCCGTGTAGAGCAGCGCCGGCCGCCCGCCGCCCCGGAAATCGGTTTGGATCGGCGACATCAGCACGCCCGCGCGCACCGGCACGCGGAAATCGCGCTGCAGCATACCGATCGTGCGTCGCTCGGGGTACAGGCCGAAGGGCAGGCTCGCGGCCAGCAGGATCGGGTTGAGGTAGGATTCCTCCTGGACCATCCACGGCAGCGGTTCGCTCTCCCACAGCCGCTTGGCGCGCGCCGCCATCTCGCGGGCCTGATGGCGGTCGCGGCCGAACACCCACATGGTGGGGATTACCGAGACGAACCGGGTGTTTCCGGCCTCGTCCAGGATCCACCCGATCTCTTCGATCTGCTTGCCGACCTCGACCGCGAAGGACCCCGCCGCCTTCTGCGCCGAGAGAATCTGCGCGCGCTTGTGGATCTCGAAGGCCGAGTGATCGAAGAGGACATTGAGCGTATAGAGGAACGGCCCGCCGATCTGGTCGCTGTCCTCGGACGACCCGCGCATGCCGCCGGTGAGACGATTGGCACGTTCGGCGGTGATCCGCCGCGGCGGCGACTTGGGCGTCAGACAGCGCGCCACCTGGTTGCCCAGATATACTTCCGGCCCGTCGAAGCGGAGCGCCGGCCCGGCATCGATGATCTGGCGGCGCAGCGGCACGTCGGCGGTCTGGGTGAAGACGCCGGGCGCGGGCGCATGAACGCCGTTGAAAATGCGCCGGTAGAGCGAGATGATCTCGCTCGGCGCCATCGGGCGGATGCCGAGCTTGGCGAGCTGCTCCTCGATCTGGCGGCGCAGGTCGCTGTCCATCGGCGCGCGCGTCTTGACCGACAGGAATGCGCGGAAATCGCGGATCGGGATGCCATGCAGGGCCTTCAAGCCCATGGTGCCGGCGCGCAGATAGTCGAAGGTGCGCCGGGCCGAGGCCTGGATGAGCGGATCGGGCCGTGTCTTGAGGTCGAGAAAGGCGTCGAGCGCATCGTCGATCAGCGGGTCGGCGAAACTCTGGAGCTGGAGGATCGTGCCTTCGGGAAAATTGACGTTGAGCAGCCCCAGCAGCGCCTCATGGACATGGGCGAACATGTAGGGGGAGGGGATCAGCTCCCAGCTATAGCCCCAGCCATCGTCGATGGTGAGGAAGGCCTGTTCTTCCTCGACCCAGGCGGCGAGCGGAAGAAAATCGGAATAGCTGTCGCGCTCGACGCTGCGGCGCAGCCGCGCCAGCGTCATGCCCGATTGATAGCTGGTCATGGCCGGGCCCCCGCATCATTCTGGCCATCGTCGGGGCGGTCCCTGACCTGTTCGAGCACGTTCGCGCGGGACGCGGGCGAAACCGGGGCGACAAGATAGTCGCCGACCACCCATTGCGGGCGCTCGACCAGCGAATAGACATAGCGCGGCATGTAGAGCCGGTCGGGCCGCTGGCGGTCGGCATAGGGCAGGATCAGCGTCCGGACCGAACGCGGGGGCTTGAGCATCGGCGTGACCGGCTGCTCGATCAGCCCCTGGAGCTCGCGATAGACGCTATCGCGATAACCGGCGAAGGCGCCCGACGTTGTTCCAGTGGAACCGCGCGCGGCCTTGCCGTCCCTGAGCAACTTCCTGTCCCTGGTGACCGCCGGATCGGACTTCGACGCGACGCCCGCAACGGCATCGGCATAGGCCTTCTCAGGGTGGATGCACTGGCCGTGATCGTCGTTCTTGCAACTGAACTTCTCGCTATAGGGCGACATGATCGAGCCCATCGTCGCGCAGCCGCTCAGCATGAAGGCGGCGCAGACCGGAAGAAGCGGGGAGAGGGCGCGCGATCGGCGCGCGGGCGATAGAGGCCGCATGGGCGATACTCCCTGTTGGATGAGGAGCCGGCGCATCAGAACTTGCTTCCGGCGGTCGGCTTGATATCGAGGGTGACGCCCTCCTGGATCACGACCACGACGTCCTTCGCCGCGCCGACCTCAACGATCGGCCCCGCCTGGCGCGCGAGATCGAGATAGAAATCGGTGAGCTTCTCGGACGATCGCGACAGGCCGCCGGCGATGCCGGCCTTGGCGGCGTCGCCCGCATCGAGCGTGCGCACCGAACCCAGCGCCGAGGTCGAGACGTCGCCGACCGTATTCTGGACCGTATCGGCGACCCCGGTGATGGTCCCGGCGATGAACGCGCGGGCAAGGGCCGCGCCGGCGCGGGTGACGACCTTGCCGGAGAGGCCCTTCTTGCCGTCGGCGTCGACGAAGAAGCCCTTGATGGGCTGGTCGACCACCGAGCGTTCGTCGAAATCGACGCAAGAGAGGCTGACCAACTGGACTTCGACCCGTTCCTTCGCGAGGCTGCCGGTGGCGTTGCCGATGACGAAGCAGCCGGCGAGGTTGGCTTTGACGTCATTGGGCAGGACGGCGGGGGCTTGCACCCGCGCGATCAACGGTTCGGGATTGTTGGTCGCATCCCGGCTCGCCAGCGCATCGATCCCGGTCAGCAGCCGCGCCTTCATGAAACCAGGTGGCAAATAGATGGTCCGCGTCTTTTTTTTAGCGGCCTGTGCCCCATCGGCGGCCGCGACCGGACTGGTCGCGGCGCCGATCGCGCCCACGGTCTTCTCGACCGGCGGGGCCGGAGGCGCTGGCGGCGCGGCGGGCGGCGCGGGCGGCTTCGCGACGGAAGGATCGATGTCACCGGTCGCGGGCGGTTCGGGAAAGTCGGGAACCGAGCCGGGGATCGCCGGAGGAAGATCGCCGTCCAGCGCATGGGGCGGCGTGCCGGAACCGGGCGCGACCTTGCCTTCCTCGATGGCGGAGACGCGATCGCCGAGCAATTGCTGTCCATCAAGAATCTTCTGCAGGTCGCCGCGCAGCTTGACCTCTAGGCTGTCGCCGCGAAGCCCCGCGCCCATGTCGAGCTTCGAACTGGGCGATGGCGCGGCCTGCTCGGTCTTGTCGCCGCTGGCCGTGTAGAGGCCGAGCCCCAGCACGCCGATCGCACCGGCAACGCCAAGCTGCCTCAAACGCAGCTGCTGGCGTGCGGTCAGCGTTTGCCACCGCGTCTTGAGATCGAGCAGCGCGGGGCCGCGCGTATTCTCGCCAGGACGAGGGCGGTCCGCCTCATAGCCGTCGAGGTCGAGTTCCTCCGCGCGATCGGCAGGACCGCGCCCGCGGGGCCCGCGACCGCCGCGAGAGTCCCCGCCGCTCATTGCCCGGCTCCCCGGCGAACGACGATCAGCCGCGCGGCTTCCCCGGCCTCGATATTGCCCCGGTCGAGGGTGATCGCGAAGATGTTGGCGCCGAGCGCGCCGTCGAGAAAACCGCGTTCGTCGAGCTGCGCGCCGCCGGCGGCAGAGACCAGATATTCCGATGCCGAGAGGCCGGACCCGTCGATTTCGATGCGGCGTCGTTCCTCCAGCGTGGCGCCCGGCAGCGTCGCGAGCCGGATCGGCCCGGATCGGGGCGCAACGCTGGTGAAGCTCGCCGGGATCCGGTCCTGGAGCATCGAGAGCGTGATCGAGACTGCACGCTCTTCTTCGACCAGGGGTCCTAGCAGTTCCTCATTGGCGCGGGCGCGCTGGGGAGCGCCGGGCTGGAGCATCACCGTCTGCGCCGGAATATCCGACGGCTCGGCATAGAGCGCATAGACCGCGCCGTTGCAGGTGATGAAGAACTCAGACGGCACGGTGACGAAGCTGCGCGTCACCATCCCGGCGTCGTCGATCTCGCGAACGAGGAACTTGATCCAGGCGTCGGAACCGGCGCGCTCCACGGCGATCGCCTTTTCGGCGCTGAACCTGACGTCCTCGATTTCTCCGCCCGAACAGATGACATGGTTGATGTCGCGGTTTGACAGGCGGATCGTGCTGGTCTGGTCGGGCAGAACCATGATGGATTGCGCGGCGGCCGGAGCGGCAAGCGACAGGGCGAGCAGCATCAGGCTCGGCCGCGCGGACTTAGCGAGGCTGGACATCGAAATTTTCCTCATTGAGGGCGGTCAGCCAGAAGCGGCCATTGTCGATCACGTAACGGATCCGAAGATTGCCCCGGAACTTGCGGATCACCCCGCCGATCACCCGGACCTTCTCGACCGGCACGAGAATCTCGGTCCGGGTCCAGGTGACGGGCTGGTCGGGGCGGATATAGGTCGCGATCGAGAGCGTCGGATTATTGGCCAGTTCGTCGAGCAGCCGGTTGAGGCTGTCGCGCAGGCTGTTGTAGGTCGAGGGGTGCGTGATGCTCAGCAGTTCCTGGAACTGCCGATCCGCGGAGTAGGCGGAGTAGGTGCCCGAGAGCGACACGACATTGCGCGTGATCGAGCGCAGATAGGCCTCGGACGGCTCGCCGCCCGTGACATAGAGGTCGCCGCCCGCGCCGTAGGGGACGATGATCGTCCGGGTGTTCTGGTTGGAGGTGTAGATCACCGTGCCCAGCACCGCCGTGATCCCGAACAGGCCGATGACGGCGAGCTTCAACAGCCGGTTCTCCTCGAACAGGTTGCTCGCCCCTTGCAGGTAGCGGTGGATGCCATAGCTGCCCGGCTTGCCGATCAGCGGATCGCGTGGGGGTGTGCCGGGGGATTTGCGTCCGAACATGGCCCGCCTCATTCGTAGAACCGAGTCTGGGTCGGACCCGGATAGTTGGACCAGCGGACCAGGCCCCAGCGCCAGGCCATGTGCGGGATGAAGCCGCGCGGCTTGGTGCGGAGCCAGGGAACGAAAAGGAGAAGACCCGCGACGAGCGCCCAACCGAGCATCCCGCCCACGATCACGGCGACGAAGATCACCGTGATCACGAGCACGAACTCGTCCGATCCGAACCACAGGATCTGGACGGGTTTGTGCAGATATTGGGGTAGCCGCTCGTCCACGAGCCTTCTCCTCCTTGCGTCGTGACCTCCCTGCGAAGCTGGTTGAACTTCGGGGGTTGTCCCGCCAGTGCGCCTCATGCGCCCTGGCCCGTTGAGGTCCGCCGACCGCGCCCAGGCGCGGCGGCGGACCAATCCGTCAGATGACCATTCCGAATGTCTGGAGGATCGAGTCCGCCTTGATCAGGCAGACGGCCGCCACGATGGTCGGGATGCCGATCATGATGTTCGAGAAGAGCCTGCTCACGCCGAACAGGAAGGCCGCGACGCCGCCGACGAAGCCGAGCGGGCCTTTGACCCCTTGATTGACCACGATATCGTAGATGTCGTAGCCGAGGTCGCCGGCCGCCGGCGCCGAGAAGGCGTGAGCCCCACCGGCCCCGAGCAGCGCGAGCAGGGTTACGGGAATGCCGACATTGGCGATTGAGGCGGATTGTCTGCCGAGTGTTTTCAACATGCACTTGCTCCAGGGAAGATGGGCCGCTCCGGGGACTGCTTGCCGGCATCGATGAGGATCGCTGTCGGCCGACGGCGAGGCTGGACGGCCCGGTTCGGGTCCCGCCGCCGGCATTGGGATTTGCGCGGCAGCGGCAGAGCCGATGCACCGCGCGTTCGCGATGTGAGGAGCCGGAAGGCGATCAGCGGCCGGCATTGGCGAGCGCCTTCTTACCGTCGAGGAACGCCTCGATCTCGGCCTGCCGGAAACCGGAAATCATCTGTCCGTCCGCGATCAGGGTCGGCGTGCCGGTGATGCCGGTCTTGCCGACGATTCCGGCATGCGCCTCGACCCTGGCCTTGCCTTCCGCGCATGTGCGCAAAGGCGTGGGCGCGGTTCCGGCGTAGATCGCCTTGAACGCCGCTTCCTTGTCCGGGGAGCAAAGGACATGCTCGGCCTTGGCGGCGGCCTCGGCGTGGATGCCGGAGACGAAGAAGATCAGGCGCCGCACCGGCTTGCCTTCGGCCGCTTTCGCCGCCCAGAAGCGGTCGAGCGCCCGGCAGTAGGGACAGTCGGGATCGGTGAACTCAATCACCGTGGGCGCGCCCGCCGGACCGATGGCGAGGGCCATGCCGGTGTCGATCCCGGCGAGTTTCTTCGCTGAAGCGGCGTTCTGCGCCAGCGCGGTGAGGTTCTGGCCGTTGCGGTCGTAGATTTCCGCGAACAACAGATGTTCGCTGTCAGGCGCATAGTAGATGATGCGGCCGCCCGCCGTCGCCTGATAGATCGGGCCCTTGACGGGCGCCGGCCCGAAATCCTCGAATTGCAGATTGACGAAGGTCTGCCGCAACTCGCTTTCGGCATCGCGCGCGGCGGCGGTAAGCGGATCGGCGGCTTGCGCGAACGCTGCGCCTTGAGCAGCGAGCAACAAGGGGAGGACGAGGGCTGCCGCACCAAACAGGCGGGTGGGCTTATGGATGTGCATGCGATCTCTCCTGAAGAGTGCTGGCAGGGCGGGAGAGCAGGCGCGCATCGACATGCGTGCCCGACCCCACCGGGATGTGCTCGGCAGTGACGGGTGCGGGCATCGACTCCATCCGGTTCGTCACGGCGGCGCGCAGAACGAACCCATCGACCGTCGCCACCACGATGCGCGGCTGCTCGGCCACCGGCGCGATAACTGTCTGTCGGCCATGTCCGCCGGGTCCGGCACAGGCTGTCGTCGTGACGATCAGTGTGCCCAGGGCAGCCGTCATCGCTTTGGCAATCGGCATCATGCACGACTCCATGTTGGCGCCCCGCGCCATGGTTGATGAATACTTAATGGTCCGAAGTATCAGGTCCGATTCGACTTGAACCCTCGCAACACGATCTGAGTGATTTGAAACGAAGAGGATTGCAACAGGCCCCGGCAGTGGGGTGCCTGAAATGGCGATATTAGCCGTAAATATGCGAACTTAGCCTTATAAATTCGCTTTCGGGATCACATGGACTGATCTGGTGCCGGTTCGGCAATAAAGTTCCTGAATGATCCGATTTGGAGGAAAATGGAAATTAACTGCTCATTGTGCGTCGAAACATAAATATGGTCGCGCATCCGCTATAAATGGGCAGAGATATTCCTCTAAAATCATCGGCATCTATTCTTGATGCTGGTTACTCCACGATCCTACCTTTGCCGGATTACCCACAGAGCCCGACGGGCCGAACCGGGGAGGAAGGACATATGGCATCCGATGGAAAATTCGCCGACGTCGACCTGTCGATCTTCAAGGAACTCAAGAAGCTCTCCGGCGAGAAGATCAGGCAGGCGCGAAAGGCGCTCGGTTTGACGCAGCTGGAGGTCGCCACCGAAATGGGCGGAAGCCTGCGCTGGTATCGCGCGATCGAGTCCGGCGATCCGGGGATTAGGCTGGAGGATCATCTGATCGCACTGCTCCGGCTCGGTGCATCGACCGCGCATATCGCGCTGCCTGTCCTCTATGCGGGCCAACGCATGCGGTTCCCGCGGCAACTGATCCACGGTGACCTGGCCAGCATCGAACGCACATGCATTGAGGCGATCTCGGATGCGGTGATCGCCGGGCTGAAACAGGACCTCTCACCCGAATGGTAGCGGGACGGCGGGAAGGACCAGTCATGAAAATTGACGGTCCGGTTCGGGCGTGACGCTGGGACAGGCGGAAAAGATGGCGATCTTTCATTTCCATGTGAATATCATCAGCCGCGGCGCCGGACGCAGTATCGTCGCGGCCGCGGCATGGCAAAACAGCTGCCGCCTGTACGATGAGCGCTACGGCCGGTTTTCCAATTTCGTGAACAAGCGGGCGGTTGCCTGGTCTGCGCTGATACTGCCGTCCGGGGGCCCCGCGCAGTGGGAGGATCGCGAGTGTTTCTGGAACGCGCTCGAAGCCGCCGAAATCCGCAAGGATGCGCAGCTTGGCCGTCAGTTCGACGTGGCGCTGCCCGATGAACTGGACCTGCCGGCGTCGATCGCGGTTCTGCAGCGTTTCGCCAGCGAGATATTTTGCATCGCGGGTTTTGCCGCCGACCTGACACTGATCGAAATGGGCGATACGCCCAGAGGCAAGCGCCACCATGGCTATGTGCTGATACCGACCCGTCCGATTGTCGACGGCATGTTCGGCCGGAAACCGCGCGAATGGAACAGCCGCGTGAAGCTGCTCGAAATCCGCGCGGCCTGGGCGATGATGCTGAACGATAAGTTCGCGGCGCTCGGCTATGATGTCCGCGTCGATCATCGGTCCAACGAAGAACGCGGCATCGACGCTCCGCCGGTTAAGCATATCGGCATGGCCCGCAAGCGTATCGCGGCGCGCGCCCGGCAAACATCCTGACAATAGTCCGTGGCCGGCGCCTCACCGGCGGTGCGGTCCATCATGACGACGGCGAGGGCGGTTGCGGCGGGCGTGTAGAGGAGAAAATAACCGACTGCACATGCGGCGACGGCAGCGGCAGGGATTGCCGTCGCCATGACCGCTGCCGCCACGGCGAAAACGGCTAGAAGCTGAACGGCCGCTGCGACAAGAAGTATCCGCCGCCGACCGAGCCTGTTGGCCAGCCACCCGGTGAGCATTGCGGAGGCCATGCCGGCGAGCGGACCGGTCATGTTGACGATGACGCCGAGACGATCGAGGCTCCACCCCCTCCTGTCAATCAGCGCGCCCGCGATCGCGCGCGGCAGGCCGCCATGCGTCCCGATCATTTGTCCCATTCTTCGAGGCCATCAACAACGGCGAGTGGAACGCTGCGAGTCTCTTCCAAGGCGCGACAACGCCAATAGGCTGACAGGCGAAAGCACGAGATTAGGCAGTGGGTTGCCCAAATATGCGATCTTGGCCTCTTTTTAGGACCAGGATCGAAATGCTAGACTGACGTCGCGTCATGGCCTGCTTGCGCTGCCCAACAGGCCAGCGATCCATGCGCCATTTCTGCGAGGATTATCCAGACCCACGTTCGCGAGCGCCTGCCCGTCCTGGTCGGCCGGCCATGCGGTCATCGCAGATCGGCCGGAAGGGAAGGGAGCGGGAGGAGAGAGGAAGCAGCGGACGGTTGGCTGTCCGTGGTTTCCTTTCCTCAACCGGAGCACTGTCATGACGGGCGCGCGCTACGTGCGCATCAAGCGCTTCGCCGAGCTGACCGGCTACACCGAGAAAGCGGTCTATCGAAAGATCGCCGACGGCGTGTGGATTCAGGGCCGCGAATATCGCCGCGCTCCCGATGGCAGCATCTGCATCGACCTCGAAGGCTTCCACAAATGGGTAGAAAACGGCCAGGGACTGGCGTCGAGCCGCTGAAAAGCTGCATTCGCGTCCGCTTCCGCTGGAACGGGCGGCTCTATCGCGAAACGCTCCAGCTCCAACCCACATCCGCTAACATCAAGGCGGCCGAGCGCTTGATGGCCCGTGTCCATCAGGAAATCGATCTCGGCGTCTTCGATTATGAAAGCACGTTTCCCAAGGGTGATGCCAAACCCGACCGGAACAAATACGCGGGCTTCAAGACTTATGCGAAAGAGTGGCTCGCAACGCTCGTAGTCGAGAAATCGACGATGTCCGACTATGTGTCGGCGATCAATAATGTCTGGTCGCCGGCTTTCGGTGAGCGGCAACTCAAGAGCATCAAGCCGAGCGAGATCAAGAAGGTCATCGCCGACCGGGCGAAGCAGGTCAGCGGCAAGACGATCAACAACAACGTCATTCCGCTGCGCGGCATCTTCGAGATGGCTCTCGACGACGAGCTGATCGACCGCTCGCCGCTGGAACGGATCAAGAGCCAGAAGCATCAGAAACGCGAGCCGGACCCGTTCGACCGGGAAGAGACCGAACGCATCCTCACCTATATGCACGAGCGTTACGACGAGCAGGTCTGGAACTGGTATGAGTTCGCCTTCGGGACCGGCATGCGTCCCAGCGAACAGATCGTCGTCCAGTGGCGCGACGTCGACTGGAAGCGCCAGTCCATCCGGGTCGAGCGTGCCCGCGTCCGGGCCGTGGAGAAATCGACCAAGACCAGGACCGTGCGCGACGTCGATCTTACTCCGCGAATGATGGCCGTGCTTAGACGCCAGAAGGCGCACAGCTTCATGCGGGGGCTCGATTCGCCGATCTTCATCAACCCGGTCACAAACACGCCGTGGCCGGACGTGCAGGATCAGCGGAAGCTCTATTTCCATCCCGCACTGCGTGCGCTCGGCATCCGCAGCCGTGATGCCTATCAAACGCGCCACACTTACGCGACGACGGCGCTGATGGGCGGGGTGAACCCGGCCTATATCGCCCGCCAGCTTGGCCACAAGAGCGCGGCAATGCTGTTCCGGCACTACTCGAAATGGATCGATCACGCGGACTATGGCCGCGAAGCAGCCAAGCTCAATCAGATCTACGGTTCCTGACGCGGATGTCTGGCTGGTCTGTGGGGAGGGCTTGCCTGTCGGTGGCGGCTGCCGCGAACGAATCCCTCGTCTACTGGGCAGCTATTGAGGTGATCTAAAAGAGCCTGGAACGGGGGCTGGGGTGGCCTCGAAAAACGCCAAATGTGCCACGAAAGTGCCACGGAAACCGCATTTTCGCGATTCCCCCTAACAATATCAACTACTTAGCTGGTGACCCCTACGGGAATCGAACCCGTGTTTCAGCCGTGAGAGGGCCGCGTCCTGACCGCTAGACGAAGGGGCCATGATCGCATGTGGGCGATCGGCAGGCGGTGGCGATTAAGCGCGCGGCCGGCCCGCGTCAAGCGAAACCGCCGCGATCGTTCCTTCCCGGCACATAAAAAACCACCCCATGCGATTCGCACGGGGTGGCCAGGTTCAGGGAGGAGACGCCTCCAAAGGGGGAGGCGCCCATACGACGCACCCGAAAGGGGGGCAGGTGGCCGTATGTTTCGAAGATAGGGGACGTTGCGTTTTCTTTCAAGAGGAATGCAACGCCCCTCCTATCAATTATTTGTCGCGGTCCTTGCGGACGCCTTTTCAGGCGTTCGCGGCCTGCGGCACGTCGGCGCCCGCGATCGGGCCCTTGCCCTGCTGGACCTGCGCCTCGAAAATCTCGCGCATCAGTTGCAGCGAGAAGAGGTGGGAGTGGATCAGCGGAAGCATGCCGCTCTGGTTGATCTTGCGGAGCTGGTCGCCGCGCAGGTCGCGCAGCTTTTCCTCATTCACCATGCGGAAGCCGCGATAGATGAAGGGCTGGTCGCTGCCGGGCACCTGGATGGCGACTTCGCCGTCCATCAACAGGTCCAGTTCCTGAAGCTCGCGGACGAACTGGCCGGTGCGCGCCGCCGCCTGCTCGAAATCCTCGCAGAATTTGAGCACGCCCTGCGTCAGTTCGGAGGGTTTGCCCTCCTCGAACAGCGGCTGCCCGTCCTCGAACGCGCCCAGCGCCTCGCTGGTGGGGTCGAAGCAGAGCGAAAGCTCGTCGCTGTCCGGGCGCAGCTTGGCCAGCATCCAGGGATAGCGGCGGACATAGGCGGGAACATAAGCCGGGCCGCGCAGCTTGCCTTCCTCGTCGAGGAAGATGTTGACCCCTTCGTTGAGGCCCATCAGCGCCAGCGGCACCGAATCCTCGCCCGCCGAGAAGATGATCGGCAGGAAACGCTGGGCGGCGACGAATTCGTCGACGGTGAGCGGCACCGCATGCTGGTCCTTCAGGAACGGCGCGGCGTCCAGCGCGCGGCTGCGGTAATCGGCATGATCCGCGCTGCTGAGCGGCAGCAGGTCGTTGTAGAAGATGGGAAGGCCGGTCGGTGCGCTTGCCATGATATGCGTTCCATTCGTTCAAAGGCGGCCGTTGGAAAGGCGCCGCCGGGCTGCAATATTGGCTGAGCGCAGTAGAGCCCTTGGCCGCGCGAGGCAATTGCTTTGTCGATGCGCGGTCTTCAGCCTTCGCCGGCGCGGGGGATGAGCTTGTCCGGGTTCATGATGCCCCTGGGGTCGAGCGCGGCCTTGATGGCGCGCATCGCCGCGATCCGCGCCGGGGAGGAGAGGCGGCCCAGCTCGGCCCGCTTCATCTGCCCGATGCCATGTTCGGCCGAGATCGACCCGCCCGCCGCGACCACGGCGTCATGGACGAAGGCGTTGATGGCCTGGCCCTGCCGGGCGATCCA
Source organism: Sphingobium cloacae (assembly GCF_002355855.1). Taxonomy (NCBI): domain Bacteria; kingdom Pseudomonadati; phylum Pseudomonadota; class Alphaproteobacteria; order Sphingomonadales; family Sphingobiaceae; genus Sphingobium; species Sphingobium cloacae. The sequence continues at coordinate 545,004 of NZ_AP017655.1, forward strand.
TGCCGGGCCATCCGCGGTTCCCCTGGGCGCGCGGACGTGGAAATGCACGTTGCCGTCGCCCAGATGGCCGAAGGAGGAGGCGGTCGTGCCGGGGAAGGCGCGCTCGGCCGCGTCCGCCGCCTCGACCATGAAGGCGGGCATCCGGGCGACGGGCACGCTGATGTCATATTGCAGGGCGGGGCCTTGCGCGCGTTCCGCTTCGGACAGGGATTCGCGGATGCGCCAGAAGGCTTGCGCCTGCGCCTCGTTGGCGGCGACGGCGGCATCTACCGCGATGCCGCGCTCCAATGCCTGCGCCAGGGCGTCTTCCAGCCGTTCGGCGGGACCGGGCTCGCGCATGTCGGCATGGTCGACTTCGATCAGCACATGCCATGGCGCGCGGGTGGCGATGGGGCAGCGCGCGCCGGGAATATGGGACAGCACATGGCCCAGGCCGTCGTCGGCGATGATCTCGAACCCTTCCACGCTGTCGCCCAGCCGCGCCTCGGCCAGGCGCAGTAGGGCAAGCGCGTCCGCCGGCGACCGGACGCCGGCCCAGCCCACCGCCCGCGCCGCGATGGCGGGGACGAGGCGCAGCGATGCGGCGGTGACGATCCCCAGCGTCCCTTCCGCGCCGATCAGCAATTGCCTGAGGTCATAGCCGCGATTGTCCTTCTTGAGGGCGTCGAGCCCTTCGAAGACGCTGCCGTCGGGCAACACCGCCTCGATCCCCGCCACCAGCGCGCGCATGGTGCCGTGGCGCAGCACCTGCGTCCCCCCCGCATTGGTGGAGACGAGGCCGCCGATGGTCGCCGACCCCTTCGCGCCGAGGCTGAGCGGGAAGCGGCGGCCCACCACCTCGGCTGCTTCGTGCAGGTGGGAGAGGATCACGCCCGCCTCGCAGATCGCCAGATCATCGTCGGGCGACAGGCTGCGGATGCGGTTCATGCGGCGAAGCGAAAGGATCAGCGCGCTGCCGTCGGCGGGCGGCGTCGCGCCCCCCACCATCGACGTGTTCCCGCCCTGCGGCACCAGCGGAACGCCCAGTTCCGACGCCAGCGCCACCGCCGCGGCGACCTCCTGCGTGGAGGCGGGCGCGAGGATCGCCGCCGCCGCGCCATGGAACCGGCCCCGCCAGTCGGTGAGCCATGGGGCGATGTCGTCCCTGTCCGTGATGACGCCCCTGGGGCCGAGCAGGGCGGCAAAACGGTCGATGATGCTTTGTCCCGTCATGGAAACTGTCCTATGCCCCGGAGTTCATCGGTTGTTCAACCGGTGAGCGATAGCATGGCTTTCCCAAAAAGGGGTTCGGCTTGTTTCATTCCCTTCTGCTGCTGCTGGTCGCGCCGGCCGATGCATCGACGCAATGGGCGCAGTTGACCATCGAGCGGCGCGTCATCATTCGCGTGCCCATGGCGCGCAAGGGCAAGGCGCCCGTGCGAATCGCGCCCCAGGCCAAGGATGCGTGGCGGGAAAAGAAAGGCCCCCGCTGCATCGCGCTCCAGTCGATTCGGTCGGCCAGCATCGTGGTCGCCAACGGGGTCGACCTCATTCTGGCGGACGATCATCGCTATCGGGCGCGGCTGGAGCGGGGATGCGACGCCACGGGCTTCTATTCCGGTTTCTATGTCGAGCCGCACGAGGACGGGTCGCTCTGTTCGGGCCGGGACGAGTTGCAGGCGCGCAGTGGCCTCAGCTGCGGCATCGACGGCTTCAGGCGGCTGGTCGCGCAGGACGCGGACGACTGAACCGGGAAGGCGGGGCGGGGCGCAAACAGCCCGGCGATGCGCGATTTTCTTGACAAGACGCCAATATTTACGCAAGGCGCGCGCGATTTATGCCGCATTTTCGCGGCGCTTCATTTTCCTGCATCGGACCGCTTGAATGACTTTTGCCGATCTCGGCCTTTCCGACGAATTGCTCAAGGCCGTGGCCGAGTCCGGTTACGACACGCCCACGCCGATTCAGGCGCAGGCCATTCCACCCGTGCTGATGATGAAGGACATCATCGGCATCGCCCAGACCGGCACGGGCAAGACGGCGAGCTTCGTGCTGCCGATGATCGACATCCTCGCCCATGGCCGCGCCCGCGCGCTGATGCCGCGCAGCCTGATCCTGGAGCCGACCCGCGAACTCGCCGCGCAGGTGGCGGAGAATTTCGAGAAATACGGCAAATATCACAAGCTTTCCATGGCGCTGCTGATCGGCGGCGTGCAGATGGGCGATCAGGTGAAGGCGCTGGAAAAGGGCGTTGACGTGTTGATCGCCACGCCGGGCCGTCTGATGGACCTGTTCCAGCGCGGCAAGATATTGCTGAACGGCTGTTCGATGCTGGTCATCGACGAGGCGGACCGGATGCTCGACATGGGCTTCATCCCCGACATCGAGGAAATCTGCACCAAGCTCCCGGCGCAGCGGCAGACATTATTGTTCTCCGCGACCATGCCCGCGCCGATCAAGAAGCTGGCCGACCGCTTCCTCTCCAACCCCAAGTCGATCGAGGTGGCGCGCCCCGCGACCGCCTCCACCAACATCGCGCAGCATCTGGTGAAGGTCGATTCGCGCAAGAAGCGCGACGTGCTCCGCAAGATGCTGGCGGCGGAGGATGTCACGAGCGCGGTCATCTTCTGCAATCGCAAGACCACGGTGCGCGACCTCAACAAGAGCCTCCAGCGCCACGGCTTCCGTTCGGGCGAGATTCATGGCGACATCGACCAGTCGGCGCGCATCGCCGAGCTGGAGCGTTTCCGCACCGGCGACGTGAACATCCTCGTCGCCTCCGACGTGGCCGCGCGCGGGCTGGACATCAAGGGCGTCAGCCATGTGTTCAACTTCGACGCGCCATGGCATCCCGACGACTATGTGCACCGGATCGGGCGCACCGGCCGGGCGGGCGCGAAGGGCGTCGCCTACACCTTCGTCACCGCCGAGGATGCGGAGGCGATCGACAATATCCAGAAGCTGATCGGCCAGAAGATCGAGACGATCGGCGCGCCCGCCGCGCAGGCGGAGCAGCAGGAAGAGCGTCGCGAGGAAAAACCGCGCGGCCGGGATCGGAAAGGCCCCGACCGCAAGAGCGATGACCGCAAGAGCGAAGACAGGAAACCCGCCCGCCGTCCCGAACCCGCGCCGGCCAGGGAACCGTCCCGCCCCCGCCGCCCCGAACCTGTGGACGAAGGCCCGGACGAGGGCTGGAACGGACCCGTCCCGGAATTCCTGTCGGTCAGCTTCGGACTCTGAAATTTTTGTCCGTCAAGGGTGGATTGGCGACAGTCCGCTTTCTTCATTCCGTTCGCCCTGAGCGAAGTCGAAGGGCACGGCCGACCGTAGGGAGGCCACTTTGCTCCGCCCAGTGGAGGGCTTCGGCAAGCTCAGCCCGAACGGAGATTGGATGTCCGCTCTTGGCCGAATCCAGCCATCGCGGGACCGTAATCCGTCGCCCTACAGCAACCCCTTGGCCCGCATGCTGCTATGGCCGTGCGATCCGATGATGATATGGTCGTGGACGGAGATATTGAGCCGCCTGCCCGCTTCGACGAGCTGCCGCGTGACCTCTATGTCCTGCCGGCTGGGCTCGGGCGATCCGCTGGGATGGTTGTGCACCAGTATCAGCGCGGCCGACCCCAGGTCGATGGCCCGGCGGATCACCTCGCGCGTGTAGATGGCGGCCTGGTCGATGGAGCCGTCGCCCATATGCTCGTCGCGGATCAGCATGTTGCGGCTGTTGAGGTGCAGCACCCGCACCCGCTCCACCCCCAGATAGGCCATGTCCGCGCGCAGATAGTCGAGCAGCGCCTGCCAGCTTGCCAGGACGGGCTTTTCCGCCACCTCGTTCCGCAGCATCCGCAGCAGCGTCGCATGGACGATCTTGATGGCGGCGATGCTGGTGTCGCCCATGCCGGGGACGCGGGCGATGGCCTGCCAGTCGGCGGTCATCAATGCGCCGATCCCGCCGAACTCCCGCAGCAGCGCCTTTGCCAGCGGCTTGGTGTCGCGGCGCGGGATGGCCAGGGCCAGCAGATATTCGATCAGTTCATGGTCATGCAGCGCATCGCCGCCGCTATCCGCCAGTTTCTGCCGCAGCCGGGCGCGATGCCCCGTTCCGTCATGGCCGGCCTTGCTTGCCATTTTCGCCGATCTTCCCTGTCCCCATCATGTAGGGGGCCTATGCGCTGGGGATTTTCGGGGCAAGGATATTTAGTCTGTCTGGGACGTTATGCAGGCGTTACAGATGACGGATGCTGTTCGAAAGCCGGGGGTTGACCAGACGGATGGAAGAGGAAGACGGCGACATGAAGGTTCGCCGGAACTGGTTGCGCTGGCTGGGCGCGGGCATCGGGCTGCTCGCGCTGGTGCTGGTCGCGCTGTGGACGCAGCGCGCGCCGATCGCTGAAAATTTCATCAGCCGCGAACTCAACCGGCGCGGCGTCGAGGCGCGTTACGAACTGGCGCGTATCGGCCTTCGGACGCAGCGGATCGAGAATATCTCGCTGGGCGATCCGGCCGATCCCGACTTCACGGCGCGCTGGGTGGAAGTCGACATCGCCTTTGCGGGGGTGACGCCGCAGGCGGCGGCCGTGCGCGCGGGCGGGGTCCGGATGCGCGCTTCGCTGCATGACGGCGTCCTCGATCTGGGCGAGCTCGACAAGTTCCGCGATCCGGCCTCGACCGCGCCGTTCAGCCTCCCCGATATCGTCCTGGCGCTGAACGACGCGCGGGTTCGCCTCGATACCGATGCCGGGGCGGTGGGGATGCGGATCGACGGGCAGGGCCATCTCCAGTCCGGCTTTCGCGGCAAGCTCGCCGCCGTCATGCCCCGCGCGCGGCTGGCCGATTGCGGGCTGGCGGGCGGATCGGCATGGCTCGATATCCGCATGAACGCGGGGCAGCCGCGTCTTTCCGGGCCGCTGCGGGGCAAGGCGATCGCCTGCCGGGGTGCGGCCACGGCGATGGCGCGCCCGGTCGCGAATATCGACCTCACGCTCGGCAAGGCGCTGGACCGCTGGACCGGAACGGCGCAGCTTGGCGGAGAAGCGCTCAAGTCCAACGGGATCGTGCTGGCGTCGCCCTCGGCGCGGATCGGCTTCGACGGGACCGCCAGGGGCACCGGCGGACAGGCGCGCGTCGCCGCGCGCGCCTTTTCGGCCGGGCCCGCCATGGCCGGGCAGACGGTGCTGAAGGGCACTTGGAACGCCGGGGCCGATGGCGCGAATTTCCAGGGCGATCTTTCGGCCCGCCATATCCGCGCGTTGGGCCGCGATCCTCTGGCGTCCCTGCGCGAATCGACCGCCGGTTCGCCGGTCGGCCCTCTGGGCGCGCGGCTGGCCGACGCCCTGAAACGCGCGGGGGAGGACAACCTCCTCCACGCGCGGCTGGCTCTCGTCCAGCGGAAAGGGGCGGGCAGCATCGTCCTCAACGACACGCATTTCTCCGCGCGCAGTGGCGCGCGCGTCGACCTGTCGCAGGACGGCCGCTTCACGCTATCCTGGCCGGGCCGGAAGGGCGCGGGCGTGGACTGGGCGCTCGATGGCGCGGTGACCACCGACGGCGGCGGCCTGCCGCGCTCGGCGCTGCGGCTTGCGAAGCGGCCCGGCGGCGGCTTTGGCGGGCAATGGTTCGTCGATCCCTACAAGGCGGCGGGCGCGTCCCTGTCGCTGGAGCCGGTGCGATTCGCCGCCGGGCCGGAAGGACAGACCCGATTCTCGACCGTCATGCGACTCGACGGTCCTTTGCCCGACGGCGGGATCAAGGGCCTCTCCACGCCCGTGGAAGGCGTGTTGGCGTCCAACGGCGCGCTCTCCATCAACCCCCGTTGCATCCCCCTGTCGCTGACCGAGGCGCGCTATGGCGGATTCGCGCTGGGCCGGACGCGGCAGACGCTTTGCCCCCTGCCGGGCGGGCCGATGCTGGCCATGGGCGCGGGCGGCGGCCTGCGCGGCGGCGTGTCCGTCCGCAACGTCGCGATCGACGGACGCAGCGGGAGCAGCCCCATGCGCCTGCAAGCGGATGAGGCGCGGTTCGTGCTCGGCCAGACCGGGTTCCAGCTCGCCAACGCCGCCTTCACCGTCGGACCGCAGGACGCGCCGGTGCGGCTGGCCGCGGCGAAGCTGGACGGGCGCATGTCCGGACGGGGCTTCGCCGGCAGGGCCGAGGATGCCGGGGGCCGGATCGGCGCCGTCCCGCTCATCGTCGAAAAGGGCCGGGGCGACTGGCGTTTCGCCGATGGCGTCCTGACCTTCAAGGCCGCCCTGTCCGTGCGCGACGCCCAGGACAAGCCGCGCTTCAACCCGCTCGACGTGCCGGACTTCACCCTTACCATGAAGGACGGACGCATCGCCGCGACGGGCAACCTGCGCGCCCCGCGCAACGGCGCCCTGGTGGCGCGGGCCGACATCGCGCACGACCTCAACAGCGCGAAGGGCCATGCGGTCCTCTCCGTGCCCGGCCTTGTGTTCGACCCCGGCCTGCAACCCGACGACCTGACCGGACTGACGCTGGGCGTCGTCGCCAATGTCGCGGCCCGGATCAGCGGCGAAGGACATATCCGCTGGAGCGATTCGGCCGTTACCAGCGACGGCGTTTTCCGCACCGACAATGCCGATCTCGCCGCCGCGTTCGGCCCGGTGCAGGGCCTGTCGGGCGAACTGCGCTTCACCGACCTTCTGGGGCTGGTAAGCGCGCCGGGGCAGGAGGTGCGGATCAAATCCGTCAATCCCGGCGTCGAGGTGCGCGACGGCGTGGTCCGTTACCGCCTCGAACCCGATCAGCATGTCCATATCGAAGGCGGCGGATGGCCCTTCGCCGGCGGTCAGCTGGTCCTGCTGCCCACCACCATGGATTTCAGCGCCGATGTCGACCGCTACATGACCTTCCGCGTGCTGGGGCTGGACGCCGGGGCCTTCATCCAGGCGATGGAGCTGGAGAATGTCTCGGCCACCGGCACGTTCGACGGCATCATGCCGCTCATCTTCAACGCCAGGGGCGGGCGGGTGTCGGGCGGCGTGCTGGTCGCGCGGCAGCAGGGCATGCCGCCCCTGATGATGCCCGAAGGCGTCCTGCCCAGCATCCCCTGCGACCCCGCGCGCCAGTCCGGCGTCCTGTCCTATGTCGGCCCGGTGTCGAACGAGCAGCTGGGCGTCATGGGCAAGATGGCCTTCGACGCGCTGAAGGACCTCCAATATAAATGCCTTACCATCCTGCTCGATGGCGCGCTGGACGGCGAGATGGTGACGAACGTGGTCTTCAACGGCGTCAACCGCGGCAAGCTGGGCGACGCGCCGGAGGGCATCGCGCGCAGCTTCATCGGCCTGCCGTTCATCTTCAACGTGCGGATCGCCGCGCCTTTCCGGGGCCTGATGGGCACGGCCCAGTCGCTCGTCAATCCCAACGCCCTGCTTCAGAACAGCGTCGGCGACGAAGTGCAGCAAAAGATGCGGGAAGGGGTTGCGGTTCAGCCTGCGGCAAGCGACACTATGTCACACGGGGAGCGGAAATGACGAAAACGACACTCATGACGGCGACGATCGCCAGCCTGGCCCTGGGGGGCTGCATTCAGGTGAAGGCCCCCGAAAAGCCTATCGAAATCAACCTCAACGTGAAGATCCAGCAGGAAGTCGTTGTGAAACTGCAACGCGACGCGCAGGATCTGATCCAGAACAATCCGGAGTTGTTCCCGCAATGACACGCATGGTTGCAATGATCGCCACCGGCGCCGCGATCGCTTTGGCGACGGGCCTCGCCATGAACATGCCTGCCCGGGCGCAGTCGGGCGCGGTCGCTTCGGCGATGGCGGCGGGGACGGTCGGCGAACAGGCCGACGGCTATCTGGGCATCGCCGGTTCGGTCGGCGCGGATGTCCGGGCCGAAGTCGAATCGATCAATATCAAGCGCCGCGCCGCCTATACCGACCTCGCCGGCAAGCGCGGGGTGACGGTTCAGGATGTCGCGGCGGCCACCGGATGCCAGACGCTCAGCAACCGGGTGAAGCAGGGACAGGTCTACCGCATCGGCGGCGGGGCGTGGCAAACCAAGGGCGCGGGGGCGATCGCGCTGCCCTCCTATTGCGCCACGGCGAACTGATCCCACCCCCGCGCCACGCGCCATTCCGGCGCGCGGCGCGGGGGTGGGGCAGGAAAAACATCTCCTTCCCATCCACGGTTGACTATCCCGAAGCGCCTTTCTAAACGGGCCGCGCCTTGACGGGTGCGGCCGCACGCTTCATGGCCTCTTTCCTGTAAGTTCCATCCGGACGAAGGGGATAGGCGATGGCTGCGGACGCACCCGGGCAGGACCCGGCGGGGGAGGACGCGCGGATCACCTCTTTGGAGGAAAGGATCGCGCGGGCCGAACAAGCCGAAAAGGTCAGACAGGGGACGGTTCAGCAGCAGCCTGACGATGGCTCGCGGCTGGGCAACAGGGTTCTCGCGGAACTGATCGGTGGTCTTGCCGGCGGCGCGGTGATCGGCGGAGTCCTCGACTGGCTGATCGGCACGTCCCCATGGCTCCTGCTCGTGTTCCTCGGTCTCGGGATCGTGGTGGCATTCAGGAACATCATCAGATTGACGACGACGAAGCGTCCCGATCAGTAAGGGACGCTTTTGTCTTAGTCCGAAGGCAAGGCACGCAGGGGTCAAAGTGGCAGAATCCGGCAAAATCGATCCGATGCACCAGTTTGCGATCGAACCGCTGTTCGGGACCGATCACCTGTCCATCGGCGGTTTCAACATCGCCTTCACCAACAGCGCGCTCTATATGGTGGCCGCCGCCGTGGTGCTGTGGATTTTCGTCGTCGGCGGCATGAAGCGCGAACTGGTCCCCGGCCGCTGGCAGATGGCGGTCGAATATATGACCGGCTTCATCAAGAGCCTGCTGGTGGCCAATGTGGGCGAAGGCGGGAAGAAATATATTCCCTACGTCTTTTCGCTGTTCATGTTCATCCTGCTGGCGAACCTGCTCGGCCTGCTGCCGCTGGGCCTCATCGGCCTGCACCCCTTTACCTTCACCAGCCATTTCACGGCGACCGGCGTGCTCGCCATCCTCAGCTTCTCGATCGTGCTGATCGTCGGTTTCTGGAAGCATGGCCTGCACTTCTTCTCGCTGTTCGTGCCGCACGGCACGCCGCTGCCGATGATCCCGGTCATCTTCCCCATCGAACTGGTGTCCTTCATGGTGCGCCCGTTCAGCCTGGGGCTGCGACTGTTCGTCGCCATGACGGCGGGCCACGTCCTGCTGAAGGTGCTGGCGGGGTTCGTCATCAACAGTTCGAATGCGGGCATCGGCTACGGCCTGACGGTCGGTTCGGCCAGCTTCATCCTGATGATCGGCATCAGCGCGCTGGAAGTGCTGGTCGCGGTGATCCAGGCCTATGTGTTCGCGCTGTTGACCTCGGTCTACATCAACGACGCCGAGAACCTGCACTGATTTCGTAGAATTTGTTCAACGCTTAAAAGAGTTTAGAAAAGGAGTTTACAACATGGACGCAGAAGCCGCGAAGCTGCTCGGTGCTGGTCTGGCCGCTATCGGTGCGGGTCTTGCCTCGCTCGGTGTGGGCAATGTCTTCGCCTCGTTCCTCGAAGGCGCGCTGCGCAACCCCGGTGCCGCCGACGGTCAGCAGGGCCGCCTGTTCATCGGTTTCGCCGCGGCCGAACTTCTGGGTCTGCTGGCGTTCGTCATCGCCATGATCCTGGTGTTCGTGGCCTGACAACCGCTTGGGAATCGGGCGGGTCGGCGGTTGCCGGCCTCGCCCGTTCCCGGAATTGACCGCGCCTGATCGGACGGATTCGAAATGCCTCAAATCGCGCAAATCGCCGAAACCTATTCATCCCAGATCTTCTGGCTGCTGCTGACGTTCGGCTTCGTCTTCTTCGTCATCGGCCTTGGCATGGTGCCCAAGGTGCAGGGGACGGCGGACGCGCGCGACGCGAAGATTTCCGGCGATCTGGACGCGGCGAAGGCGGCTTTCGCCCGCGCCGACGAAGCGGAGGCGGACTATCGCGTCCGCGACGCCGAAAGCCGCGCCACGGCTCAGGCCGTGCTGGCGAAAGCCAAGGCGGACGCCGCGCGGGATGCCGAACGCAAGCTCGCCGCCGCCGATGCGGAGATCGCGAGCCTCATCGGCGCTGCCGAAGCCCGCATCCAGGCCGCCTCGAACGCGGCCATGGAACAGATTGAAACCGTTGCGGCCGATGCGGCGCGCGACATGGTGGCCCGCATTTCCGGCGTGGATGCGTCGGAGGATGCGGCCCGTAACGCAGTAAAGGCAGCACTGGCCCATGGCTGAGGCAGCAGGACAGCATAGCGAAGCAACGCCCCATCTGGGCGACGCGATCCATGCCGAGGGCTTGGAGCCGGTCGGCACCGTCGCGCATGAAGGCGTCGCGCCGCACAGCGATCCCAAGGCGCTCTATATGGACGCGACCGGCTGGGTCAGCCTGGCGATGGCGGTGTTCATCCTGCTTTTGCTGGTGAAGAAGGTGCCCGGCCTGATCGGCGGCGCGCTCGACAACCGCATCGCCCAGATCAAGGCCCAGCTTGAGGAAGCCTCGAAGCTGCGCGCCGAAGCCGAAGCGTTGAAGGCGGAATATGAAGCGAAGCTGGCCGCAGCGGCCGGTGAAGCCGACGCCATGCGCCAGTCCGCCGAGCATGAGGCGGAAACGATCCTGCACGACGCGAAGGCCAACGCCGCCGCGCTGGTGGTGCGCCGCCAGAAAATGGCCGAGGACAAGATCGGGGCCGCCGAACGCGCCGCCATCGCGGGCATCCGCGCCAGGGTGGTGAACGCCGCCACAAGCGCCGCCGCCACGCTGATCGCAGGGGGCCACGACGCAAAGGCCGACAAGGCGCTGGTCGACAGCGCCATCAAGGAACTCGGCCCCGTAGCCTGACCGGCCGGACGCACCGAAGGAAAAAGGGCTGGCGCCAACACGCCGGCCCTTTTCCTTTTGGGTATCTCTCCTATTTCTCCTACCCTCCCTCTCGAAAAACGCGTTCCCTTCGCTATTTCATTCATGGATTCGCGAACAACCCCGCACCCCGCCATTGCGCTCCGCGCCCCTCCCGCTATCTCAGCATGATGTCGCGTCCCCAATCCCCCGACCGCTTCCACGAAGACAAGGCGACCTTCACCGTCAAGGGCAGCCAGCCCGACATAGAGGCAGGCGTGGAAGCGATCCGCACCACGCTCAGGACCCTGCCCACGCGCCCCGGCGTCTACCGGATGCAGGACGCGCGCGGCGACGTGCTCTATGTCGGCAAGGCGCGGGTGCTCAGGAACCGGGTCGCCAACTATACGCAGGTCGACCGGCTCCCCCGCCGCCTGCAACGCATGGTGGCGCAGACCCGCTCCATGACCATCGTCACCACCAACAGCGAAGCCGAAGCGCTGCTGCTGGAAGCGCAACTCATCAAGCGGTTCCGCCCGCCGTACAATGTGCTGCTCCGCGACGACAAGAGCTTCCCCTTCATCCTGCTGCGCGACGACCACGCCTTCCCCCGCGTCCAGAAGCATCGCGGCGCACGGAAATATAAGGGCCGCTATTACGGCCCCTTCGCCAGCGCCGGATCGGTGACGCGGACGATCAACGCCTTGCAGAAACTGTTCCTGCTGCGATCCTGCACCGACAGCTTCTTCGCCAACCGCTCCCGGCCCTGCCTGCTCTATCAGATCCGCCGCTGCTCGGCCCCCTGCGTCGGGCGGATCGACGATGCGGGCTATGCCGAACTGGTGCGGGACGCGCAGGACTTCCTCGGCGGCAAGTCGACCGCCGTCCAGCGCAAGCTGGGCGAAGCGATGCAACTGGCCTCGGACTCGCTGGACTTCGAGCAGGCGGCGGTGTTGCGGGACCGGCTGAAGGCGCTGACCTTCATCCAGGGCAGTCAGGCGATCAATGCCGAAGGGCTGGGCGACGCCGACATCTTCGCGCTGGCGACGAAGGGCGGGGCGATGTGCATCCAGGCCTTCTTCATCCGGGGCGGGCAGAATTGGGGCCATCGCAGCTTCTTCCCCGTCCACACCGCCGAGGTGGCGGAGGATGAGGTGCTGGCGAGCTTCATGGCGCAATTCTATGAGGAAGTGCCGCCCCCCCGCCTGATCCTCGCCGACCGCGCGCCCGCCGAATGCGAACTGATGGCGGAGGCGCTGTCGGAACGGACCGGCGCGAAGGTGCGGATCGAGGTGCCGCAACGGGGCACGCGAACCCGCCTGATCCAGCAGGCGCAGCGCAACGCCGTGGAGGCGCTCGCCCGGCGGCTGGCCGAGACGACCACGCAGGCGAAGATCCTGGACGAGATGGTGGAAGTGTTCGGGCTGGACGGCGTGCCCGACCGGATCGAAATCTACGACAACAGCCATATTCAGGGCAGCCACGCGCTGGGCGCGATGGTGGTCGCGGGGCCGGAGGGTTTCCGCAAGAACGCCTATCGCAAATTCAACATCAGGAACCCGGAGACCGCGCCGGGCGACGACTTCGCGATGATGCGCGAAGTGTTCGAGCGGCGCTTCGGCCGTGCGCAGCGGGAGGACCCGGATCGCGACAGCGGCGAATGGCCGGACCTCGTGCTGATCGACGGCGGCAAGGGGCAGTTGTCGGCGGCGCGCGCGACGCTGGAGGAAATGGGCATCGAGGATGTCTGCATGATCGGCATCGCGAAAGGGCCGCATCACGGCCGGGAAGGACGCGAGGTGTTCCACCTGCCGGACGGGCGGGAGGTGACTTTCCCGCTCAACCATCCGGTCCTGTTCTATCTCCAGCGGTTGCGGGACGAAGTGCATCGCTTCGCCATCGGCGCGCACCGGCAGAAGCGGAGCAAGGCGATCACCACCAGTTCGCTGGACGACGTGCCGGGCATCGGCCCCGCGCGGAAGAAGGCGCTGCTGATGCATTTCGGCACGGCGCGGGCGGTGAAGGACGCGGCGCTGGAGGACTTGCAGCGTGCGCCGGGCGTGTCGAAGGTCGTGGCGCGGCAGGTTTACGATTATTTCCATGAATGAAGATCGCGCCTGACGGCAGGCGGGACGGCCTCTATGGGGGAGCCCATTCCTTTTTCGCCTGTCGCCGGAAGGAGGCGGGCGGAGGTCATCACCGCCAACTGCGCCCATCCCGATTATCGCGACATGCTGAAGGACTATTTCACGCGGGCGATGAAGGGTTCCTGCGGCCTGCAATCGCCGATGCTACCCGCGGAGGCCTTTGCCTGACACCGGCGTCATATGGATATGCGGAGCATGAAGGCGTAAGGGAGGCCCTGTGCCTGCCCTCGTCACTTCCGCCATCGTCTGCGCCGTGCGCGCCCATGGAGAGCATGGGGCGATTGCGCGTCTGCTGACGCCGGACGATGGCTTGCTGGCGGGCTATGTCCGGGGCGGGCGGTCGCGGGCGGTCCGGCCGGTGCTGTTGCCGGGCAATGCCGTGAAGGCGGAGTTCCGGGCGCGGACGGAGGATCAGCTTGCGGGGCTGACCGTGGAACTGGCGCATAGCCGCGCGCCTCTCCTGGCGGAGCCCCTGCCTGCCGCCGCGATCGACTGGACCTGTGCGCTGACGGCGGCCGCCTTGCCGGAAGGAACGCCTTATCCGGCGCTCCATCAGGCGCTGGACGGCGTGCTGGGCGCAGTGGAGGCGGCCCCGGCGGCGCGAGGATGGGCGGCGGCGCTGGTCCGCTATGAATTGCTGCTGCTGGCGGAACTGGGGTTCGGGCTGGACCTGACGCGTTGCGCGGCCATGGGGGGGGGCGAGGATCTGGCCTTCGTCAGCCCGCGCAGCGCCGCAGCGGTGAGCCGGGAGGGAGCTATCGGTTATGAAAGCCGCTTGCTGCCCTTGCCGCCGTTCCTGATCGAAGGGGGAAGCGGGGACTGGGCGGAGATATTGGACGGGCTGCGGCTGACCGGCTTCTTTCTGGAGCGTTCGGTGCTGACGGAACGGCGCGCCGACGTGCTGGCGGCTCGGGAGCGGCTGGTCGACCGGCTCAAAAGGGCGGTTGCGTAACGGGCGGCGGCTTCATATGGCGGCGGCAACATATTGCAGGAGTTGTGCCCATGTTGATCGCCTTGTTTCCCGGAGACGGTATCGGCCCGGAAATCGTCGCGCAGGCGAAGCGCGTGTTGGATGCGCTGGCGATCGACGGCCTGACCTATGAGGAAGGGCTGGTCGGGGGGGCGGCATACAAGGCGGCGGGGCATCCCCTGCCGCCTGAGACATTGGCACTGGCGAAGCGGGCGGACGCGATCCTTTTCGGCGCGGTCGGCGATCCCGATTGCGATTCGCTGGAGCGGCATCTGCGGCCCGAGCAGGCGATATTGGGGCTGCGCAAGGAACTGGGCCTGTTCTCCAACCTGCGCCCCGCGAAGGTCTTCCCCGAACTGGCCGGCGAATCCGCGCTCAAGCCGGAGGTCGCGGGCGCCATCGACCTGCTGATCGTGCGCGAGACGAACGGAGATGTCTATTTCGGCGAGAAAGGCTTCCGCACGACCGCCGACGGCCTGCGCGAAGGCTATGACATCATGTCCTATAACGAGACCGAGGTGCGGCGCATCGCGCATAGCGGCTTCCAGGCGGCGCGGGCGCGGCGGGGCAAGCTCTGCTCGGTGGACAAGGCCAATGTGCTGGAGACGAGCCAGCTCTGGCGCGACGTGGTGATCGAGGTGGCCGCCGAATATCCCGATGTGGCGCTCAGCCATATGTATGTCGACAATGCCGCGATGCAGCTGGTGCGCGATCCGGGCCAGTTCGATGTGATCGTGACCGGCAACCTGTTCGGCGACATCCTGTCCGATCAGGCGAGCATGTGCGTCGGCTCCATCGGGATGCTGGCGTCCGCGACGCTGAACGGCAGCGGGCAGGGGCTGTATGAACCGATCCACGGCTCCGCGCCGGACATCGCCGGGCAGGGCAAGGCCAATCCGCTGGCGACGGTCCTGTCGGCGGCGATGATGCTGCGCTATTCGCTGGGGCTGCATGCGCAGGCCGACCGGATCGAGGCGGCCGTGGAGAAGGCGCTGGCCGATGGCGCGCGCAGCCCCGACCTGGGCGGCGGCATGAGCACCGTCGAAATGGGCGATGCGGTGCTGGCGGCGCTGAACTGAGGATCGAATCATGAAGCGGAAGAGCGGGCAGGACCCGGAGATCACGAAGAACTGGAAGCCTGCCACGCTCGGCGTCCGGGGCGGCACGGCGCGCACGGAATATGGCGAAACGTCGGAAGCTTTGTTCCTGACCAGCGGCTATTGCTACGACCGGGCGGAGGACGCGGCGGCGCGCTTTGCCGGCGAGCAGCAGGGCATGACCTATTCCCGGCTCCAGAACCCCACTGTCGAGATGCTGGAAAAGCGCATCGCCCTGCTGGAAGGGGCGGAGGCTTGCCGCGCGGCCGCTTCGGGCATGGCGGCGATGACCGCGGCGCTCCTGTGCCAGCTTTCCGCCGGGGATCATGTCGTGGGCGGCAAGGCGCTGTTCGGCTCGTGCCGCTGGCTGGTCGATACGCTGCTGCCCAAATTCGGGATCGAGACGACGACCGTCGACGCCACCGACAATGCCGCGTGGGAAGCGGCGATCCGGCCCAACACCCGGCTCTTCTTCTTCGAAACGCCTGCCAATCCCACCATGGATGTCGCTGATCTTCAAGGGATTTGTGACATCGCCAGGGCGCATGGCATCGTGACGGTGGTGGACAATGCCTTCGCCACGCCCGCGCTCCAGCGGCCAATGGAATTCGGCGCGGACGTGGTGGCCTACAGCGCGACCAAGATGATGGACGGACAGGGGCGGGTGCTCGCGGGGGCGATCTGCGGCACGGAGGATTTCATCCTCAACACGCTGCTGCCTTTCCACCGGAACACCGGGCCGACGCTCTCTCCGTTCAATGCCTGGGTGGTGCTGAAAGGGCTGGAGACGCTGGACCTGCGCATCCGCAAGCAGAGCGAGAATGCGCTGAAGGTCGCGCGCTTCCTGGAGGCGCGCCTGCCCAAAGTTCTCTATCCCGGCTTGGAAAGCCATCCGCAACATGCGCTGGCGATGCGACAGATGGAACTGGCCGGGCCGATCTTCTCGCTCTATGTCGGCGGCGGGCGCAAGGAGGCGCACGGCCTGCTCAACGCCCTGCAACTGGTCGACATCAGCAACAATATCGGCGATTCGCGGTCCCTGATGACGCATCCCGCCTCCACCACCCATTATGGCATGGCGGAGGAAGCGAGGCTGGAAGTCGGCATCACCGAGGATATGCTGCGCCTGAATGTGGGCCTTGAAGATCCGGAGGACGTGATCGCCGATTTCGATCAGGCGCTGCGGGCGATAGGGCGTTGACGTGGACGGGAATAAGGGCGCATTCCTGAAATCGTGAACGCACTGTTCCCCTTCCACGCCACGACGCGCGACATCACGGTCCATGTGGCCGTGACCTTCCTGCCCGAACAATCGGAGCCGGACCGGGGCCGCTGGTTCTGGGCCTATCATATCCGCATCGAAAATGGCGGGGATCAGCCGATCCAGCTTCTGACGCGTCACTGGATCATCACGGACGGGCGCGGCGCGCAGCATCGGGTGGACGGCGATGGCGTCGTAGGCGAGCAGCCGGTCGTGCAGCCGGGGCGAAGCTATGATTATGTTTCGGGTTGTCCGCTGGGCACGCCGACCGGATCGATGAAGGGTCATTATCATATGATCGGGGCGGATGGGCACACCTTCGACGCCGCGATCCCGCATTTCGCGCTGATCGCGCCTGCGGTGGCCGAATGAAGCGTACCCATTTGCCGCTCAACGGCCTGCGCGTGCTGGATGCGGCGGCGCGGCACCTGTCCTTCACCCGCGCGGCGGACGAACTGGCCGTGACCCCCGCCGCCGTGGGCCAGCAGATTCGCGCGCTGGAGGACATGCTGGGCGTGGTGCTGTTCCGCCGCACGCCCAAGGGCCTGGAACTCACGCCGGAAACGGAGGCTGGGCTGGACGCCCTGCGCGCCGGTTTCCTGGAGTTCGAGGAGGCGGTGCGGGCGATGCAGGCGGGCCAGTCCTCTTCCTCGCTCACCATCGCCGCGCCGCGCGACATCACCGCGAAATGGCTGCAAAAGCGGCTCGCCGCCTATGCCGCGAGCCAGCCCGACCTGAAATTCGCGCTGGTGGCGGCGGATGAGGCGCTCGATTTCACGGAAGCCAATCTGGATTTGGCGCTGCGGCTGGCCGAAACGCCGGGCGAGCATGAAGGCATCAGGCTGGGTGAAGCGGCGTTCGTGACGGTGGAGGCGGCCGATGGCGGTCCCGATGGGTGGATCGAATGGCCCGGTTGCCCCCATGGCGACAAGCCCGCGTCGATCCGGGTCGCGGATGGCGGTCTGGCGATCGAGGCGGCGGCGAACGGGTTCGGGCAGGCGGTCGTCCCGCTGCTGCTGGCGGAGGCGGACCTGGCCGCCGGTCGCGTGCGGCAAGTGGGGGAAGCGGTGGATTCGTCCCTGTCCTACTGGCTGATCGCGCCCCTGCCTCAATGGCGGCAGAAGAAGGTCAAGGCGCTGGTCGAGGCTTTGGCGGAATGATAGGGTGATAACGGAACCCGCGGATATTCCGGCGCGCTTTCAGGCGGCGTGGAACGCGCATGACATGGATGCCTTTGGCCTGCTGTTCCATCCCGACGCGACATTCGTGAACAGGTTCGGCACCTATTGGCGCGGCGTGGAGCAGATCGTCGCGGGCCACAGGCGGGTGCATGAAAGCATCTATCGCGATTCGACGCTGGAAAACGATGCGCCGGATGTCGATCCGATCTCCGGCGATGCGGCGATCCTGCATTTCTGGTCGCGGCTGGGCGCGGGGCAGGCGCATCCGGCGGGCCCCCACCGGATCGACACCATGATCCTGGCCGTGGCGACGCGGCGGGAAGGGGAATGGCGGATTCAGGCGCTGGAAAATGTGACGCTGGTCAATCCGATGACCGGCGAGGCGGTCCTGCGCCCCTAGAGCATTCTGAAGTCCCGACGGCTCGCAGAACGTGCTAGAGCATTTTCGAAGCAGATGGCTGCATCTGCTGGCTCGGAAAATGCGGAAAATAAAAGAGAATCAGAGCATGATCCGATTCAGCATGAACGGATCATGCTCTAGCGGGAGGTCTCGGCCAGCAGGTTGAGCGCGCGCGTCATCAGCGCGACGAAGCGCGGTTCGTCGAGGCGGGCGGCCGGATTGTTCCATGATCCCGTCACGGCATACCAGCTTCCGTCTTTTGCCTGAGCAAGGAAGTTCATCGCCATAACGCCCGGTTCTGAGCCGCCCTTATAGCCGAGATACTTCCAGCGGGCGGCATCGGCGGGCGCAATGCCGGGATTGACCGCCATGATGGGAAGGGCCTCCCCGCCATGACGGCGCAGCCAGTCGAGCAGGGCGACTTCGTCCTTCGGCGAGGCGAACCATTCGGCGCTGTCGATGGAGGCGGGGGTTTCCGCGACGGTGCCTATATCCACGGCCTTGGCGTCAAGTCGCGCGGCATGGTCGCGAAGCATGGCGCGGCGCTGGGCGATCGACGCCCGCGCATAGCTTTGGCGCAGGGATGCGTTGGCGGGCATCTTCAGGGCGAAGGCTTCGGCGGTGGTGAGGAGCGGCAGGGCCGCGTCCGCCTCGGCGTGGCCCGCGCGGGAGAGGGTGGCGTCCACATTCTCCCGCCCCAGCGCCAGCAGCAGCGTGTCGGCGGCGCTGTTGTCGCTTTCGGCGATCATGGTCGTGGCGAGGCTGTGGAGCGTCATCGGCGCACGGTCGGGATATGCCAGCAGGCGGCCGGAAAAGCTCTTGTGGGAGAGGGGGATCACGTCGCTCCAGCGGCGCTCCCCCGCTTCGACGGCGCGGGCGAGTTCGGCCAGCACATAGAGTTTGAAGGACGATCCGGTCGCCATTTGCCGGTCGGGCGCGCGGGTGGCGATCCATTGCGGGCCGCCATCGGTCAGGCGCGCGATGGCGAAGGCGGTCTGGCCCGGCAGCGCTTCGAAGTCGTCTATGACCTTGATGAGGCTGTCGTCCGCCTGCTTCGCGCCGACGATCTGGAGGCCGATGACGCGGTTCGGCGCTTCGGGAGCAATGACCAGGGTGAAGCCGACCGTGGCGCGTCGATAGCGGACCTCCACCTGACCGGCGGTGGGGCCGTTCTGGCGGACCGAGCCCAGCGATTGCGGCTCGCCATATTGGCGGCGCAGGTCGGCCGTGAGGGCGCGCCACTGGTTGACGGGAACCGCCGTCAGGAACAGGTCGGAGAAGAAGTCCTTTTCCCCGCCGTCCTTGCCGAGCAGCGGAAGCAATTGTTCCGCGCGGGCGTGATAGGCTGGCGCGACCTGCGCGGACGAAGAAAGAGGATGCAGCGCCAGCAGGAACAGCGCCAGAGCCGCCAAAGCCTTCATGCGTCTATGGCCTCTTCGTCCACCGCCGCCGCATTTTCCTGGATGAAGGCGAAGCGATGCGCGGGATTATTGCCCATCAGCCGGTCGACCAGGTCGCGCACCTGCTGCCGGTCCTCATAATCGTCGGGCAGGGTGATGCGGATCAGGCTGCGGGTCTTCGGGTCCATGGTGGTTTCGCGGAGCTGGCCGGGATTCATTTCGCCCAGGCCCTTGAAGCGGCTGATATCCACCTTCTTGCCCTTGAACTCGGTACGGAGCAGTTCCTCGCGATGGGCGTCGTCCTTCGCGTAGAGGTTCTTGCCGCCCGCGACGAGGCGGTAGAGCGGCGGTTGCGCGAGGAAAAGATGGCCGCGCCGCACCAGTTCCGGCATCTCCTGAAAGAAGAAGGTCATGAGCAGCGTCGCGATATGCGCGCCGTCCACGTCCGCGTCGGTCATGATGACGATGCGCTCGTAACGCAGATGGTCCGGATTGCAGTCCTTCCGCGTGCCGCAGCCCAGCGCCTGGATGATGTCCGCGATTTCCTGATTGGCGAGGATTTTCGCCGTGTTGGCGGACGCCACGTTCAGGATCTTGCCGCGCAGGGGCAGGATGGCCTGCGTCTTGCGGTCGCGCGCCTGCTTGGCGGAGCCGCCCGCCGAGTCCCCTTCGACCAGGAAGATTTCCGTGCCGTCGGGATCGTCGGTGGAACAGTCGGTGAGCTTGCCGGGCAGGCGCAGCTTGCGGGCGGAAGTGGCGGTCTTGCGCTTGACCTCCTTCTCCTGCTTGCGCTTCAGCCGTTCGTCCATCCGGTCGAGGACGTAGCCGAGCAGCGCCTTGCCGCGCTCCATATTGTCGGTCAGGAAATGGTCGAAATGGTCGCGCACGGCGTTCTCGACGAGGCGCGCGGCTTCGGGAGAGGTCAGGCGGTCCTTGGTCTGGCTCTGGAACTGCGGGTCGCGGATGAAGACGCTGAGCATGATTTCCGATGACGTCATGATGTCGTCGGCGGTGATGTCCTTGCCCTTCTTCTGGCCGACCAGATCGGCGAAGGCACGGATGCCCTTCACCAGCGCGGCGCGCAGGCCCGCCTCATGGGTGCCGCCGTCCGGGGTCGGAATGGTGTTGCAATACCAGCTATAGCTGCCGTCCGACCAGAGCGGCCAGGCGACAGCCCATTCGACGCGGCCCGCCGCTTCGGGAAAATCCTGATTGCCCGAAAAGAACTGGCTGGTGGCGCATTCCCGGCCGCCGACCTGTTCCTTCAGATGATCGGCAAGGCCGCCGGGGAACTGGAAGACGGCTTCGGCGGGCGTGTCGTCGGTGATGAGTTCGGGCGCGCATTTCCAGCGGATCTCGACGCCCGCGAAGAGATACGCCTTGGACCGGGCGAGGCGGTAGAGCCGCGCCGGCTTGAACTTCTGTTCGCCGAAGATTTCGCTGTCGGGAATGAAGGTGACGGACGTGCCGCGCCGGTTGGGAGCCGCGCCGACCTTTTCGAGACCGCTGGTGGGAAGGCCCTGCGCGAAGCTCTGGCGGTAGAGTTCGCGGTTGAGGGCCACTTCGACCACGGTGACGATGGACAGGGCGTTGACCACGCTGATGCCGACGCCGTGCAGGCCGCCGGATGTGGCATAGGCCTTGTCGGTGAACTTGCCGCCGGAATGGAGGGTGGTCAGGATCACTTCCAGCGCGGACTTGCCGGGGAATTTGGGATGCTCGCCGACCGGGATGCCCCGGCCATTGTCGGTGATGGTGAGGCGGTTGCCTGGTTCCAGCGTCACCTCGATCCGGGTGGCGTGGCCCGCGACGGCTTCGTCCATGCTGTTGTCGAGCACTTCGGACGCGAGATGGTGCAGCGCCCGTTCGTCCGTGCCGCCGATATACATGCCGGGGCGGCGGCGGACCGGTTCGAGCCCTTCGAGCACCTCGATGGTGGAGGCGTCGTAACCGGGAGAGGAGGCGGGCTGGTTCGCGAACAGATCGGACATGGGGGATTGCTATCGGGCGCGAACGCCGGGCGCAAGTGGCGTGGGAGGCAGTGGGGGTGTTCAGTCCAAAGGGGACATCCAATCTCCGTTCGGGCTGAGTCCTTCGACTGACTGCCAAGGCAGGCGCTCAGGACAGGCTTCGACAAGCTCAGGGTGAACGGCGGTGGAGAAAAGCAGACAGTCCGCTCTCCACCCAAAATAGCCATGCCAAGGAAAAAGGGCCGGCTCCTCCTCGGAACCGGCCCTGTTCATGATCTCATCAGCGCACGCGCGGGCCGCCGAAGGGAAGCGGGGGAGGCGGGCGGCGCGTGCCGCGCGGCAATTGCGCCTGATAGGCGCGGCCGCAATGCTCCACGCAATAAGGGAAGCCGGGATTCACCGGCTCGCCGCAGAAATGGAAATCCGGCTCGCCCGGATGGCCGACCGGCCATTTGCAGATGCGTTCCGTCAGGTCGAGCAGCGAGGTCTTGTCCGCGATTTCCGGGCTGGGCTTGGCGGGAACCAGGCGGCGCGGCGGCGCGGGCGGGATCGGCGCCTGTTGATCGCCCGGACCCTGGCGCAGGAAACCGCCGGGGCCGACCGAAATGATGCGCGGTTGCGGCGCGGCGGGCTGCTGCGGCGTGGCGGCGTCCGCTGCCGCGGGCGCGGCCGGCGCGGGGGCGGGCGCCGCGGCGTGGCGCGGTGCTGCCGGTTGCGCGGCCGGCGCGGCGGCGCGGGACGTTTCGGGCGCGGGAGCCGCCGCGGGGGCGGGCTTGCGCGGCGCGGCGGCCTTTTTCGGCGCTTCGTTGGCCTTCACGGGGGAAGGACGGGATTGCAGGCCCAGACGATGCGCCTTGCCGATCACCGCGTTACGGCTGACGCCGCCCAGTTCTTCCGCGATCTGGCTGGCGGTCAGGCCCTTTTCCCACATAGACTTGAGCTGGTCGATGCGCTCGTCGGTCCAGGACAAATGAAAACTCCTCACATTCCAAGAATTGCGCCCTATATGGGGCGCGCAGGCGCGGGTTCAAATCCGCGCACAACATCCTTGCGGGTTATCCGCTCAGCCGATAGTCGATCCAGCCATGAACGACCAGTCCAAAATTGCACCTGCCGCCAGCGCTTCCCCGCCGTTTCACGAACCGGGCGAGATGGTGATCCGCAACGTCAACTGGGCAGGCACGCGCGCGCTCTACGCGAAGGAAGTGCGCCGCTTCATGAAGGTGCAGCTCCAGACGATCTGGGCGCCCGCCGTGACGACGCTGCTTTTCCTCGTGATCTTCACCATCGCGCTCGGCGGCGCGAACCGGCAGGTGCTGGGCGTGCCCTTTGCCGACTTCATCGCGCCGGGGCTCATCATCATGGGGATGATGAACAATGCCTTCGCGAACAGCAGCTTCGCCCTGCTGGTGGGCAAGATGCAGGGGACGCTGATCGATTATCTGATGCCCCCGCTTTCCACGGGCGAACTGTTGCTGGGGCTGGTCGGCGCGGCGGTGACGCGGGCTATCGCCGTGGGGCTGGCGCTGTGGGCCGCGATGGCGCTGTGGCCGGGCGTGCATGTGACGCCGACGCATCCCTGGGCGATCATATGGTTCGGTCTGATGGGCTCGATGCTCACCGCCTTCGCGGGCGTGCTGACATCGATCTGGGCGGAAAAATTCGATCATGCCGCCGCGATCACCAACTTCGTGATCGGGCCGATGACGCTGCTGTCGGGTACCTTCTATTCGATCGACCGGCTGGCGCCCGTGTTTCGCGCGATCAGTCACGCCAATCCGTTCTTCTATGCCATTTCCGGCTTCCGCTATGGCTTCGTCGCGGCGTCGGACGGCGACGTGATGGCGGGCAGCATCGTGCTGCTGGTGCTGAATCTGGCGCTCGGCCTGCTGTGCTACGCGCTGCTCAGGAAAGGCTGGAAGCTCAAGGCGTAAAGGGCATGGTTACCTTTGTCTGCCAAGGGGAATGAAGCAGACAAAGGGACGATGATGAAGGTGGCGCTGGTTTTCGGGACACGGCCCGAAGCGATCAAATTGTTTCCGGTGATCCATGCGCTGAAGGCGCGGGAGAATGTGGATACCCGCGTCATCGTGACGGCGCAGCATCGCGGGCTGCTGGATCAGGTGCTGGAGATTGCGGGCATCGTGCCCGACATCGACCTGGACGTGATGACGCCCAACCAGACGCTGGACGGGCTGACGGCGAGGCTGATCGTGGAACTGGGCGCGGCGTTCGATGCGGAAAGGCCCGACCGCGTGGTGGTGCATGGCGACACGCTGACCACCATGGTGGCGAGCCTCGCCGCCTATTACCGCAAGATCCCGGTGGCGCATGTCGAGGCGGGGCTGCGCAGCGGGGACATCCATCACCCCTGGCCGGAGGAAGTGAACCGGCGCGTCGTGGCCTGCATCGCGGACATGAACTTCGCGCCGACCGACGCAGCGGCCGAGGCGCTGCGGAAAGAGAATCGCGACGCGAAGGGCATCCATGTCACCGGCAACACCGTGATCGACGCGCTGCTCGCGACGCGGAATCGAGTGCTGGCGGAACCGGTGCTGGCGGCGGGACTGGACGATCTGGCGGCGCGCTTCGCGGGCCGGCGGATCGTCGCGGTCACCAGCCACCGGCGGGAAAATTTCGGCGGCGGCATGGAAGCGATCGCGCGCGCCATCGCCGATATCGCCGGGCGGCCCGACGTGGCGGTGATCTTTCCCGTGCATCCCAATCCCCATGTGCGGCCGGTCATGGATGCGGTGCTGGCCGACCGTTCCAATGTCGCAATGATCGATCCGCTGGACTATCCGCATTTCGTGCGGCTGCTCGATCTCTGTCATCTGGTGCTGACCGACAGCGGCGGCGTGCAGGAGGAAGCGCCTTCGCTGGGCAAGCCGGTGCTGGTCATGCGCGAGACGACCGAGCGGCCCGAAGGCGTCGCGGCCGGCACGGCGAGGCTGGTGGGCACGGATCGCGCGCGCATCGTGCGGGAAGTGGCGATGCTGCTCGACGATGAAGCCGCCTATGGCGCGATGGCGCGGGCGCACAATCCCTTTGGCGACGGTCAGGCAGCGGAGCGGATCGCGCGGATTATCGCGGCCGCCTGAAGGACAGGAAAAGCGGCGCGTTACCGAAATCTTCAGCATTTCCCGGCATCAACGAAGCTGAAAATCACCGGCTTTTTCAGGATCGTTACATGCCCGTCGACAGCAAGCAGAAGGTTTCCGTCATCGGCCTCGGCTATATCGGCCTGCCCACCGCCGCGTTGATCGCGCGGGGCGGCGCGCAGGTCGTGGGCGTGGATGTCAGCGCGCATGTCGTGGAGACGGTCAATTCGGGCCGGGTGCATATCGAGGAGGTCGATCTCGACGGGCTGGTGCAGGGCGTGGTGTCGCGCGGCAACCTGCGCGCCAGCCTGGACGTCGAGCCGAGCGACGTCTTCATCATCGCCGTGCCCACGCCGGTGGCGGAGGATCGCGCGCCCGACATCTCCTATGTGCTCAAGGCCGCGCGGACCGTCGCGCCGGTGCTGAAGGCGGGGGACGTGGTGATCCTCGAATCCACCTCTCCGGTGGGCACGACCGAGGCGATGCGCGACCTGTTCGCGCAGCTTCGTCCCGATCTCAAAATGCCGGTGCAGAGCGGCGGGGCGGCGGGGGACATCGCCATCGCCTATTGCCCGGAAAGGGTGCTGCCGGGGCGGATCTTGGTGGAACTGATCGACAATGACCGCTGCATCGGCGGTATCACGCCGCGCTGCGCGCGCAAGGCGCTGGCCTTCTACCGCCAGTTCGTGCGCGGGCAGTGCATCACCACCACGGCGCGCGCGGCGGAGATGGTGAAGCTGGTGGAGAACAGCTTCCGCGACGTCAACATCGCCTTCGCCAACGAACTGTCCGTGATCGCCGAGCGGATGGACATCGACGTGTGGGAGGTGATTCGCCTCGCCAACCGCCATCCGCGCGTGAACATATTGCAGCCCGGTCCCGGAGTCGGCGGTCATTGCATCGCGGTCGACCCATGGTTCATCGTGCATGGCGACCCGGAAAATGCCCGGCTGATCCGCACCGCGCGCGAAGTGAACGACGGCAAGACCGACCATGTGGTGGCGCGCGCTTCGGACCTGATCGACGCATTTCCGGGCGAGGCGGTCGCCTGCCTCGGTCTCGCTTTCAAGCCCAATATCGACGACTTCCGCGAAAGCCCGGCGGTCAAGGTCGCGGCCCGGCTGGCGCGGCGCTATGGGCGGCGGATCAGGCTGGTCGAACCCTATGCCCATGCGCTGCCGATGGAATTCGCGGGCACGGGCGCTGAACTGATGGATCTCGATACGGCTCTGGAACAATGCGGCGTTTTCGTCATTCTTGTCGATCATGACATGTTCAAATCCGTGCCGGTGGACGAGCGCGCCGACAAGGCGGTCTATGACACGCGCGGCATCTGGTCCGATCAGCCGCGCCGGATTTCCGAAGCGCCCGTGGGCCGCGTGGCGGTCTGACAATGGAAGGGCCGACTGTCGTCAAGCGCGCGCAGCCGGTCCGACCAGCGGTTGCCATAGGGTCGACGCGCCGCTAACCCCCAAGCCCAGCCGCATTTTCTCCCAATGCGGCATCGGGTCGAAAGGGGTGTCCGGGCGGATGAAGCGGTCTTTCCACGATAGGATGCGGGCCAGTTGCGGCATCGCGCTCTGCGCGTTGACGGCGGCTTGCGCGACGGTGGAAGACGCTCCAAGGGGGGATGACGCCTATGCCGCGATCCCCGCCGCTCCCGCTGTCGGCATGGACTATCGGATCGCGCCGGACGACGTGCTGCGCATCAGCATCTATCATGAGCCGGGCCTTTCGCTGGAGGACGCGCGCGTCACGGCGGCGGGCATGGTGCGGATGCCGCTGGTCGGCGACATATCGGTGGCGGGACTTTCGGCGGAGGAGGCCGGGGACGTGATCGCCGGGCGGCTGGGGCAGCGCTATCTGGTGTCGCCGCAGGTCACCGTGTTCGTGAAGCAGGCGGTCGGCCGCCGCATCACCGTCGACGGCGAAGTGCGCGAACCGGGCCTGTTCCCCTTCGCCGGGCGGCTGACGCTCAGCCAGGCGGTGGCGATGGCGAAGGGGCCCACGCGGATCGCCAGCCTCGGCCAGATCGTCGTCGTGCGTCAGGAAGAGGGGCAGCGCAAGGCGGCCATGTTCAGCCTTGCCGCCATCCGCAAGGGGGAGGCGGCCGATCCTGAAATCCTGCCGGGCGACATGGTGATCGTGGGCCTGTCCCGCGCCAGGGCGATATTGGGCGGCGCCCTGCTGGCCGCGCCCGCGCTGGCGACGGGTTTCATCGCGCTGGACGGTCGATGAGGGAGGCGGTCCGCATGATTCCCGAAGAGGACGCGATGCTTGCGCGCGAAGGGCATCCCGCCCGCATGGTCGCGGCGGCGCGGCGGAGCTGGGCGATCGTCCGGCGGCATCGCGTGATCCTGTTCGTGACGATGGCCCTGTCGGTGCTGGCGGGCCTGATCTTCATCCTGATGGCGACGCCCGATTATCGCGCGACCGCTTCGGTCGAGGTGGAGGATGTCCCGGCGGGCGCGGCGGGCGCCGGCGCGACGCAGCGCCCCAATGCGCCGGGCGACACCGAATCGCTGATGCAGACGCAACTGGAAGTCCTGCGCAGCCGTGCCCTGGCGGAGGATGTGGCGCGCGAACTGGCTCTGGTCGGCAGCCGCACCTTCTTCGACGGCATGAACCGCAAGCGGCCGGAGCAGGGGGCGGGATCGCTCAGCCAGCGGCAGGTGGAGCAGGAAACCGTCCTCAAATTGTTGCAGGACGGGCTGGACATCGACCTGCCGGGCAAGTCCCGGATCATCCAGATCAGCTTCACCAGCGCCAATCCGGTGCTGTCGGCGCGGGTCGCCAACAGCTATGCCGACAGCCTGATCCGGACCGACCTGAAGCGCGGGTTCGAATCCGGCGTGCAGGCGCGGCGTTTCCTGCTGGGCGAACTGGAGGGCGCGCGCGCCGATCTGGAGCGGGCCGAGCGCGATCTGGCGGTCTACGCGGCCCGGGTGGGCGGCGCGCCGCCGCCGGATGCGAAGGAGGGCGGTGGCGAAGAGGCCCCCGTGCCGCAAGGGTCCGTCACGGCGCGGCTGGCGCAGCTCAACGCCTTCCGCGCGCAGGCGTCGGCCGATCGGATCGCCGCGGCGAAGAAGTGGGAAAGCGCCCGCCTCTCCAGCGTCGAAACCCTGCCCGAAGTGCTGAACAACGGCGCGATGCAGCAACTCATGGCGCAGCGCGCCGAAGCGCGGGCGGAACTGGTCCGCCAGCGCCAGTTCCGCAAGGACGATCATCCCGAAATGCGCGAGGCGCGGGCGCGGCTGGCGGCGCTGGACGATCAGGCGCAGGCGATGGCGAACACCATCCGCGCCTCGCTCAAGGAGCAATATGACGTCGCCGTCCATGGCGAAAAGCAGATCGCCTCGGAAATCAGGGATCTGGAACGGCAGGCGCTGGTCGAACGCGGGCGCGACGTGCAGGTCGGCATCATGGAGCGGCAGGTCGATACCTACAGGCTGCTGCATGACAGCCTGTTGCAGCGTTATCGCGACATGGCTTCCCAGGCCGGATTCCAGGCCGGGCGCATCCAGCCGCTGGACCGGGCGGCGGTGCCCGCGCGGCCTTCCTCCCCCCATGTCGGCAGCGCGATGCTGATCGCTTCGCTGGGCGGGCTTCTGCTGGGGCTTCTGCTGGTCGGATTGCGCCATGTGTTCGACGATGCGGTGACCTCGGCCGAAACGCTGGGCGAGCGGGTGGGCCTGCCGATGCTGGGATCGGTGCCGGTGACGGGCGACCGGGCGCAGCCGCAGGAGATATTCAGCCCCATCGCCTCGTCCCTGCTGCTGGGATCGGTGGAGGGGTTGCCGCGCTCCATCCTCGTCACCAGCGCGCAGGAGGGCGAGGGCAAGTCGCTGACGTTGAATGCGCTGGCGCGGGCGCTGGCGGCGCTGGGGAAGAAGGTGCTCGTGGTCGACGCGGACATGCGCCGCCCGGTCCAGCATCGCCTGTTCGGACTGGTGCCCGCCATCGGCATCAGCGAGGTGATGACGGGTCAGGCCAGGGTGGAGGATGCCGTCATGCCAACGGGCGTGGCGGGGCTTTCGATCCTGCCTTGCGCCGCCATTCCCCCCAATCCGGGCGAGTTGCTGGCGACACCGGCGCTGGACGGGGTGATGAGCCATGCGCGGGAAAGCTATGACACGGTGTTGATCGACGCGCCGCCGATCCTCGGGCTCGCCGACGCGCCGCTGCTGGCGGCCAAGGCGCAGGCGACGGTGCTGGTGGTCGAATGGGGCCGCAACCATCATGGCGGCCTGCGCGTGGCGGTCGAGCGCCTGCGCCGCGCGGGCGGAAGCATCATCGGCGGCATCCTCACCAAGCAGCAGGGGCGCGCCTATGATTATGACTATCATAGGGGTGGGTAAGCGCCATCGATGG
This sequence comes from Sphingobium cloacae, assembly GCF_002355855.1. Taxonomy (NCBI): domain Bacteria; kingdom Pseudomonadati; phylum Pseudomonadota; class Alphaproteobacteria; order Sphingomonadales; family Sphingobiaceae; genus Sphingobium; species Sphingobium cloacae. The sequence continues at coordinate 573,761 of NZ_AP017655.1, forward strand.
GGCTTTGGGTGGAACTGGTCCCGCTGCGATGACGGGGGCCGGCAAGCGCGGCCTGATCCCCGATTTGACCCAGCGTGAAGCCGGCCCACCCCAAAGAAACGCGGTTATGGAGATTGTAAATCCCGCGTCAAGACACGGAGGGGTGGTTAGCGTCCGTCCGCTTAGTCCCAGGCACGGGGCACTTCAGTCTTGAGTCATTTCAGACACTCGGCCCGAACGGATGAAAGAATGTCCGCTCTTTCCCGAAACCCCCATCGCCAAACAAAAAGCCCCGGAAAATCCGGGGCTTCTCGTTTCTTTCTTCCAGCCTGTCTTAAGCAGCGGCGAGCCGCGCCATCTGGCCGAGCCGGTCGCCCGCGATCCGCATCATCGCCTTTTGCAGCTTCTCGAAAGCGCGCACTTCGATCTGGCGGACCCGCTCGCGGCTGACGCCATAGACCTGCGACAACTCCTCCAGCGTCTTGGGCTCTTCCGCCAGGCGCCGTTCGGCCAGGATATGCTTTTCCCGGTCGTTGAGGTCGTCCATCGCCTCGACCAGCATGTCGTGGCGCATTTCGCGCTCCTGCTCGTCGGCGACGCGTTCGTCCTGCAACGGATCGGTGTCGGCCAGCCAATCCTGCCACTGGCCCTCGCCATCCTCGCGCATCGGCACGTTGAGCGACGTGTCGCCGCCCATCGCCATGCGGCGGTTCATCGACACCACATCGTCTTCCGACACGCCCAGATCGGTCGCGATCTTCCTGACGTCGTCGGGATGCAGGTCGCCATCCTCGAACGCTTCGATATTGTTCTTCATCCGGCGCAGGTTGAAGAACAGCTTCTTCTGCGCCGCCGTGGTGCCCATCTTCACGAGGCTCCACGACCGCAGGATGAATTCCTGGATCGAGGCGCGAATCCACCACATCGCATAGGTGGCGAGCCGGAAGCCGCGATCGGCCTCGAACTTCTTCACGCCCTGCATCAGGCCGATATTGCCTTCGGAGATCAGTTCGCTGACCGGCAGTCCGTAGCCGCGATACCCCATCGCGATCTTCGCCACCAGGCGCAGATGCGACGTCACGAGCTGCGCCGCGGCCTCAGGGTCCTGATGTTCCTGATAGCGCTTCGCGAGCATATACTCCTGCTCCGGAGTCAGAAGCGGAAATTTGCGGATTTCCGACAGATAGCGGTTCAGGCTGGCTTCACCGCCCAGCGCTGGCACCGTAGGGACATTGCTCTTGTCAGCCATGTCGCTTCACCTTTCCCTTTCATGCGCGGCGGGACCCAGAAGAGGCGTCGCTGCGCCGTCGCAAACTTGTCGAACCTTATACGTGGAGCTGCCTTAACAGTTCCTGCATATCGGCCGGCAGAACACTTTCAAACCGAAGGCTTTCGCCTGTTACGGGGTGTATGAACCCCAGCGTTCGCGCGTGCAATGCCTGCCTTTTGAAACCCAGCGTTTCCAGTATTGATTTGAAACCTTTCCTGTCTCTACCGTAAACCGCGTCCCCGATCAAGGGGTGCCCGATATGCGCCATATGGACCCGCACCTGATGCGTCCGCCCGGTTTCCAGCCGGCATTCCACCAGGGCCGCGCCCGCCAGCCGCTCCACCGTCCGGTAATGGGTCACGGCATGTTTGCCGCGTCCTTCCCGATGAACCGCCATCTTCTTTCGATCGACGTCGGACCGGCCGATCCATGTGTCCACCTTCCCGTTGCCGGGCGCCGGTACGCCGTAGACGATCGCAGCATAAAGCCGTTCGATGCTGTGATCCTTGAACTGCCGGGCCAGCCCCTCATGGGCCTTGTCCGTCTTTGCAACGACCAGCAGGCCGGAAGTATCCTTGTCGATGCGATGAACGATGCCGGGCCGTGCAACGCCTCCGATGCCTGACAGCCGGCCCCGGCAATGATGGAGCAGCGCATTGACCAGCGTGCCGTCCAGATTGCCTACCGCCGGATGGACGACGAGGCCCGCGGGCTTGTCCACGACGATCAGGTCCGCATCCTCATGCACGATGGCGAGCGGAATGTCCTGCGCCGCCGCTTCCGCCTCGACCGGCGGGGGGAGGGTGACGGTGAAACACTGCCCCGCCGCGACCTTGGCCGAAGGGTTGGAGGTCCGCCCGCCCGAAGTGATCCGTCCGTCCAGGATCAGCGCCTTCAGCCGCTCGCGCGAAAGGTCGGGCAACAGGTCGGCGAGAGCGCGGTCAAGCCGCATCCCGGCCTGCGCCTCTCCGATCGTCGTTTCAATGATGGAAACCCCCGAACCCATTGCTAGAGATGTAGGCATGAGAGTCTCCATTTCAAGGGAAGATCTGGACCGGATCAGGCATCTGGCGGCGGCCGGAGAAGGCGAGATATGCGGCCTCCTGCTGGGCACGGAAGGCCGGATAGAGGCGATCCGGCCCGCCGCCAATATCGCCCCCGATCCCGCCCGTCATTTCGAGCTGGACCCGGCCCTTCTCCTCGCCGCGCATCGGGAAGCGCGTGGGGGAGGCCCCCGGATCGTCGGCCATTATCATTCGCATCCCGGCGGTGTTGCGGTCCCTTCGGCCACGGACGCCGCCTGCGCGCGGCCCGACGGCAGCCTGTGGCTGATCGTGGCGGGGAGCGCCGCGCGGCTCTGGATAGCGGGGCCGGGCGAGCGCGGACAGGTGCGCTTTGCCGAAGCGGCGCTCGACATACTGTGAGGGAAAGCGGGCGAGCCGGGCTTGCATCCTGCCATGCGGCGGCGCATTAGCGTGACTTCTCCCGATATCCCATCCATTGACCGGCAGTTCTTCTCCATGACCCATCCGACCGACAGCATCGAATTTGCCAGCCTGCTCTGTTCGCGCCTGTGCCACGACCTGCTGAGCCCGGTCGGCGCGCTGAACAACGGGCTGGAACTGATGGCGGACGAGACCGATCCGGACATGCGCCAGCGCTGCCTCGACCTGTTGACGGACAGCGCGAAGACGTCGGCGAACAAGCTCAAATTCTTCCGCCTCGCCTTCGGGTCGGCGGGCGGTTTCGGCGACGCGGTGCCGACGCATGAAGCGCGGGTCGCGATCGAAGGGATGTTCGCCACGGCGGGCCGCGTGAAGGTCGGCTGGCTGGTCGAGGACGATATGCTGGGCAAGCTGCCGGTCAAGATATTGCTCAACCTCGCGCTGATCGCGGGGGATGCGCTGGTGCGCGGCGGGCAACTCGACATCGGCGCGGAGCAGCGGACCGGCGTGACGGAGATCGTGGTGCGGGCGGAAGGGCCCAAGCTGGTGCTGGACCCGGACCTGCGCGCGGCGCTGGCGGGCACCCTGCCGCCGGAAGGGCTGGCCTCGCGCACCGCCGCTGCATGGATGGTGCGCGAACTGGTGACGAAGGCGGGGGGCGAGGTCGCCCTGTCGCCGCCGGGTGAGACGGTGCTCCTGTTCGGCGTGTCGATACCCGGTTGAGCCGCTACACCGGCGGAAAGCGGCGACTTTGCGATAGCCCGGTTCCTGACGGCTTTGGGTGGGTTCCAGACACCACGCCCGTTCGCCCTGAGCTTGGCGAAGGCGTAAACACCTCACGCTGTTCGGTGGAAGGCTCCGACTTCGCTCAGCCCGAACGGATGAAGGAGTGTCCGCCTTTGTCCGAACACCCGCCCCACCATGACCACGCAGCAAAAAGCCCGGCCGCTCCTGCCGCCGGGCTTTCCGTTTCGCGCTATGTCGGCGATCAGAGGCTGTAATACATGTCGAACTCGACCGGCGAGGGCGCCATTTCCCAGCGGTAGACCTCCGGCCACTTCAGTTCCAGATAGGATTCGATCTGATCCTTGGTGAACACGTCGCCCTTCAGCAGGAAGTCGTGATCGGCCGCCAGCGAATTGAGCGCTTCCCGCAGCGATCCGCAGACGGTCGGCACCTGGCTCAGTTCCTCGGGCGGCAGGTCGTAGAGGTTCTTGTCCATCGCGCCGCCCGGATGGATCTTGTTCTCGATCCCGTCCAGGCCCGCCATCAGCAGCGCGGCATAGCACAGATAGGGGTTCGCCATCGCGTCGGGGAAGCGGAACTCCACGCGCTTCGCTTTGGCGCCCGCGCCATAGGGGATGCGGCAGGAGGCCGAACGGTTGCGCGCCGAATAGGCGAGCAGGACCGGCGCTTCGAAGCCCGGCACCAGCCGCTTGTAGCTGTTGGTGGTCGGGTTGGTGAAGGCGTTCAGCGCCTTGGCGTGCTTGATGACGCCGCCGATGAAATAGAGGCACATTTCACTGAGGCCCGCATAGCCTTCGCCCGCGAACAGCGGCTTGCCGCCGTCCCAGATCGACATGTGGGTGTGCATGCCCGACCCGTTGTCCTGCGCGATCGGCTTGGGCATGAAGGTCGCGGTCTTGCCATAGGCCTGCGCGACCATCTGGACCACATATTTATAGATCTGCATCCGGTCGGCGGTCTGGACCAGCGTGCCGAAGGTCAGGCCCAGCTCATGCTGCGCGGCGGCGACCTCATGGTGATGCTTGTCGCAGGGCAGGCCCATTTCGAGCATGGTGGTCACCATCTCGGCGCGGATGTCGGTGGCCGGATCGACCGGCGCGACGGGGAAGTAGCCGCCCTTGGCGCGCGGACGGTGAGCAAGGTTGCCGCCCTCATATTCGCGGCCGGTGTTGGTCGGCAGTTCGATGTCGTCGATCTTGTAGAAGGATTCATGATAGTCCGAATTGAAGCGGACATCGTCGAACATGAAGAATTCGGCTTCCGGACCGACATAGACCGTGTCGCCGAAACCGGCGGACTTGACGAACGCCTCGGCGCGCTTCGCGGTCGAACGGGGGTCGCGCGCATACAGTTCGCCGGTGTCCGGCTCCACGATGTCGCAGAACAGGATCAGCATCGGCGTCGCGCTGAACGGATCGACGTAAACGGCGTCGAGGTCGGGCTTGAGGATCATGTCCGACTCGTTGATCGCCTTCCAGCCTTCGATCGACGATCCGTCGAACATCAGGCCTTCGTTCAGCTCATCCTCGCCCAGCACGGTCGACACCATGGTCAGGTGCTGCCACTTTCCCTTGGGATCGGTGAAGCGCAGATCGACCCATTCGATCTCCTTTTCCTCGATCATCTTGAGGATGTCTTTAGGCGTGTTGGCCATGTGAACTTGCCCTTCTTTCGTCAATATCGTTGATGCCGTGCCCGCCAGCCCCTGATCGCGGGCGGGAATGTCCCATGAAAATCAGATGGCGTCGCTGTCGCGTTCGCCGGTACGGATGCGGACCGCGCCCTCTATGGGGGAGATGAAGATCTTGCCGTCGCCGATGCGCCCGGTCTGCGCGGCCGAGGAGATCGCCTCCACCACCCGGTCGGCCAGCGTGTCGTCGACGACGACCTCCAGCTTCACCTTGGGCAGGAAGTCGACGACATATTCCGCGCCGCGATACAGTTCGGTATGCCCCTTCTGGCGGCCAAAGCCCTTCGCTTCCGTGACGGTGATGCCGGACACGCCCACTTCGTGCAGCGCTTCCTTCACCTCGTCCAGCTTGAACGGCTTGATGATCGCTTCGATCTTCTTCATCTCAAAAAAATCCCACCAGACGCATTTCGCGAAGGGAAGAGCCCTTCGCTCCAGACTTTCGAGTGACGATCATCATGCCCCCATCAGGCACGCGCCGCCTGCTTGTCCCATCAATTCCCGTGCCAATCGGCGAATCGCCGGATATGCTTTCGGCGATGCAGCAATTTTTGTCCATATTGCCCGGATTCCGGGCAATCCGGCATGCAGATGCCTAAATTTTAGGCATAGGGTGGCGCGTCGAGACCCGCCGGGCTTTTCGTGAAGATCTCGCAACCCGTTTCGGTGATGCCGATGCTATGCTCGAACTGGGCGGAAAGGGTGCGGTCGCGCGTCACGGCGGTCCAGCCGTCGTCCAGCATCTTGACGCCCGGCTTGCCGATATTGATCATCGGCTCGATGGTGAAGAACATGCCGGGGCGAAGCTCCGGCCCGGTGCCGGGGCGGCCGATATGCACCACCTCCGGGCTGTCGTGGAACACGCGGCCAAGGCCATGGCCGCAGAAATCGCGCACCACGCCATAGCGGTGCTTTTCGGCATGGCGCTGGATCGCATGGCCGATATCGCCCAGATGGTTGCCGGGTTTCGCCTGCTCGATCCCCAGCATCAGGCATTCATAGGTGACCTCCACCAGCCGCCGCGCCTTGATGGAGGTTTCCCCGCAAATATACATGCGGCTGCTGTCGCCGTGCCAGCCGTCCACCATCGGCGTCACGTCGATGTTGAGGATGTCGCCTTCGCGCAGCTTCAGGTCGCCGGGGATGCCGTGGCAGATCACATTGTTGAGCGAGATGCAGCAGCTGTGCGTATAGCCCCGATAGCCCAGGGTTGCGGGCACGCCGCCGCCGTCCAGCGTCATGCGGCGCACGATGTCGTCCAGTTCCCCGGTCGTCACGCCCGGCACGACATGGGGCGCCAGCGCGTCGAGTATCTCCGCGGCCAGCCGCCCGGCCTTCCTCATGCCCGCGAAACCCTCGGCATCATGCAGCTTGATCGCGGTGGATCGGGAAAGGGGCGCGTCGGCCGTCATTGTCATATATTCGGTCATGCGCGTGATTATAGGGCGGCGCGCGGAATAATGCGAGGGGGGAGGAAGCTGTCCGCGAACCATGCCGCCCCCTAGGCAGCGCGCATGGGGCAGGCTATGGCCATGACCATGCCTGATCCTCAACGCATCTGGACCGCCGCCTTGGTCGTCATCGGCGATGAAATCCTGTCCGGCCGGACGGCGGACAGGAACGTCGCGCAGATCGCCACCTGGCTCAACGTGCAGGGCATCCGCCTTCGGGAAGTGCGCGTCGTCGCGGACGACAGCGCCGCCATAGTGGAGGCGGTGAACGCCCTGCGCGCGCGCAACGACTATCTGTTCACGACCGGCGGCATCGGGCCGACGCATGACGACATCACGGTCGACGCCATCGCCGCCGCGCTGGGCGTGGAGGTGGAGATCAACGCGCAGGCGCGGGACATGCTGGAAAGCTATTACGAGACTCGCGGGGGCCTCACTGAAGCGCGCCTGCGCATGGCGCGCGTCCCCGCCGGTTCCTGCCTCATCGAAAACCGCATGTCGGGCGCGCCGGGCATCCGGCACGGCAATATCTTCATCATGGCGGGGGTGCCCTATATCACCGCCGGGATGCTGGAAAGTCTGACCGGAACGCTGGAGGGGGGCTTGCCGCTGCTGTCCGCCACCGTCGGCTGCTGGGTCGCGGAAAGCGAGATCGCCGACCTGCTGGCCGCCGCCGAACGCCGCCATGAAGGATGCCAGATCGGCAGCTATCCCTTTTTCCGCGAAGGGCGCACCGGCGCCAACTTCGTGGTCCGCTCGACCGATCCGGTGGCGCTGGACCGCTGCATGGCGGACCTCAGCGCCGCGCTGGCGGCGGGCGGCTGGCCTCCGATGGCGGGCGGCATCTGATCGGCGGACGCCGCGGAGGCGACGAAATGGCGTCTCCGCGCGTCGATATGTGGCGGGCCGCGTTGCGCGAGGGCGCGGAGGGACGCTATGTTGCGATGCGTCAACGGTTGATCCCGTCTTTCTCCCTTGGGCGGGGCGGCGAACGGATTGTCTCGAAAGAATAGGTTGAGGGCTATCCCGATGCTTTCGGGGCGCGCTTTGTGCGCCCTGTGAAAAGGCGGGGGGATGCGCGAAACAGGATATTAAAGGAGAAACTGTCATGCGGATCGTGATGACCGGATCTGGCTATGTGGGTTTGGTGTCGGGGGCATGTCTGGCGGATTTCGGTCACGAAATCATCTGCGTGGACAAGGATGAGCGCAAGATCGCGCTGCTGCGCGAAGGCGGCGTCCCCATCTATGAGCCGGGCCTCAAGGAACTGATCGCGCGCAACGTCGATGCGGGTCGCCTGACCTTCACCACGGATCTGGCGGGGTCGGTGGCGCAGGCCGATGTCGTCTTCATCGCGGTCGGCACCCCCGCCCGCCGGGGCGACGGCCATGCGGACCTCAGCTACGTCTATGACGCATCGCGGGAGATCGCGGGATCGCTCAACGGCTTCACCGTCATCGTCACCAAGTCCACCGTCCCGGTCGGCACCGGCGACGAGGTGGAGCGCATCATCCGCGAAACCAACCCTCAGGCCGAGTTCGCCGTCGCCTCCAACCCCGAATTCCTGCGCGAAGGCGCGGCGATCCAGGACTTCAAGCGTCCCGACCGCATCGTCGTGGGCATAGAGGATGAACGCGCTCGGCCGGTGATGGAGGAAGTCTATCGCCCGCTCTACCTCAACCAGTCGCCGATGGTGTTCACCGGCCGCCGGACCAGCGAGCTCATCAAATACGCCGCCAACGCCTTCCTGGCGATGAAGATCACCTACATCAACGAGATCGCGGAGCTGTGCGAGCAGGTCGGCGCCGACGTGCAGCAGGTGGCGCGGGGCATCGGCCTCGACAACCGGATCGGTTCCAAATTCCTCCACGCCGGGCCAGGCTATGGCGGTTCCTGCTTCCCCAAGGACACGCTGGCGCTGGTCAAGACGGCGGAGGATGCGGGCGCGCCCGTGCGCCTCATCGAAACCACCGTCGCCATCAACGAAAGCCGCAAGCGGGCCATGGCGCGCAAGGTGATCGCCCTTTGCAGCGGCTCCGTGCGCGGCAAGACCGTCGCGGTGCTGGGCCTGACCTTCAAGCCCAATACCGACGACATGCGCGACGCGCCCTCGCTCTCGATCATTCAGGCGTTGCAGGACGCGGGCGCGCACATCCGCGCCTATGACCCCGAAGGCATGGAAGCGGCCAGCGCCATGCTGAAGGATGTCGAGTTCGCGACCGGCCCCTATGTCGCGGCGGAAGGCGCGGCGGCGGTCGTGCTCGTCACCGAATGGGACGCCTTGCGCGCGCTCGACCTCAAGCGGCTGCGCGGCGTGATGGCGGGCGACGCGCTCGTCGACCTGCGCAATATCTACCGCCCCGACGATGCCGAAGCGGCGGGCTTCACCTATGCCAGCGTCGGCCGGGGGGCGCCCCCGCTCGCCGAACCGCTGGTCGAAGCGGCCGAATAAGGCTCAGTCCGACCCGTAAAGTGTCTGGGAGCCGCCCGTAAAAGCATGCAGGCGGCCCCAGCACTTCACCCATTGTCCCGCAATATCGACCCGCTTCGCGCCGGGCAGCAGCATCCCCGCCAGCCCTGCCGTCCGCAGCCCCAGCAACGCCACGGACCGCCCGAACAGCGCCAGCCCGCCGCCGAACCCCGGCCTCTGCTTGCGCCGCGCCAGCGTCTCCGTGCAGCCGATGCGTTCCATGCGCCGCAGCACCCATGACAGCCGCACCCGCTCCGGCGGCACCCATTCGCTGACCCGCGCCCCCGGCGCCCAGCCGAACGTCCCGCCCGCCGCGCGAAGCCGCATCAGGAAGTCCAGATCCTCCCCCCCGCTGCGGTTGAAGCGGCTGTCGAACCATGGCCGCCCAACCCGCTCCAGCGCGCCCCGCGTCACGAGCAGGTTGTTGCTCGCCCACAGCATATCGGTCACGCCGCCGGCCCGCTCCTCCGCCCGAAACACCAGCGTCTCGCTGACCCAGCGGAGCGGAGTCTCGACAAAATGCGGATCGACCGGCCCGCCGACCGCCTCCGCGCCCGTTTCCTCCTGGCAGGCGACCAGCGCGTCGAGCCATCCCGGCTGCGGCCATTCGTCATCGTCGATCATCGCCAGCATCCGCATCGCCGGATCGCCCATGGCCGCCGCCGCGATGGCATTGCGCACCGCGCAAAGCCCCGGCTCCTCGACCACCGTCACATGCAGGGGCAGGGGATAGCCCTCCGCCGCCATCGCCCGCGCCACCGCCGCGCCTTCCTGGCCCTTGGCGTCATTCTCCGCCACCAGCAGCGCCACATCGTCGCGCCGCACCACCTCGCCCACGCGTTCGAGCAGATAGCGCAACCGCTCCGGCCTGCGGAAAGTGGGCACCGCGATCCACAGCGGCGCGCTGGGAGAAGGGATCACCAGGCGGCGGCCCCAATGGCCTTGGCGCGGGCGCGATGGCCGTCATAGAGCCATTTGATCGCCCGATGCCCGCGCACCTCGATCAGATGATAGCTCGCCCAGCACAGCAGCCATGTCGCCGCCACCGTGCCGATCAGGAACAGCGCATCCATCCCGGTCACGCCATGCCGTTGCGCCACGCTCAGCGCCCGCGCCCCGATGTCGCGCACCAGCGGATGCCACAGATAGATGGAATAGCTGATCAGCCCCAGATGAAAGCTCAGCGGATTGGCGAGCAGCCCCCGCGCCACCGCCCCGTCATAATAGCAGCACAGCACCAGCGCGGGCATGATGCACACCGCCAGCAAATCCTGCTTCCCCGGCAGCCACAGCGCCAGCGCCAGAACCGCGCACACGGCAAGAAACGCCCCCGGCCTGTCGAACATGGCCCGCGCCCAGCGCGTCCGCGCGCCGCGATAGGCGATCACCCCCAGCGCGAACCCGCCCAGGCACCGCAGCAGCGTCAGCACGCTATCGGACGCCAGCACGTCCATCGGCCCGCTCGCGCCCAGACCCGACCGTGACACCAGCCACAGCAGCGCCACCGCCGCCAGCCCCTGCACCCACACCCATCGCGAAAAGGCCACCGCCGCCACCAGCGGATAGAGCAGATAGGCAGCCACCTCCGTGCTGACCGACCAGCTATTGCCCGCAATCGGTTCCGTCCCCCAACCCCAGCTCTGCACCATCAACAGGTTGGTGAGGATATTGGCGGGGGTCAGGGGGATGCTCTGGCTTCCCGAGATATTGACGAGGATGCGCGCGATGCACACCAGCGTCACCACCAGATGCAGCGGCCACACCCGCGCCGCCCGGTTGACGAGGAAATCGCCATAGGCCGGCAGGCTCCAGTGGCGGGCGACCTTCTCATAATAGCCGACCGAAATCACGAAGCCCGACAGGATGAAGAACAGGTCCACCGCCAGATAGGCCCGCGAAAAGAGCGGCATCGCGAATCCCGCGAAAACCGCCTGCTGCGGGATATGGTACAGCAGCACCGCCACCGCCGCGACTCCGCGCAGCCCGGTGAGGGAAGCGATCCTCACGCCTTGCGCTCCCGCATCTGCGGCGCGGCTTCGAAAGCGGCGGCGATGGCTCTCCACAGCGGCTTGCGCTGCCCTGCCGCGTCCAGCGGCAATCCTCGCGACAATTGCCCGTCCGGCCACTTATATTCGGGATAGTTGGACAGCCAGGAATAGCGGTCCGACAGCCCCCAGCACACCACGCCCCGCGTCGCCGGATTGTCCAGCGCCACGTCGAGGAACGCCTGCGCGAAGGCGGCCACTTCCCGGTCACGCTTGTCCGGGTCGGGCGGCCCGCCGCGATCCGCCACGTCGAACTCGCAGATCGAAATGTCGAGGCCATAGCCCGTGATCGTGTCGAGGAAATCGGCGAAGACCTTCTGGCTGAACCCTTCCTTATAGGGTTTGAGGTGCCCCTGTATGCCGACCGCATCCACCGGCACGCCCCGCGCCATCAGCCGGTCCAGCAGCTTGAGGAACGCCGTGCGCCGCCGCTCGCAGCGGACCGAATCATGCTCCAGCCCGAAATCGGTCAGGAACAGCGACGCCTTGGGGTCCGCCTCCCGCGCCGTGTGGAAGGCGGTGTCGATATAGGTTTCGCCCATGGCGCGCAGCCACATATTGTCGGCGCGCATCCCGTCCGGGCGCCCGTCATTCGGCTCGATCGCCTCGTTCACCACGTCCCATTCGGTGATCCACCCGGCATAGCGGCGCATCGCCACGCGGATATAGTCCGTCATCAGCTTTTCGCGCTGGCGCGGATTACCGGCCATCAGGGCCGGTTCCAGCCAGTCGGGATTGGCCGCGTACCAGACCAGCGGATGCCCGCGCCCGCCGATGCCATGCTTGCGGGCGAAGGCTTCGATCGCATCCGTGCCGCTGAAGTCATAGCGGCCCTGCTTGCGCTCGGTGGTGCCGCGCTTCATCTCATATTCCTGCACCACGATGTCGCACTCGCGCGCCACCGCGGCGGTGAAGTCCGCATCCTCGCGCAATTGCCGCGACTTGACCGCGCAGCCGAAATAGCGCCCCGTCCGCCGCGCCAGCGCCGCGAGGCCGGGGGAGGAGGGGATCGCCGCGCGCGCCGGGGCGGATGGCAACGCGCCCAGCGCCAGCGCGCCGATGACGAAATCCCGCCGCCTCACAGCCGGGGCCTTCCCGCGACCATGTGGGTCAGGTCGATCCAGCGGTCCGACAGGCGGCGGTAGACCGGATCGGGCAGCACGATCTGCATCAGCACCATGGCGGCAAGGCGCGGGCCGAACGCGCCCCGGCACAGCGCCTCCAGATAATAGCGCATCGCCCGCGCCCGGCTGGTCGGCCAGATGCTCTTCGCCGCGTGCCAGCCCATATAGGCGGAAAAGGCGCGGGGCGAGATATGCGGGCGCAGGTCGCGCAGCCACATGAGGCTGCCCACATTGCCGCGCACATGGGACAGGCGCTGCTCTGTCTTGCTGTCGGCCCAGATCGTGCCGGGCCGCTCCGTCATCAGGAAGCGCGCGCCCGCGAGCGACAGGCGGACCGCGAAATCGGTGTCGTCGCCGAAACGCACATCCTCGCGATAGCGCACCTTCTCCGCCAGCGCGCGGCTCAGCGCCATGCTGCTGGTCTGGATGAAGCCCCGGTCGCACATCAGATAGCCGTCGATGGTCTCCCCATCCGCGATGGCGCGCGGGGGCTTGAGGAAATTGCGGCCGCCTCCCCGGTCCGCCAGCACCTGCCCATAGGCGACGACATTCTCGTCCTGCTGCACCAGCGGCAGCAGGTCGGCCAGGTGATGGGGCAGGAAACGGTCGTCGCAATCGAGGAACGCGATATAGCGTCCCCGCGCCTCGTCTATCCCCCGGTTCCGCGCCGCCGCCGCGCCCTGATTATCCTGCACGATGACCCGCAGGCGCGGGTCGCTCACCGCTGCCAGAGCCGCCTGCGTCTGGTCGGTCGATCCGTCCACGACGACGATCACCTCGATCATGGCGACGGTCTGCTCCAGCGCCGACATGACCGCGCCGGTGATGGCGTCGGCCCGCTGATAGGTGGGGATCACGACGGAAAACAGCGGGCGCGCGGCGGCCGCCTGCAAGGCTTCGGGGGATTGCCACTCGCTCATCACGACTTGAAACCGTGACTAGGCTCCGCCTTGCCGAAGCGAAGGACGAAGCTGTTGACCAGCGATCGATAGAGCGGCTTGGGCAGGTAGGACCGCAAGATCTGCCGCGCGATGATCTTGGGCGGCACCCCGCCCGCGACGCATCCCACGATCAGGTCGCGGATCGCCGCCACCGGCCGCACCGGCGCCATATGATAGGCCAGCACCGTCGCCCGGTAGCCCCGCCGCGCCCGCCCGGTCAGCATATGGCCGCACCGCTCCAGCCAGTCGAGCGAGGTCTCGTAACCCTTCACATAGGATGTCCGTCCCGCCTCCGTCGCGTCCAGCCAGATGGTCAGCGGCTGCTCGATCATGCGGAACCGCGCCCCCGCGCCCTGCAAGCGGACGCAGAAATCCAGGTCCTGCCCTTTCTTCAGCGCCGGGTCGAACAGCACCTTCTGCGCCAGCGGCGTGGACATGACCATGGTGGAGGTCTGCATGAACTGATTGGCGCAGAACAGATATTCGCCCACATCCTCGCCCTCGCGGATGCCCCGGTCGGGCCTGATCCAGTAGCGGTCGACGCCCCGGTCCACCTTCATCCGCGAATACAGCACGGTCAGCCCATCATCATCCTTCAACGCCGCCGCCATGATGGAAAGCTTCCCCGGCAGGAACAGATCGTCGGAATCGAGGAAGGCGATATAGCGCCCCTGCGCCGCCTTGATCCCGGCGTTGCGCGCCGCCCCGCCGCCCGCATTGTCCTGCCGGATATAGCGGATGCGCGGATCGCCGATCGCCTCGATCACGGGCTTCGGATTATCCCGCGACCCGTCGTCGATCACGACGATTTCATAATCGGTCCAGTCCTGCGCCAGCACCGACCGGATGGTGTCGCCCACCTGATCGGCGCGGTTGTAGAGCGGAACGACGACAGAGAAAAAGGGCGTGGTCATGCGCCGTGCACCTTCCGATATTCTTCATAATGGATGCCGGCGAGGCCCGCGATCTTGCCCGCCGCGCGATAGAGCCTGCCCAGCCGCTCGACCCGCTTGCCCCGATCCAGCGTCGCCACCGCGCCCAGGCCTCCCATGATGAAGCCGCCGACGATGCGGGGCGCTTCAACGGCGGCGGCGCGCAGGGGGCCATGCTGGGTACGGGCCACGATCATGTCGGTCATGCCCACGCGGTAGCCGCGCATCAGCAGCCATTTCGCCGTGACCCGGCTCGCCGGGATCAGCTCGGTGACGACCGCTTCCTCCGACCAGGCGAAGCCATGGCCCGCCCGCTTCATCGCGGTGAAAAGCTGCTTGTCCGACCCGCCGGTCAGCGCCATGCGCTCGTCGAAGGGGCGCGGCCCCATGGCCTTGAGCGCCCGCGCCGCGATCAGCACATTGGCCGTGCTGTCCACCAGATCGACCGGCCCGGACTGCCCCCGGCTCTTGGGCTGGAGCAGCGGATGGCGCGCCGCCCAGGGATCGACTTCGCTGTCCATCTCCCGCAGCACCGCGCCGCCCACCACATCGGCCCGCCATTTCTCCGCCGCTTCCACCAGCGCGTCGATCCAGCGGGGGGAGGCCGTCTCGTCGTCGTCCAGCATCGCGACATGGGTCACGCCCTCGCGCGCCAGGGCCGCCTCGGCCAGCGCGTTGCGGACATGCGGGATGCCCCGCCGCGCCACGGCCATTCCCATCAGCGGCCAGCGATAGCCCGCCGCCGCGATGCCCTCGACGGCGGCCAGCCCTTCCTGCCGCTCGGCGTCATTGTCGCCCACCACCACCTCGATTTCATGCCGGGTGTCGAGCGCCGCGAGCGATTCCAGCGTGCGCGCCAGCCCTTGCGGCCGGTTGCAGGTGGCGATGCAGATGATGACCTTAGCCATGGGCAAGCTCCTGCGCTTTGGGGGTTTCAAGGAAACGGCGGTTCCACACGCGTTGCGGCCGCGCCTTGTAGGTCGCATGGGCCGTCGCGATGGCCGCGAGGAAGATCACCCAGACCTGCCGGTCCTTGTCGAAGAAGGACGTTTCCAGCAGGTTCTGGTACAGCACGAAGACCCAGATCGCGAAGGCGGGCACCATCAGCTTCTGGTTCTCCCGCGTCGTGCCGGTCAGGAACCACCAGGCGGGCAGCGCGACGAAGGACAGGATCAGCATGACAAGGCCCAGCGGCCCGGTCGTCACCCAGATTTCCAGATAGCCGTTATGCGAATGGGCGGTGCGGACCTGGAACGCCTGGTTCATATAGTCCCGCGCCGGGGACATGTCGCCCACCTGCCAGAAGCCGCCGAAACCTGCTCCCAGGAACGGATGATCGTCCAGATAGGCCAGCGGCACATGCCAGATCGAAACCCGCCCGGTGAAGGATGTGGGGTCGGCGAACAGCCGCTCCACCACCGGCTGATAGGCAACGTACAGCCACAGCACGCCCACCATCCCCAGCGCCAGCAGGATCAGCAGGATCGCCCGCTTCTGCGTGGAATCGCTGAGCGCCCGATACACCCCGCACACCATCAGGATCGCGAAGGAGAGGGCGAGCGAGGTCTTGCTCTTGGTCCCCACCACGAACAGGAAGGCCATGACGGAAAACAGCGCATAGATCCATTTCTTCGTGTCGATCCACGCATTGACCGTCACCATGAAGCACAGCGCCATCACCGCGCCCGCGATATTCTTGTGAAAGAAGAATCCGCGCCACGCGCCCACCAGCGCCCGGTCGTTCTCGCTCGGCGGATGCACCGCCGCCGGTATGATCGGCAACGACACCCAGCAGATGACGAGCGACAGGATCAGCGCCGCGCGCAACGACTGCATCAGCCTTTCCGGTCCGATCATGGAAAGGGTGCAGAAGGTGATGTAGATCACGATCACCTGCTGCATCACCCGCTTGAAGGAGATGAACGGGTCCGCCCCCCAGGTGCAGGTGACGAGGAACCACAGCAGCATGACGACCACCGGCCAATAGCTGAAGCGATAGCGCGGCGGATGCTTCCGCACGATCTGCACGCCCGTCAGCAGCAGCGCGAAGCCGATGAACAGCGCCTGCTTGAACAGGTCAGACCCGTCATTCTGCGCGGCCAGTTCGACCAGCTCCTCCTGCGTGCGCTCCGCGAAGGGGCGCTGGCCGATGAAGACCATCATCAGGAACACGAAGTAGAATATCTGCGCGGTGACGATCAGGCGCCTGGATTCACGCGGTTGGGAGGATGGGGCTTCCAGGGGCGCGCTGCGCCGCCATGCGAGGGAGGCCATGGCTTCAGCCCTCCGCCTTCTGTTGCCGCCGCCAGTGCCGGTCCAGCCGCCATATGCCCAGCATCATGACGATCTGCGAGAACACCACGCCCGCGATGGAAAAGACCGGCGCGACCGTCAGCGTCAGCGCCGTGACCGCGACGATGCCGACGACGCAGCTCCGCATGCTCTGCGCGGCGAGCGGACGGAACGCCTTGCGCGCCTGCGTCAGCACGCTCATCGGCGTCTGGATGCACTGGACGAGCGAAAGCAGCGCGCACAGGATCACCGCCGTGGCGACGAGCCTGTGGTCCAGCGTCGGTTTCAGGATCAGTCCCGGAAAAGCATAAAGCACGATGGCCGCCAGCACGCATGTCGCCAGCCACAGCATGACCAGCGCGCCCATGAAGATGCGCTCCGACTGGATCGCCGCCCGCCCGTCGCCGCGCGCCACGGCGCGGGTCATGCGCGGGCGCTCCAACTGGGTGAGGGCGGTGATGCAGACATTGACGGGACGGAAAAACAGCATCCCCACCGCGATCGGCGCGAAGGCGGCAGGCCCGGCCAGCAGCGTCACGGCATAGCTGTGCGCATTGGACGTGGCTTCGGTCGACAGCACGCCCAGCAGCGTCCAGGCCGACTGTTCCTTCCAGACGGCGCGATAGCGGCGCAGGGCGCGGACGGGCCGCATGGCGACATGGCGGCGCAGATAGGCGGTGCCGAAGCACAGCATCCCCACCAGTCCCGCCAGCGCGATGATCGCCCCGATCCCGGCCAGGTCGGCCCCCGTGCGCGATGCGACGAGCAGGCCGATCAGGATCGTCGCGGCATAGGCGAAGTCGGACTTCGCCGCTCGCATCGGCGCATGATGGGCATAGGCGTTGGACCGCCCGAACCAGCGCACCAGCGACAGCGTTCCCGCTATCCCGAACACCAGCGCGGCGGCGGGGGACGCCATCACCCAGGCGATGGCCGCGCAGGTCAGGCCCTGGCTCAGGCACAGCAGCAGGTTGACCGGGAAGAAGAAGTCGTGCGCGCCCGCCGCGATCTCCTCCTCCTGGTTGACGGCGATGGTATAGGGCGTGGACACCAGCGCGTTGGACAGGCTGTAGCCGAACTGGATGATGACCAGCAGGAAGGCCAGCACGCCGATGCCGCTGGCGCCCAGATGATGAATCGAGAAAAGCTGGACCAGCAGATGACTGACCGACACGACCGCCGACGACAGGCTGGCAAGGCCGAAGCGCCCGAATATGCCGCCGATCTTCTGGATGCGTCCGCTCGTCACGGCTTGCGCCTCAGCCATGGCGATGCTTCCAGATCAGCCAGAGCGCATGGGGATTGGTGGTGAGGTAGCGCCACGCAAGCTGTTTGGGCCGCGTCGCCATGCGGTGCAGCCATTCGAGGCCGGCATTCTGCATCCACATCGGCGCGCGCGGATAATCGCCGGTCACATAGTTGAACAGGCCGCCGCAGGTGACGATCCACCCGGCCTTGATCCGGTCCCGGTTGCGGACGCAGAACGCCTGCTCGCGCGGCTTGCCCGTGCCGACCCACAGGACGTCGGGCGCGGCGGCGTTGATCGCCTCGATCACCGCATCCTCCTCCTGCGGAGTCCAGAAGCCGTTGCGGCGGCCCGCGATCCGGATGCCCGGCGCGATCTCCTCGATCCGGCGCGCGCACTCGGCATTCACCCGCTCGTCGCCGCCCAGCAGATAATAGCTGACGCCGGCCGCCGCCGCGTCCTTCAGGCTGTCGATGAACATGTCCGTCGTGCCGGAACGGTCGGCGATGACCGGCCCGCCCAGCCAGCGCGAGGCCGCGACGACGATCTGCCCGTCCGCGTGGATCAGGTCCGCCTGCGCGAGGTCGGCGCGAAAGGCCGGGTCGCTCGCGTTCATGGACAGGCCCTGTCCGTTGCAATCGAACGCGAGAAACGCCCTTTCGCCCAGCGAGCGGCGCAATGGCGCGTCCTCCAGCATCCGCCGGATCAGCGCCTGAAGCGAGAGCGTCGACACCGGCACGCCCCCGACACGGGCGATGCCGCCATGGTCGCTGCTGCCGGGCCGCGCCGGTTGCGGGCGGGGGAGGGCCTGTTCCGCGCTCATGCAATCACCGTCCCGGCGATGGGCACCTTGTGCCGGTCCAGATCGTCGATCACGCGGCGCATGTCGGTGATCGCCGTCCCGCCGCGCCGCACGACCAGCGTGACCGCATCGAACCCTGCGAGGATCGACCCGAAGGGCGTCTGGTCGCCGCGCCGCTCGGCAAGGTAGAACAGCATCCCCATCTCGCCCAGGCCCCAGCCGTCCGCCGTCTCCGCCAGCGGCCCGCGCGTCAGCAGCCCCTTGGCGCTGCCCGAAGGCCGTCCCGCCGTCATCAGCCACAGCCCGTCGAGGGCCGTCTGCGCGGCGGGCAGCAGCGTGGCGCTGCCCATCAGCTGCTCCGCCAGCCCCGCCTTGTTGGCGATGCGGAACAGCCGGTCGAGCGAGGGATGGCCCATGTCGACATCGACCGCCATGGTCGGCCCGTCCATCTGCGCCATCACCACCGCCAGGTTGGCGGCGAGGATCGCGGCTTCGTCGCCCGTCTCGATCGACAGGATCGCCATGCGCGGCGCGGTGGAATCATTGCCGCTCGCGGTGGCGCGCATCTTGGCGCGGATCGCCCTGATCTTCGCCGCATAGGGGTCGGCGGGGTCGAAGGCGGTGACGACCAGCGGATCGATCCGTTCGTCTCCGGTCCGCAGCAGCGGGAAACCGCCGCCCATCGCGTCCAGCAGGCCCACCATGTCCGCGTCGAACAGGCCCAGGTCGACCGCCGCCTCCGCGAAGCTCAGGTCCGACGCGCGGGCATGGGCGTCGGCCCGCGCCGCCTCCGCTTCGCTGAGCAGGCCGTGCTGCACCGCCAGCCGCGCCGGGTCCTGCCCTTCGCGGGCGCGGGGCTTGAGCCCCGCCGAAGTGCCCGCTGCCAGACCGGGATGAACATTGGCCGTGGAACGCAGTCTCATGCCGCCTCCTGCTGCTTGTGGAACCAGAGCGTGCGCGCCTGGACCGGGTTCAGTTCGGTGATGACGTCCACGTCGGTCGCCCGCGCCACGCCGGAGGCGGAGCGCACGCGCGGCGTCACGATTTCGCCCAGGATCACGAAGGCGACCCCGCCGACCAGCCCCAGCGCGATGCCGCCCACCAGCCACAGCAGGATATTGGGCTTGGCCGGGAGCAGGGGCACGCTCGCCTCGTCCAGCAGGCTGGCGTTGGGCTGCGAGATCTGGCTCTTGAGTTCCGCCTCGTTGAAGCGCTGGCGCACCGTGTCGTAGGTCTGCCGCGCCGCGTCCACGTCGCGCTGGAGCACCATCAGCTGGTCCTGCACGTCGGACATGCGGATCATGCGGTCCTCCTGCGCCGACATGCTGGACTTGAGCGTGCCTTCGCGCCGTCCCGCCGCCACGCTGTTGGCGTTGACCGCCGCCGACTGGCTGCCCCGCGCCGCCCCGAGCTTCGCCTGCAATTCGTGGAGCTGGGCGTTCGCCGCCACCATCGAGGGGTGGTTGGGGCCCAGCGTCTTGGCCAGTTCCGACACGCGGCCCGATTGCGTCGCGACCTGTTCCTGAAGGCTCTGGACGATGATCGACCCTTCGATATCGGACACCGATCCCGCGCCGGTCTTGGACCGGGCGGCGGCGGCCTCCGCCTGCGCCTGGGTCAGCTGATAGCTCATGTTCTTGAGCTTCTCGGCCTCCAGGTCCATGCGGTTGATGCCGATGATGTCGTGCGCCCGCTGGAAGTCGGACAGCCGCTTCTGCGCCGCTTCATAGCGGCGGCGCACGTCGGCGGTCTGCTCGTTGAACCATTTGGCCGACCCGCGCGCGGGGGACGCCCGCAACTCCACCTGCTCGCGCATGTAGATTTTCGACGTCAGGTTCGCGACCTTCGCCGCGACTTGCGGATCGGGATCGAGATACTGGATCTGCATCACGTTGCTCTGCCGCCCCGTCGTGATGACGAGGCCCGCGCGAACCCGCGATGCCGCGGCCTGCAACCGCTGCTCGGCGGGCAGGTCGGCGGGCATCGCATCGACGAAGCCCGCCTCCTTCGCGACGGCGTTGATGACCTTCGCGCTGCGGATGATGTCGGTCTGCGTCCCGATGATGCTTTCGGTGTCGACGCGCACCTGGTTGTTGCCGTCCTCGGTCGGGTCGGTCTGCGACAGGTCCAGCATCAGCGAGGATGTCGCCATATATTGCCGGGGTTGCAGGAACGCCGCGATGGCGATCAGCAGGAACAGGATGCCGCCGACCATCGCGGCGGAGCGCCAGCGGGCCTTGAGCGCGCTCAGCAGGTCGATGGGATTGAGGATCATAGCCCGTCCACTCCTTTCAGCATGGCGCGCATTTCTTCGGTGCGGTCGGGCGCGGCGGCGCCGTGCGCGGGCCGCTTCGCCATCAGCAGCAGGAATTGCGGCGCGAGCGTATCCTCGAACATCCACGATTCCCCGCCCGACGTGGCCGCCAGCGCCGGAGCCAGCCGGGCCAGCGCATCGGCCGCTTCGCCGTGCAGCCGGTCCGAAGGCCCGAACAGTTCGGCCCCCGCCTGCACCAGCCGTTCCTGCGATACCGCATAGACCTGCGCGGCCACCACGGCCGCCAGCGCGATCATGCGGCGGTTATGCGGCGCGTCGCGCAGCGCGCGGGCGAGATGGCCGTGCGTCACCGCGCTCACCTCCCGCCAGTCCTCCAGCGCGGAGGCGAGGCCCGCCTCCACATCGGCGGGCGTGATGCGCGTGCGCCCCGCCGCTTCGGGGATCAAGGCCGCCTGCATGCCGAACAGCCGCGCATGATAGGGCGACCCCATCGCCGCATTGGCCAGCATGTCCAGCGCCTCCAGGTCGATGGAAAGGCTCGCCCGTTCCGCGCAGCCCAGCAGCAGCCGCGCCAGTTCGGGCGTCGGAATGGGGCTGACCCGCTGGGGCGAGATATGCCGCCGCAGCGACGGATGCGCCGCGATCAGCCCGTCGATGTCGCTCGCGATCCCCACCAGCACCAACTGTACCGGCGAATGGAGATCGGTCAGCAGCTTCATCAGCGCCGCCACGTCCTGCCGCGCCGCGTCGGAATGAACCCGGTCATATTCGTCGATGATGAGGATGGAGCGTTGCCGCACATCCTCCACCAGCAGGCTGGCCAGGCGCGGCACGTCGAACGGGCCGCTCATCAGCGCCTTCGCCTTTTCCCGGCCCGCCGCGCTCATCGGCAACTCGGCCAGGAAGGGGCGGAACAGCGTCTCGAAATCCGTCTCGCCATTGGCCGATCCATACAGCGCGACGCAGCCCGCCTCGTCCGCCAGGTCGCCGAACACGCGGGCGAGCGAGGTCTTGCCCGATCCGCGCGTGCCGAAGATGACGGCGTGCTTGCGCTGGACGACGATGGATTCGACCAGCTTCTCCAGTTCCAGGTTGCGCCCGGTCAGGCCGTGGCGGTCCGACACCGGCATCGCCGTGTTGAAGGCGGCATAGATGGAATCCCGGCGCAGGCTGATGGGCTTGAGCGGTTGCGCCATCGCGCCCATGGAAAGGGGGCGCGGTCCGTCCGTTTCCGGCTCCTTCCCGGACGATCGGCCCAAACCGGGCGGCGCGACGGTCTCCAGCAGCAGCGGCGCGGCGTCGATCGGCGGCGAAGCGGGAATGGTCCGCTCGCCGCGCCTGTCTACGCCCGCCAGCTTGCGCGGCAAGGCTCGCAACCAGTCGAGCGCGCCGCCTTCGGCGCGCCGCTGTTGCGCGAAATCATGGTCGATGGCCGTCAAAACAGCTTCTCCCTGATGATGAGGACGTCTTCGGGCTTCACCGGATCGTCGAGATTGGCCTCGACTTCCTGGCCCTCGCGCTTGACCTTGATGCGCCTGGTCGAACCGGCCAGCGTCGGCCCGCCCGCCAGCGCCAGCGCCTGCCGGAACGTCTGCCCCGGCGCATAGGCGAAAGCGCCCGGCTGCTGCACCTGTCCATAGACATAGACCTTCTCGGCGGGCGGCACGAACAGGATGTCGCCCGGCTGCAACGCCCGGCCCGCGCCCGCGCCCATGTCCGCCAGAGAGATGCGCACCGGCCCGCTGCCGTCCGCCGGGGTCAGGATCACCGCGTTCGCGCCCGCCGTGGTCGATCCGCCGGCCTTGGCCAGCATCGACGCGACCGTATAGTTGCGGTCCAGCGGGTAATTGCCCGCCTGCGGCACATTGCCCAGCACCGTGACGAAGCGGCTCACATATTGGCTGACCTCCACGCTGACCGACGGATTGTTGAGATAGCCGCCGCTGGCATAGGCCGACGCGATGGCCTGCCCCAGTTCGGATGTGGTCTTGCCCTGTGCGGAGACCGGCCCGATCAGGGCCAGCGTCAGCGAACCGTCCGCCTTGATCCGGCTGGTGGTGGAAAGGTCGGGCTGGCCGAAGATCGAGATCTTGACCTCGTCGTCCGCGCCCAGCCGGTATCCCGGATTGGCCGTTGCGGAGGGTGCCGCCCCCGCAGGGACGGCCGCCGCGGCCGCGGGGGCAGGCGCGGGCGCGGCGGCTCCGGTCTGGGCCGCCAGCGTGACCGGCGTCGCCGCCGTCAGCAGGATGGACAAGGACCGGAGGAGTTTTCCTGTTCTCACAGCTATCGCTCCCATGTGCATGTCTAGAATCGGAGAAGGGCGGACAGGGTCACCTGTGTGCCGCTGTAATTTGACGCGCTCGTGTCGGTGCGTCGCCGGTAATGCTGCGCGTCGAGCGTCAAATCGGCCCGGTCGGTGAGCTTGCGCTTCACCGCCGCGCCGAAACGGCGGTTCCTGTCGGCGCTGATGTTGAAGGGGCGCAGCGCGGCGTCCTGCCGGAACTTGCGCCGTTCCCAATCGGCGTAAAGGCCGATGGAGGTCAGTTCGCTCAGCGCATAATAGCCTTCGACCCGGTAATTGGACCGGATCGCGAAGCCGCTGGCGATCAGGCTGTCGTTCACGATGTTGCGTTCGGTGGACACGGACAGTTTCAGGCGGGGGATGAAGGCGCTGGTCAGCTTCACGTCCCATCCCAGGCCGTCATAGCCGCCCACGACGCTCGAATCGCTCTTCACGTCCAGCCAGGCGACCTGCGCGTCGATCTGCGTCAGCGGCGACACCGACCGCTGGAACCGCAGCGCATAGGCGTTGATGCGGTTGGTGATGCCCAGATTGTCGCGGTCGCTGGACGTATGTTCGTAATAGGCGGTGATCGTGCCCAGGCTCGGCTTGCTATAACCCACGCCCGCATAGAAGCTGTCGCTCGTCTGGTCGGCATAGTCGAACCGGTCGGCATTGCGCGTCATCGCATGTTCGTATCCCGCGACGGGGAACAGGCCCGGCCGCGCGCAGGAAAGATCGGCGCCCAGCGTCGTGAAACGCTGGAGATTCTCGGTATTCTGGTTGATGTCGCCATAATCGGCGCGCTGCTGGCGATATTGGGCGCGCGGCGTCAGCACGCAGGTCGCGCCGAAGCGGATATTCGCCAGCGCCTCGCCGTCCAGCCTCAGCTTGCTTCGTTCCTGGTGCGACAGGAACCAGTCATATCCCGCCTTGGCGCGCAGCAGCACGTCATGGCGGCCGACGGGATGGGCATAGGTCAGTTGCAGCGAAGGCGTGACGATGATGTCGTCGCTGGGTTTCTCCGCCCGGTCGTCGACCCGGAACACATTGTCGTCATAGAGGAGGTCGAGGCCGGTTTCGATCTGAAGGCCCAGTTTCTCCGGCTTGGTCGTGCTCCTGTCATTCCCTTGCGCGCTGGCGGGAAAAGGCGCCGCGGACAGCAGCACGGCGCTGCCCAGCGCGGCCGCCATGGCGGTCCGTTGTATGCCGTTCTTGTTTATTGCGGGCGCACAATGGCGCTCCTGCAAATGCAGGCGATTGGCTGTTCTCAAATGCTATGACCCTTATTGCATTGCAGCAACGAAGGGGCATGCTAATCCGATTTCAGGGAAAATACATAGGGTCGGCTGCGGCTGGTCGCGCCAAAGCAACGGTTCGTTTCATGCGCGACTCAAGCCCCGCGAACCGGGGCTTTTCCGTTCATCTGGCAGCAAGGAAAGGCAGGGGCGGCGCGGCGGCCTCCCGCCCGGTCTCAACCCCGGAACAGGAAATAGGAAATGGCCGCCAGGGCACCCGCGAAAGCCAGGATTCCCGCCCATCGCGACAGGATCTGGATCGACTGCTCCGCCCTGTCGGCCAGGCCCGGCACAGCGATCGCGCTGCCCATCGGCCGATAGCCGAAACACGAATCCTTCGATGACTCGTCCGCTATTTTGATCCGAACCGCTTCGTCGCTCACCATCTGATCCTCACGCCGGTGTCCCGACGCAGGCTTATCGGCTCTCTTGGTTCACAAATGGTTGATCGATCGGAAAACAGCCCCTCGCTTCATCGCAAAACGGGGCGGGAGGAAACCTCCCGCCTCCCGTCAATAAGCGTTGCGGTGGATCAGCACATTGGCCGTGCCGATCAGGATGGCGATGTCCCGCGTCAGGCTCCAGCCATGCAGATATTCAAGGTCCGCTTCCACCCGGTTCAGGATGTCCCGCCGCGTTTCCGTCGCGCCCCGGAACCCCCGCACCTGCGCGAGTCCCGTGATGCCGGGCTTCAAGGCGTGACGGTGCCAATATTGCCGGTCCACCTGCCAGAAAAGCTGCTGCTCCGCCGTGGAGCCGAGCGCATGGGGACGCGGCCCGACGAGGCTCATTTCCCCCAGAAGAACATTGATGAGCTGCGGCAGTTCATCGATGCTGGTCTTGCGGATGAAGCGTCCGACCCGCGTGATGCGGTCGTCGTCCCGCTGCGTGGAGGCCGCGCCCGCCGCGTCGCACTGCTCCACCTTCATGCTGCGGAACTTCAGGATGTGGAACAGGCGGTTGCCCCGGCCGATCCGCTCCTGCCGGAAGAAGACCGGCCCCGGCGAATCGAGCTTGATGGCGATCGCGACGACGATCATCAGCGGCATGAGCGCGATCAGCACCGGCACGGTGAGCGCGATGTCCAGCAGGCGCTTCTTCGCCCGGTTGGCAAGGTTCAGCGGCCCCCGCGCCACCACCAGAGTGGCGACGCCCCGGCAGTTCTGCACCGCCAGCGGAGCCATGGGCGCCAGTTCGGGCACGACGATCTCGCCCAATATATTGGCGCCCTTCAGCATCTGGGCCCAGTCGGCCTTGCGGTCGGCGGGGCAGGAGATCACCACCCGGTCGAAATCCCGCAGCACCATCCCCAGCCGGTGCAGCATATAGGGATCGTCCAGATCCGCCTTCAATCCGATGGCCGGCGCGTCCAGGATCACCATGCCCCGCACGTCTTCGGGGATGAAGCCCTCGTCGATGATGAGGAGCTGCGCGAAAAGGTCGTGCCCGAAATGCCGCTGCACCGCCCGCGTGATGAGCAGGCGCTGGACCATCAGCAGGCTGCCGCTGCACAGCAGGCCCGTCGCGATTCCGAGGCGCGAAAGCTCCGATGTCGCCTTCAGGGAGAAGAGAACGAGCAGGAAAATCAACAAGGTGCCTGCCAGTGCCAGTGCTGCGCTGCGACAAGATGCCGTCGCCTTGGTCAGGCAGCGCGGGTTGTAGGCTTGGTTGTGGAAGGCCACGAAGCCGTAGACGATCATGCCGCCAAACAAAGGCTGCCATAGCTCGGCCGAAAGTACGGGGATCGCGGCGGTTCCCATGCCGATCGCGAAACCGGCGCCCAGCGCGGCCATGTCGGCAAGCAACATGAGCAGGCACAGCCACAGCCGGGTATTCTGACGGGCGGTGGCGGCGGCAGGCTGGCGGCCGGGGACTCCCTCGATCGCCAGATCGATCTTAGACATCTGCAACCCTTTTCTACGTCAGGACATCGATTCACTGTCAGCCGCGTGAAGCGTGACTGACAGGCCATCGGGACATTCCCCTCCGGCGATCCACATCTTTTGACTTATGTTGCAAAGCAGCAGGACATAAATGCGGTGTCCTGACAATCGACTGTGGGACATGCGGACGCGCTTTTCCGACGATCCGTTGAAGGGGGAGACATGGGCATCGCGCCCCTGTTTGGCGGGGCGATGGCGCGAAGGCCGAACTCTGCCCTTTTGTTTCCGTGCCTTAAGGCTGGGATCAGCCCAGGAACATCCAGCCGATCAGCATCAGCACGGCGACCAGCGCCGCAGGCCCGGCCCATCGTGAAAACAGGGAGATATATCCGTCCAGCCTCTCCATCGCGAAAAGCCGCCTGTCCTGACCTTCGTCGGCCGCGGACATGATGCGGTCGTGCTGAGGCCGGGAGCGAGTTGCCGGGGCATCGGGATTTTCATCAAAGGGAGGAGGGAAAAGTTCGACCATCTTTCATCCTGACTACCCGATGATGCGTAGTAGGCGAGAATAACCCGTGTCGAAGAAAAACGAAACCATGTCTGTCCTTTATGCACATGAAATTGTTCGGAAGGTGCAATAAAGCTGCACTCATTTCCCGTTCAGGGCGGTTCCGACGGCCAGCATGAAGGGCAAGGGGCTTGCCAGAAAATGCTCCGTCCCGGAGGAAAAGGCCCAGCCGATCGTCCTCTTCAGCCCGAAGCCGGTCAGTCCGGGGCGCAGGACTCCATCATGATGGTAGCTTTCGGGCATGACGGTGATCCCCAGCTTTGCCGCCACCATCTGCATGACGCGTTCGTCATTGGTGGAGCGCAAGGCGAAGTGAGGGCGGACACCGCGTTCGGTGAAATGACGGCTGATTTCGGACAGCGCTTCGCAATGGCGGCGGACGATCATGATGTCCTGAGCGAGTTCCTCGGCGGCGATCTCCCGCTGGTCCGCCAGCGGGTGACTCGCGGGAATCGCGACGGCATAACCTTCGGTCGCGACGGGCTTTTCGGCGAAGCGGTCGCCGCCTCGTCCGACCAGCGACAAGGCGATGTCGATCCGGCCCTTCGCGAGATGCCCGGTCAGTTCCCTTTCGCTGCCATAGACCAGTTCGAACCGCCAATCCCTTTGCGGCGGGGCGGAGGCGAGGGCGGACGCGATCAGCGCGCCCGATATGCTGTTGAGCACGCCGAGGCGCAGGGGTGGCAGATCGGCGGCCTCTCCCATGGCCTGGAGCGCCAGGTTGAACTCCCGTTCGATACGCCGGGCGTGGGGGAGGAAGCGGGCGCCCGCGTCGGTCAGTTCGACGCGTTGGTTCGAGCGGATGAAGAGTGGGAAGCCCAGCGTCCGCTCCAGCTTGGCGATGCCGATGGAGAGCGTGGGTTGCGACACATGGCAATGGGCGGCGGCGCGGGAGAAGTTTCCCTGATCTATCACGGCGAGGAAATAGCGGACGAGATGGCGATCTAACACGGTTTTGAATCCGGTGGCGCAAGAGGTGAGGTGTATAGATAACATCAATGCAGTATTTGTTGGAATTTCAATTTTCCTATGAGGCGCGAGGGCGTTACACTTCTGGACAAGGAGAGTTGCCATGACGGATTTCGACTTTGCGCTGGGTGAGACGGCGGACATGATCCGGGAGAGCGCGGCGCGCTTCGCGGCGGACAGGATCGCGCCGCTGGCGGCGGAGATCGACGCGAAGGACTGGTTTCCGCGCGACCTGTGGCCGGAGATGGGGGCGCTGGGGCTGCACGGGATTACCGTCGAGGAGGAATGGGGCGGGCTGGGCCTTGGCTATCTGGAGCATGTGGTCGCGCAGGAGGAAGTGGCGCGGGCTTCGGCTTCGATCGGGCTTTCCTATGGGGCGCATTCCAATCTTTGCGTCAACCAGCTTCGGCGCTGGGGGAATGAGGCGCAGAAGGCGAAATATCTGCCGAAGCTGATTTCGGGCGAGCATGTCGGCAGCCTCGCCATGTCGGAAGCGGGCGCGGGGTCGGATGTGGTGTCGATGAAGCTGCGGGCGGAGAAGCGGGGCGACCGCTATGTGCTGAACGGCACGAAATTCTGGATCACCAACGCGGCGGAGGCCGATACGCTGGTCGTCTATGCCAGGACCGGCGAGGGATCGAAGGGCATCACCACCTTCATCATCGAGAAGGGGTATAAGGGCTTTTCCATCGGGCAGAAGATCGACAAGATGGGGATGCGCGGCAGTCCCACCGGCGAACTGGTGTTCGACGATTGCGAGGTGCCGGAGGCGAATGTCATGGGGCCGCTCAATGGCGGCGTCGGCGTGCTGATGTCGGGCCTCGATTATGAGCGGACGGTGCTGGCGGGGATTCAGTTGGGCATCATGCAGGCATGCCTCGACACGGTGCTGCCCTATGTGCGGGAGCGCAGGCAGTTCGGCCAGCCCATCGGCGCGTTCCAGTTGATGCAGGCGAAGGTCGCGGACATGTATGTCGCGCTCAACAGCGCGCGGGCCTATGTCTATGCGGTGGCGCGGGCTTGCGACGCGGGCCGGACGACGCGCTTCGACGCGGCGGGCGCGATCCTGCTGGCGAGCGAGAATGCGATGAAGGTCGCGCTGGAGGCGGTGCAGGCGCTGGGCGGGGCGGGCTATACGAAGGACTGGCCGGTCGAACGCTATATGCGCGACGCCAAATTGCTGGACATCGGCGCGGGGACGAATGAAATTCGCCGCATGTTGATCGGCCGGGAACTGATCGGGGCATGAGCGCGCCGATCCTCGATACGAAATTGTCGCTCGATACCGACGATTTCCGCGCCAATGCCGCGCATAATGCGGCTCTGGCGGAGGAGTTGCGGACGAAAGTCGCTGTGGCCGCGCAGGGCGGATCGGCCAGGGCGCGGGACAAGCATGTGGCGCGGGGCAAGCTGCTGCCGCGCGAGCGGGTGGAGCGGCTGCTGGATGCGGGATCGCCTTTTCTGGAGATCGGGCAACTCACCGCGAACGGCCTTTATCATGACGAGGTGCCGGGCGCGGGCCTGATCGCCGGGATCGGGCGGGTGTCGGGGCGTCAGGCGATGATCGTCTGCAACGATGCGACGGTGAAGGGCGGGACTTATTATCCGCTGACCGTCAAGAAGCATTTGCGGGCGCAGGAGATCGCGCTGGAGAACCGGCTGCCCTGCATCTATCTGGTCGACAGCGGTGGGGCGAACCTGCCCAATCAGGCGGAGGTGTTTCCCGACAAGGAGCATTTCGGCCGCATCTTCTTCAATCAGGCGAACATGTCGGCGCAGGGCATCCCGCAGATCGCCTGCGTCATGGGAAGCTGCACGGCGGGCGGCGCTTATGTGCCGGCCATGTCGGACGAGACGGTGATCGTGCGGCATCAGGGGACGATCTTCCTTGCCGGGCCGCCGCTGGTGCAGGCGGCGACGGGGGAGGTCATCAGCGCGGAGGATCTGGGCGGCGGCGACCTGCATGGGCGCAAGTCGGGCGTGGTCGATCATGTCGCGGAGAATGACGGCCATGCGCTGAGCATCGTGCGGGACATCGTTTCGACCTTGCAGCCGGAGCGGAAGGCGGCAGTGAACCTGCGGGAGGCGCGGCCGCCGAAGTTCGCGGCCGAGGAGCTTTACGGGATCATCCCCGACGATGTGCGCGCGCCCTATGACGTGCGGGAGGTGATCGCGCGGATCGTGGACGGCAGCGAGTTTCATGAGTTCAAGGCGCTTTACGGATCGACGCTGGTGTGCGGCTTCGCGCATATCTGGGGGATGCCGGTGGCGATCCTCGCCAATAACGGCGTGCTGTTCAGCGAAAGCGCGGTCAAGGGCGCGCATTTCATCGAGCTGGCCTGCCAGCGGCGCATTCCCTTGCTGTTCCTCCAGAATATCTCCGGCTTCATGGTCGGTGGGAAATATGAGGCGGAAGGCATTGCAAAACATGGCGCAAAGCTGGTGACGGCGGTCGCGACGGCGCAGGTGCCCAAGATCACGCTGCTGATCGGAGGGAGCTTTGGCGCGGGCAATTATGGGATGTGCGGGCGGGCCTATGCGCCGCGCTTCCTCTTCACATGGCCCAATGCGCGGATTTCCGTGATGGGCGGGGAGCAGGCGGCATCCGTGCTGGCGACGGTGCATCGGGACGCGGCGGCATGGAGCGCGGAGGAGGCGGAGGCTTTCAAGGCGCCGATCCGCAGGAAATATGAAGATGAGGGCAATCCCTATTATGCGACCGCCCGGCTGTGGGACGATGGCGTGATCGACCCGGCGCAGACGCGGGATGTCTTAGGGCTGGCCTTTGCCGCGACGCTGAATGCGCCGATTGCCGAGCGCGCGCAGTTCGGCCTGTTCAGGATGTGATGGCGATGATGCGTTCCCTTCTTGTCGCTAACCGGGGCGAGATCGCCTGCCGGATCATCCGCACGGCGCGGCGTCTGGGTATTGTGACCGTGGCGGTCTATTCGGACGCCGATGCCGATGCCCTGCATGTGCGGGAGGCGGATGAGGCCGTGCATATCGGGCCTTCCGCGGCGCGGGAATCCTATCTGCTGGGGGATCGGATCATTGCCGCCGCTCTGGAGACGGGGGCGGAGGCGATCCATCCGGGCTATGGCTTTTTGTCCGAGAATGCGGCGTTCGCGCAGGCGGTGATGGATGCCGGGTTGATCTGGGTCGGTCCCGATCCGGCGAGCATCACGGCCATGGGATTGAAGGATGCGGCCAAGGCGCTGATGAGCGAAGCGGGCGTGCCGGTGACGCCCGGCTATCTGGGCGAGGACCAGAGCGAGGCGCGATTGGCGGCGGAGGCGGACGCCATCGGCTATCCGGTGCTCATCAAGGCGGTCGCGGGCGGCGGCGGCAAGGGGATGCGGAAGGTCGATGGGCCACAGGACTTTGCCGAGGCGCTGCTTTCGTGCCGGAGGGAGGCGGCGTCCTCTTTCGGCAACGATCAGGTGCTGCTGGAGAAATGGGTGACGAACCCGCGCCATATCGAGGTGCAGGTGTTCGGCGACCGGCATGGGAATGTGGTGCATCTGTTCGAGCGGGATTGCTCGCTCCAGCGGCGGCACCAGAAGGTGATCGAGGAAGCGCCCGCGCCGGGCATGGACGAGGCGACGCGGCAGGCGATCTGCGAGGCGGCGGTGCGGGCGGCGAAGGCCGTGGACTATGTCGGGGCCGGGACGATCGAGTTCATCGCGGACGGGTCGGAAGGGCTGCGCGCGGACCGCATCTGGTTCATGGAGATGAACACGCGGCTTCAGGTCGAGCATCCGGTGACCGAGGCGATCACCGGGCAGGACCTGGTGGAATGGCAGTTGAGGGTGGCTTCGGACGAGCCTTTGCCGGTGGCGCAGGCGGAATTGGCGATCCATGGCTGGGCGATGGAGGCGCGGCTCTATGCGGAGGACCCGGCGAAGGGCTTCCTGCCGTCGATCGGGGCGTTGGAGGTGTTCGAACTGGGCGAAGGGTGCCGGGTCGATACGGGCGTGGAGGAGGGCGCGGAGATTTCGCCCTTCTACGATCCGATGATCGCCAAGGTGATCGCGCATGGGAGCGATCGGGAGAGCGCGCGGCGGCGGTTGGCGGCCTGTCTGGATGACAGCGCGATCTGGCCGCTGCGGACCAATGCGGGCTTTCTGGTGAAGGCGCTGGAGCATCCGGCGTTCGTCGCGGCGGAGATCGACACGGGACTGATCGGGCGCGAGGGCGAGGCGTTGATGCCGCCGGAGCGGCCTTCCGAGGAAGCGCTGGCGGATGCGGCGGCGGCTGTGGCTGGCGGCGGCGGATTGAGCGGGTTCCGGCTGAACGCGCCGGTTCGCGGCGAGGCTGTTTTTCTGCTGGATGGCGAGCCGTTGACGGTTTCCTTCGATCCGCGCGATGCGGGTGAGGGGCAGGAGGCGGTGCTGATCGCGGAGGGCGGGCAGGTCTGGCGTCTGTCGTCCTGGCGCGTCGATGGCGTGGCGAGCGGGGGCGCTTCGGATGGGCAGGTGCTTTCGCCCATGCCGGGGCGGATCATCTCGGTTGCCGTGGCGCGGGGCGAGCATGTCGCCAAGGGGCAGAGGCTGCTGACGCTGGAGGCCATGAAGATGGAGCATGGCCTCGTCGCGCCCTTCGACGGCGTGGTGGCGGAGTTCAACGCGGCGGAAGGCGCTCAGGTGAGCGAGGGCGCTCTGCTGGTCCGGATCGACAAGGGAGAGGAATGATGGCGGGGCGTGCCTTCGATCAGTGGCAGGTCGGCGACCGGGTCGAGCATGAGATTCGGCGCACGGTGACGGAGACGGACAATCTGCTCTTCACCACCATGACGCATAATCCGCAGCCGCTTCATCTGGACGCGGAGGCGGCGAAGGCGTCGGAGTTCGGGCAGATACTGGTCAACGGCACCTTCACCTTCGCCTTGATGGTCGGGCTGTCGGTGGGCGATACGACGCTGGGGACGCTGATCGCCAATCTGGGTTATGACAAGCTGGTGATGCCAAGGCCCGTGTTCATCGGCGACACGCTGCGCGCCGAGACGGAAGTGACCGCGCTCAAGCCCAGCCGGTCGCGGCCCGGCGCGGGCGTCGTGACCTTCACCCATCGCCTGTTCAACCAGCGGGACGAGTTGGTGTGCGAATGCCTGCGCATGGCGCTGATGCGGGGCGGCGCGGATTGACGGCGTTGGATCAATATTTGACGCGGACGCTGGCGAAGAAGGTGCGGCCCGGTTCGGGGTAGCCGTCCGTCAGCCCATAAAAATCGTCGAACAGGTTACGCCCGCCGATGCCCAGGTCGATATTGTCCGTCAGCCCATAGTCGATCCGCAGGCTGGCGTTCGCGTAAGAGCCTGTCCGGTAATAACGCACGGGACTACTGGCGGGGGTGGCGGTGAACAGCGTCCAGCGCTTCGACGCCAGATCGACGCTGGGGACGATATGCAGCCGCTCCACGGGCGACCAGTCGAGCCAGACGAAGCCCTTGTGCGTCGGCACGCCGGTCAACTCGAACGCGCCCTGCCCGGCATAATGCAGCTTCCGCCTGGTCAGCGTATAGTTGAAGCCCGCGTCCAGCCCCGGCATCAGCGTCGCGGACAGGGAGATTTCCCCGCCATAATAATGGCCTTTGCCCACATTCTGGCTCTGGCTCATGTAACGCTGGGCGCAGCCGGGGGTGGGGACGGCGGGCGGCGCGGTCGAGGCCGTGCAGGGATAGGCGAGGATCGGCACCGACGGGATGATCGCCCTGTCGATCCAGCTATGGAAGAGCGCGCCTTCCAGCCTGAGCGGGCCGCTCAGCCATGTGCCGCCGATTTCCGCGTTGGTCGCGCGTTCCGCTTTCAGGTCGGGGTTGGGAATGGCCTGATTGAAGCGCTGGCTGAACCGTTCGAAGATGGTGGGGAAGCGCGCCCGCGACGACAGGCTGGCGTGCAGGGCCAGCGCCTCGCTGGCCTGCCAGTCCAGCCGGCCTTGCAGGTTCCATGTGTCGGCGTCCCGGCGGGGATAGTTGTAGAGCGTGGCGGGCGTGCCCGACGTGCCGAGCGGCGAGCCATATTCCTCCGCCCGCTT